>JAJRPS010000005.1 GCA_024280635.1 Bacteroidota bacterium | reverse complement strand
CTCTGCTGTCTGCTGCATTTGGAACAATGTTTTGGGCGTTAATTTTTGTTACAAAAAGTGTTATCAACGCTACTACAATATATTTTTTCATTTAAAAGATGTTTTCTTAATTTATACAAATATAATTTTTTATTACAATTTCACCAACTTTTCGAACTTAACTGTTGTTTTATTAGTAGAAGGGTCTTTTACGCTTAACTTGTAAACGTAGACGCCTTTACCAATTTTATCGCCAAAATCGTCTCTACCATCCCAAGAGATGCTTCTGGATAACGAAGTTTTATCAAATTTATTGCTGGAAGCTGATGTTCCTTTAATTGTTTTTATCAATTTACCTGATACGGTGTAAATTTGCACCATAATATTTAATTCTGATGAGCTGTTATGGTTAAACCAAAATTCGGTATAATTTACAAACGGATTAGGGTAATTTAAAACTTTTTCCAATACCAACTCATCATTTTGATTAACTACTATAAATTGAATTTCTGTTGTGGCAGAGTTATTATAGGTATCCCATCCTTTTATGGTTAAGGTGTGTAACCCTGTTTCTAAATCTCTAAATTGATAGCTTACTTTTCCTTTAGTAAAATCATTAGGCTCGGTTTCATAATAATCATTTAAAACAAAAGGATTGGCTTCATCACCATCTAAAATGGCGGTAATATCATGCCCAATACCACTTGCGGTGTTGATTCCGTTATCATCGGTTAGTTTTAATAATAATACTGGTGATTCATTAGTCGTTCCTCCAGACACGAAACTTTCATCATTCATCCAAGCAAAAATTTCTGGAGGTAAATTATCGGCAGGAGCATTTGCGTTTAAGCCTCCTATTTTTAAGGTATTGTTGTATCCTGTTTGGTCAATAAGTTCATTTTCTTTTTTGGAATAAAAACTAATTCGACCATTTCCAACGGGAATCAAAATATCTCGTGGCACTACAAATTCAAATTCAAAAACACCATTGGTTACGGTTGCTTGACCTGTAAATATTTTTTCCCCTAATGTTTGATAATTCATAATGATTAATCCGTTAGCATCTGTTGTACCATCATTTCCTAGGGTGGATCGGTTTTGGTTTTTATCAAATATAACGGTTGATAATAGTCCGTTGTAATTTGTAAGTAGGTTTCCATTAGCGTCTACAACTTCTCCAGTTATTTTTACTCTGTCTAACGCTTCTAGGACATCTACATTGGGATTGGTAATGGCAACGTCATTAATTTTAGTTAACCGAACTTCTTGTTTGGGTATGGCTAATTTTAAAGCAGGATCTCCTATTGAAAACACTACTCTACGTAAGTCATTTGAAATTTCATTTTTTGCTAAACGTAAAGCCTCTGCGTTAGATACATATCCGGTGTTGGCGTAATCGAATAAATATTTATTCAATCTTTCATTGATATCAATACCTGCAAAAGTGTAAATTTCTCTTGTTGTTGTCAATAAAGAGATGGCTCCTCCTGTAGGGTTTTGATATAGAGCCTCTCCTGCGGTTAAACGGTTTGGATTGTCGAATCGGGTATATTCACATGTTATGGTTATGAAGGTATTGTATCTACAAATATTGGTTACGGATGCTGAATGATTTTTTTGAAAATAACGTTCATGACCTAGACCATCTTCTCCTCCATGACCAAAATAATTAATAGCTAAACTTCCTAGTTCAATGTTGTTTAGTAAAGATTGTGTTAGTTCAGGGTATAATTCACTGCCGGCAGAACTTTGTTGTGCAAACGAATCTGCATGTAGTTTAACCATATTAATGAACGGATGGTTGGCAACAATAATATCGGCTAAATTATCTAATTCCTGTTGCAATATTTTTTCCCATGCTTGATCAACGTCATCAGATACAATTACCATTTTATTTCGCCATTTTCCATAAGATTCTTTTTCATAATATTGACGTACTTTGGTTACCATTTGGGTGGCTTCTGTGGTTGTGGATGCTATGATTCTTCCAACGGCTACGTCTAATTTATCACTACTTAGCATAGTACCTTCATTATCGTCTAACATGCCAAAATAGTCATCTGAAATATAAGATGATATTAGGCTATATCCAGAAAAAGTATGGTATGATGGTACGAAATTATGGTTAGGAGTAACGCGGGATTTCATGTCATAAGAAGCATCTCCGAAAAAGCATATGTATTTAAGGGGTGTTGTAATTGCATTTTTGTACACATAGCGAATAAAATTTCTGATAGCACCAATATCTTGATTACCGGTGTTAAATTCATTGTAAATATCACTTAGTGTAATTACTTTTACGCGTAATCCATTATATTGCTTGTTTATTTGTGCTAATGTTTCTGCTTGGGCTTTAAAAATAGCAGGAGTAATAATAAGATAGTCGATATCTTCTTGGATGCCATTTTCGTTTAAAAAAACAGTTCCTTTTAAGTTGGTACTTGCTACAAAAGTGTTATCTATTTCGGGAATATAATAGTCAGATGTTACGGCAATATATTTTCGAATTCCCCCCATGTTAGCCTTAAAAGAGATGTTGTTTGCGCCGTTATTTGTTTTTGAAACCACATTGTATTTGTCGGTGATATCCCAAATTTCAGTTACATCAGCAGTATTGTTGATGTTGTATTTTCCAATCCCAGAAAGAGTTGCAACATTGTTGTTTTGAAATATAAATTGTTTATTTGAAGCTGTTAAGTTTGAAACTGCTTCTATTGATATGTAGTCTAAGTATGCATTAGCACTTGGGTTTCCGTTATTATTGTAGTTAAGCTGGATGTTTATTTCTGGATTGTTTGTAATGATGTCTGTTGAGAGGGCGCCACCTTGCGCTAGATTAAAGGCGTTAATAGGGCTGTAATTTATATTACCTAAATTGTTGTTATTGTTAGCAATATTCATGAAAGTGTTGTTCTCAGCAACAGCAGCGGTAATAACTTTTAATTTAATAGGTTGTGAAATATCTATTTTAGGGAAATTAAAAATAAAAGACTGATTGTTATTAATATCAAACTCTTCACCAAACCATTGACGTCCTAAATGAACGATATTTAGGTTGTCAATTTCATGAAATTGATATTCATGAAATTTTGTAATGTTTGTAGTAGCAGCTCCTGAAGGTTCTATTAAATTACTAATACGTTTTCCTAAATTATTTCCAATATTGACGTAGTAGTAGGTTTTATTGTGATATGGATTAATGTTGGTTTGGTGTACACTATCCCATCCAAAAGCACTTTCTGCATAAAATAATGCATAATCAGAAGGATCAAAAGTATTATCACTTTCTCCAATAAATTTAATAGCATTTTCAGTAATGTCAAATTCATTAACAGTTGCATTTGCTAATGGTATGGCTTTACCACCATTACCAAAAATACGTATGTTTTTAGGGTTTACATTATTTACGTCAACCCCTAACGATGAAAAGAAATTTCTATTCAATTTAAAGACACCTGTTTGATTAATGTGAAATTTATACCATTGCCCGTCAGCTAATACTGAATTGGTAATAGTAGGTGGGGGTGTTGCTGTATTTCGTTGAGCAAATGTATTATCTTGCGTAAATGAAACGGTAATGGTAATTACTTTTTTAAATTGACCGTTTTGTTTAACAATAGGGTTGAATTGTAAGTAAACACCTTTTTTGTTGCGTGCAGTGGTATTTTTTGCAATAATATTGATGTTATTGTCAATTAAATTAGTGTTGTAGCTTTTTAATTCCTCAGCAGAAATAGGCGTATATTGAATTGAGTTTATAATAATGTTTTGTTCATTAATATAATGCGTTGAAGGAAAAGATGTAGCGAATTTCACCGTTTTTAAAGCATCATTATAGATGAAGTTTTCCGGTTGAAATCCGTATACAGTTTTTATGATTTTGTTTTGATAGGTGGTAGGTATACCGTGTTTCCAATCTAATTTAAATTGTTTTTGTTGAGAAAAAACAATGTTTATAAAGAGGAAAAAGAAAACGTATGTAAGTGATTTGTGTATTTTCATGATATGTAAACGCATTGAGTTTCATTTTAGTGCGATGGTGTTGATATTTTTCAAAAGTAAGCAATATAATCATTATAGATGTCGTTATGTGATAACAGAATCTATAAGATTATAAATATTTCAATAAAAACATTGCGATATAGTGTATATTTATTATATTGCGCACTTTAACTCTATTTGTTAATTAATTACAGCATAAAACATGAAAAAGAATTTAGTCCTCAAAATCTTAGTAGTTTTAACTATTTTAGGTACAGCTACAAGTTGTAAAAAAGGTAAAAAAGGTGGTTCTCGCGCTACAGGTTGGGCAATCAACTCCAAAGATGGTGGTTTCCAATACAACACCAAATACAAAGAGCAAGAAACGGCTCCAGGTTTAGTATTTGTTGAAGGTGGTACGTTTACAAAAGGTAAAGTAAAAGATGATCCAATGCATGATTGGAACAACTCACCTAATCAACAGCACGTGCAATCTTTTTATATGGATGAAACGGAAGTGACCAATATCATGTATATGGAATACTTAGATTGGATGAAAAAAGTATATCCTCCAGAAAATGAAAACTTTAAAGAAATTTATGATGGTGTAGTTCCATACACCTTGGTTTGGAGAGATCGTTTAGGTTTTAATGAAGTAATGGTAACGGAATATTTACGCCACCCTGCGTATCAAGATTACCCTGTAGTAGGAGTAAGTTGGGTGCAAGCAAATCAATTTTGTGTTTGGAGAACGGACCGTGTAAATGAAAGTGCTTTAGAAAAAAATGGATATTTAAAAGAAGGAGCTAAAATTACAGATGTAAACGCTGATAGTAACTTTAGTACGAACACTTATATAATTTCGCCAACATCAACTTATGGTGGTAATGAAGAAATTTTAAATGGTGGTAAAAGAAAAAGTAAAAATCCAATCACAAATGCTGACGGAGAAGAAACTCATATTTATGCTACTAGAGAAACAGGTATATTACAGCCAGGGTATAGATTACCTACAGAATCAGAATGGGAGTTTGCAGCATTAGGAATGTCAGATTTAAGAAGCTATAATGTTCATAGAGGAAGAAAAAAATATCCTTGGAGTGGGCAATATACACGTTCAGGTTCAAGAGCAACACGTGGTGATCAAAATGCCAACTTTAAGCAAGGTAAGGGTGATTATGGTGGTATTGCGGGTTGGTCTGATGATGGAGCAGATATTACTCAAAAAGTAATGTTTTATGAGCCAAATTCTTATGGTTTATATGATATGGCTGGAAACGTAGCCGAATGGGTTGCAGATGTTTATCGTCCTATAGTTGATGATGAGTATACTGATTTTAATTACTATAGAGGAAATGTTTATACCAAGAATAAAATAGGAGAAGACGGTAAGGTAGTTTTAATTACGGCTGATTCTATTGTGTATGATACCTTGCAAAATGGTAAAGTTGTTGCAGCGGGATTACCAGGGCAAATTGCGCAAGTACCTGTAGATGATAATGAAACGTATTTACGTACCAATTTTGATAAATCAAATAACATTAACTTTAGAGATGGGGATATAGCATCTTCAAGATATTTTGATAAAGGAAATGGAGATGATGAAGGTGATAAAGAAGCAAGTTCTGATATCATGTATCACTCTCCTAAACATAGAGTTGAGCTAGATTCTATGGGGAATATGATAAAAGAATATGATAAATCTTCTAAAAGAACAACTTTGATTAATGATCAAATTAGGGTATATAAAGGTGGTAGTTGGAAAGATAGAGAATATTGGTTAGATCCAGCTGAAAGAAGATTTTATCCTCAAGACATGGCAACATCTTACATTGGATTTAGATGCGCAATGTCAAGAGTAGGTAGCAAATCAAAAGGAAAAAGAAAATCTCCAGGAAAGCGATAATCTCTCCTAAAAATAATAAAAAAAAGCCCTATTTTAGGGCTTTTTTTTGGTAAAAACAATTAATAAAATGATAGCTAAAATATACCCAATATTTCAAGAAAGTACAGGTGTTAGTACCGATACTCGAACGGTTACAACTGGAAATTTGTTTTTTGCACTAAGTGGATCGAATTTTAATGGAAATAAATTTGCACAACAAGCAATAGATAAAGGTGCTATTTGTAGTGTTATAGATGATGTAACTTATCAAAATGAAAATACCATTTTAGTGAAAGATGTTTTACAAACCTTACAGCAATTAGCCAAACACCATCGTCAGCAATTAAACTTACCTATTCTTGCATTGACAGGAAGTAATGGTAAAACCACAACAAAAGAACTTATTAATACAGTACTTAGTCAAAAATACATTACCACAGCAACTGTTGGAAACTTAAACAATCACATAGGAGTGCCCTTAACGTTATTATCAATGACTGAAAATACCGAAATTGGTATTGTTGAAATGGGTGCAAATCACCCTAAAGAAATTCAATTTCTTTGTAATATTACTTGTCCTAATTTTGGATATATTACTAATTTTGGTAAAGCACATTTAGAAGGTTTTGGTAGTTTGGAGGGGGTTGTAAAGGCAAAAAGTGAATTGTATGACTATTTAAGAAATCATGAGCAAATAGCATTTGTAAATGCTGATGATGCAAAGCAAATGCAACAAGTAAAAGGAGTCAAAACACACACGTTTGCAGCAAATACAGATGCAGAAGTATCCATAAAATTGTTAAATGCATCGTCAACAGTCACAGTTGCTTACAAGCAGTTAGTAATTAAAAGCAATTTGATTGGTGCGTATAACTTTACTAATATTGCAGCAGCAATAGCTGTAGGACAGTATTTTAAAGTGCCTGATGATGCTATTAAAATGGCAATTGAAGGATACGTTCCTACAAATAATCGTTCGCAAATTATTGAAAAAAATAAAAAAAAAATTATACTAGATGCTTACAATGCAAACCCAACAAGTATGTTGGCTGCATTGCAAAATTTTAAAAATTTACCTGTAGAAAATAAGGTTGTTTTTTTAGGTGATATGTTTGAGTTGGGCGCAGATAGCAAGCAAGAACATCAGGTGGTGGTAGCTTATTTATCGACATTAAAAAATACAAAAATTTATCTTTTAGGGGAGAATTTTATGGAGGCAAAAATTAAAGAAGCAATGCACGTATATACAGGTTTTAAAGATTTTAAGCAGCACTTTATAAGTTCAGATATTCCAAAAAAAGCAACTATATTAATAAAGGGTTCTCGTGGGATGGCTTTAGAACGTATTTTAGAACTTTTGTAAAGAAATTATTTAGAATACCATAATTTTAATTCATTGGCTACAACCTACATTTATAAAATGACAAAACTTCAGTATTTACTTCTGGCTACAAAACTTCCTGAAAAAAGCATTAAAAATACATTAAGTTTATTAGATGATGATGCTACAATACCTTTTATTTCTCGATATAGAAAAGAAATGACAGGAAATCTAGACGAAGTGCAAATAGGTGACATAGTAACCCATAAATTAGCATACGAAACGCTAGAAAAAAGAAAAATAGTAATAATTAAAGCAATAAAAGAACAGGGTTTATTAACGCAAACCATTCAAAATAAAATACAACAAACAACTTCATTAACAGTGTTGGAAGATTTGTATTTGCCCTTTAAAAAGAAGCGTAAAACCAAAGCAAGTGTTGCTCGTGATAATGGGTTAGAACCACTTGCTAAAATAATCATGCAGCAGCAAGATCATGATGTTGAGCGTACTGCAACACGTTTTGTTAAAAAGGATATTGATACTGTGGAAGAAGCGCTAATAGGGGCAAGGTATATTGTTGCTGAGTGGATTAATGAAAATGAATGGGTGCGTAAAAAAATTAGAAATTTATACCAACGCAGTACAATTATATGCGCAAAAGTAATAGCAAAACAAAAAGATACTGAGAAAGCTCAAAAATATCGCAATTATTTTGATTGGGAAGAAACATTAGATAAAGCACCTTCGCATCGATTATTGGCTATTTTGCGAGCAGAAAATGAAGGTGTTATTCGGGTAAAAGTAAGTGTGAATAAAGAGAAAGTATTAGATATTATAGATGATGTTATTGTAAAAACAAATGTAGAATCATGTACCAATCAATTGTTTTTAGCTATTGAAGATGCATATAAAAGATTGTTGCAACCCGCAATAAGCAATGAGGTTTTAAAAGAAGCAAAAGCGAAAGCAGATACAAAAGCAATACAAGTATTTGCAAATAATTTAAGGCAGTTGTTATTGAGTGCGCCACTAGGTGAAAAACGAATTTTAGCATTGGATCCAGGGTATAAAAGTGGATGCAAAGTAGTTTGTTTAGAGGAAAATGGTAATTTATTGTCGGATACCGTAATTTACCCACATGCTCCACAAAAAAGGGTATCAGAAGCTTCTGATGTTATAAAACAGCTGGTTGTAAAGCATAAAATAGAAGCGATTGCCATTGGTAACGGAACGGCTTCAAGAGAAACGGAAAGTTTTGTAAAAGCCATTCAATTAAAAGCTGATGTTGAAGTCTTTGTAGTAAATGAGGCGGGGGCATCTATTTATTCTGCTTCTAAAATTGCACGTGAGGAATTTCCAGATAAAGACGTTACGGTAAGAGGAGCAGTTTCTATTGGTAGGCGTTTAGCTGATCCATTAGCGGAATTGGTAAAAATTGATCCAAAATCTATTGGAGTAGGGCAATATCAACACGATGTAGATCAGCAAAAATTAAAAACTGAGTTGGATACTGTAGTGATGAGTTGTGTAAATAATATTGGTGTAAATGTAAATACGGCAAGTGTTTCGTTGTTAAGTTATGTTTCAGGAATCGGAAATACAATAGCGCATAATATTGTGCAATATCGTACTGAAAACGGGAGTATAACTTCAAGAATAGCACTTAAAAATATACCTCGTTTGGGTGCAAAATCTTTTGAACAGTCGGCAGGCTTTTTGCGTATTAAAGAGGCTAAAAATCCGTTGGATAATTCGTCAGTACATCCAGAACAATATAAATTAGTTGCACAAATGGCAAAAGATCTAGAAGTTTCTGTTCAGAAATTAATGGGTAATGTAGCGCTTTTATCAGCAATAAATCTTCAGAAATACTGTACTGAAACAGTAGGGTTACCAACTTTAAATGATATTATAAAAGAATTAAAAAAACCAGGTATTGATCCAAGAGAGAAAGCAAAAGCATTTGAGTTTGATGAGAATTTGCAAAATATAGAGGATGTAAAAATAGGAATGAAAGTTCCAGGGATTATCAATAACATTACTAATTTTGGGTGTTTTGTAAATATCGGGATCAAACAAAGCGGGTTGGTGCATATTTCAAAATTTTCCAATACATTTGTTAAAGATCCTAATGAAGTTGTGAAATTAAATCAACAGGTGTGGGCTACGGTTATTGATGTAGATGTGAATAGAGGGCGTATACAATTGAGTTTGATAGCATAAAAAAACCTTCCTAATAATTTATATAGGAAGGTTTTAAAAATATTTTAAAAAATAACCAATCTCGTATCCTTGTAAATAAGGCATATAGAGAAATATGACTTTTACTTTCTAAAACACTTTTATGTATGTTAAAGGTGTGAAAATAAATTGGTTATATAAAGCTTCAAGTAAAAAAACAATTATTTCTTTGAATCCTCTACTTTTTTCACATCATCATCTTCGTCTTTGGTTGCTTTTTTAAATTCTTTGATACCACCACCAAGACCTTTCATTAACTCCGGAATTTTCTTTCCTCCAAACAATAATAATACGGCTAATCCGATGATTATCCATTCTGTTCCGCCCATGAAACCTAAAAATATACCTAATGAAATCATAATTTTATTTTATTTTAGAATACAAATTTAATAAGAATACATTTAATACTACGTTAAAAATTAAAATTATGTAGTTTTGTAGTGCAATGAAAGTAAAAAAAAGAAAATTTAAAGAAAAATTAGTCGATAAATACCGTTTGGTGATTTTAAATGACAACACTTTTGAAGAAAAGTTGTCATTAAACCTAACGCGTTTAAATGTTTTTGTGTTAGCAGGTTTTTCTGTAATAGCATTAATAACTTTAACAACATTATTAATTGCATTAACGCCGTTGCGAGAATATATACCAGGGTACTCATCAACTTCATTAAAAAAGAAAACACACTACTTGACTAAAAAAACCGATTCCTTAGCCGAAGCATTACAGGTTAATAAAAAACAATTAAACAGTATTCGGTGTGTTTTAATGGGCGATGTGTTTCCGGAAGAAATCAAGAGTAAAGGAAAAGATAAGGGGGCTTCAAACCAGGAATTTGACCCTATTCCTACCTCTAAGGAAGATTCTCTGTTGCGAGCAGAAATTGCAATGGAGGATAAATACAATTTATTAGAAAGCAACACAAATACAACAAACTTTGTTTTATTTCCGCCAGTAAAAGGAAATATTTCAAATCATTTTGATGTAAAAAGTAAACATTATGCGGTAGATGTTGTAGTAGCAGAAAACACCCCTGTAAAAGCAGTAGCAGATGGTACTGTTATTTTTGCAGAATGGACTGCTCAAACAGGAAATGTACTAATCATAGAGCATTCTAATCATTTAATATCGGTGTACAAGCACAATGCAACTCTAGGTGTAGTGCAAGGTGATTTGGTAAAATCAGGAGCTGTAATTGCTTTTTCAGGTAATACGGGTGAGCTCACTACAGGACCACATTTGCATTTTGAAATTTGGAGAGATGGCTATCCATTAAATCCAATCGATTTTATTAACTTTAAATTATAATAAATCCATTTTATAGATGTCATTTAAATCAATATTAGCTTTACCATTTGCCTTATATATTAAACGTAAAATGAACAAATGGATAAACAATCCTATTGTAGCACAACAAAAGATATTTGAGCATTTAATTAGTGCAGCCACTTCAACAGCGTTTGGGAAAGACCATAATTTCATCAGTATTAATAATCATCATGATTTTATTAAAAATGTACCTGTTCGTGATTATGAAGCGCTTAAGCCGTATGTAGAGCGAGTAGTTGCTGGAGAAGAAGATGTATTATGGGAAGGTAAACCTTTGTACTTTGCAAAAACAAGTGGTACTACATCTGGAGCAAAATATATACCCATAACTAAAGAATCCATGCCTACGCATACCAATGCAGCACGTAATGCAATTTTATGTTACATGGTAGAAACAAAAAAAACCAATTTTGTAAATGGTAAAATGATTTTTCTACAAGGAAGTCCTGTTTTAACAAAGCAAAACGGAATTAACTTAGGTCGTTTGTCTGGTATTGTAGCACATTATGTACCTAAATATTTACAGAAAAACAGATTACCTAGTTGGGAAACCAATTGTATTGATGATTGGGAAACTAAAGTAAATGCAGTGGTTGATGAGACTATTAATGAGGATATGACCATTATTTCAGGCATACCAAGTTGGGTGCAAATGTATTTTGAAAAGTTGGTAGAAAAATCAAACAAACCTGTAGGCGAATTATTTAAAAACTTCAATTTATTTATTTACGGTGGAGTAAATTACGAACCGTATCGCGCAAAATTTGAAAAATTAATAGGAAGAAGAGTGCCGAGTATAGAGTTGTACCCAGCATCAGAAGGTTTTTTCGCTTTTCAAGATACTCAAACTGAAAAAGGAATGCTTTTGCAATTAGATTCGGGTATTTTTTATGAATTTATTGCGGTAGATGATTTTTTAAACAATAAGATAAATAGAATTACGTTAAAAGATGTAAAAGTAGCGGTGAATTATGTGATGATTGTTTCTACAACAGCAGGTTTGTGGGCGTACAATATTGGAGATACTGTTCAGTTTACATCAATAAAGCCATTTAGAATAGTAGTTTCAGGAAGGGTAAAACATTTTATTTCGGCATTTGGAGAACATGTAATAGGTAAGGAGGTTGAAGAAGCGTTGCAAATTGCAATTAAGGGGACTAATGTACGTATAAATGAATTTACAGTAGCTCCTCAAATAACACCAAACGAAGGATTACCGTATCATGAGTGGTTTATTGAGTTTGAAAATAACCCAGAAAACCTGAACGATTTTAGTGCAAAAATAGATGCAGCATTACAAAATCAAAATAGTTATTATTTTGATTTGATAGCGGGAAAGGTATTACAGCCTTTAAAAATAACAAGTATTTCCAAAAACGGATTTCAAAATTATATGAAATCCATTGGTAAGTTGGGAGGTCAAAATAAACTACCGCGTTTGGCAAACGATAGAGGTATAGCAGATAAATTAATGAAGAATGTTATTTAAAGGAAGATATATAGTATATTAGCAAGTTATATGAGTAATTTAAAATCAATAGAAAGAACCCGAGCGCAAGAAAGTACAAATGCAATTGAACGGATGTATATTACCATGCGTCACCTTTTTAATAGGGGGTTCTATAAACCAATGGGTGTTTCTGGAGAAACACTGCGTCAAGCATTATTATTATTACAGCCTGAAATTTACGGATCTATAGCTGACGAAAAAGTAGAGTTAAATGGACTAAACTATGTAATTGATAGGTTGCCGATTGGTGTTGAAGAATGTCAATATATCAATTTAACATCAGACGAAGGTTTTTCTGAATCACATTTTGAAGCCATTATACCTGCAAAAAGAAGGCGTAATTGCTATCGTATTGATCAAGATCAAATGAATATTGAAATCACTCGTGGGCGATCAGAAATATATGATATTCTTACGCATCTTACCTTTTTATTTATTGAGTCGCACAAAATAATGAAACGTGTGCTGATTAATGATAAAGGAGATTTAAAACGTGATTGGTTAAAGTTAGAAAAAGCAGTAGCAAGTACCAAAAAATTATCTCGTGAAGCAAGAGAAGTAGCTATTAGTCATGTTGCAAATATTTTAGGACGTACTTTTTTGGAAATTAATGCTATTTATGGTGACTATGCAACCTCAAAGAAACCAGATCGTTTTTTGAGTATCATTTATAATTTAGGTAAATTAGCAATAGAAGAAGAGCTAGGTAACCCCAAAAGAGTAATTACATTTTCTCCTGTATTACGAGAGCGTTTAGGACATCATATTCATGGAGAAATATGGTCAAACACCATAAAAGATGCTTTATTGAAAAATAACTTGATAAATAAGCCTATTCATGTTATAAGTGCTAACATGCACAGTGTTATGAATACATTATTTGTGCCCAAAGCATTGCAAAAAGAACTTCATAAAAAATCATTATTTGAAATATATGAAAGTTTAAGTGATGATAAAAATGAGGTGCTACGTAATAAAGTAAAAAAGGTAGCATTACAAAACGGAATGCTGTATTTAAAAGATACATCAGGTGCTAATATAAATGTTCAAATTTTTGATCTTTCTAAGATAGATAAAACAACAGAAGAAGTACTAATTGTAATGGATTATGCCTTTGGAGAACAGGCGTATGAAACTATTGATGAACTTCTAAAAGCCTATAAAAGAGGAGAAGATAAAATATATTTAGATGTACAATCTTTATCTATAATGGGTAAAGCAGGTATTTTAGAGGGAGGGAAAGGAGATATTATGATTCCTTCTGCACATATTTTTGAAGGTACCGCTGATAATTATCCGTTTAAAAATGAATTAAAAACATCTGATTTTAAGGATGTAAATGTGGTAGATGGTGCTATGATTACCGTTTTAGGAACATCTTTACAAAATAAAGATATCTTAAAATACTTTCATCAATCCACATGGAATGTTATAGGATTAGAAATGGAAGGAGCGCATTATCAAAAAGCAATACAATCTGCTTCAAAAATTAGAGGAAGTATTTCTGAAAATGTAAAAGTTAGATATGCATATTATGCATCTGACAATCCTTTAAAAACAGGAAGCACATTAGCATCTGGGGGTTTAGGTACTTCTGGGGTAAAACCAACGTATATGATTACCCAACAAATATTAAAACAAATATTAAAATAACTAAAAATAAGAAATGAGTCAAGATTTAAAAAATAACCCATCTGAAGAAGTAGATCTAATTCAATTATTTGGGTTTTTTGAAAATAAATTAAAATCGGTATTTAGATTAATAAGTAAAGCTGTAAAAGCTGTTTATGAGGTGCTTATTGCATTTTTGAAAATACTACAAAATCATGCTATAAAAATAAGCGCGTTACTAGTAATAACAGCTGCTTTGGGTTATGCATATGATATGTATAAACCAAAAATATACTCTTCAACCATGATGATAAAACCCATGTTTGATAGTAAGTATCAGTTGTTTACTAATATTAAGTATTACAATGCTTTGATTGCCAACGGAGATTTGGGTAAAATGGCTGAAGAGTTTGATATTACTAAAGAAGAGGCAGGTAACTTATCGGAATTTATAATGATTCCCGGTCCAGAAAATGAAAATGAAAAAATAAAAGCGTATGATAAGTTTATCAAGTCTGTAGATACCGCAACCGCAAAAATGATAGACTATGAAAAGTTTATTGAACAAATGAGTGTGTATAACTCATCTATTTATGAAGTTACTGTAAATTCAAAACAAAAAGATATTTTTTTAAAATTATATCCTGGGTTTATCAAAACTTTTAAAACACCCTATTCAATAGACAGTAAAAAGAAGAAAGATTCGATATTTAAAATGAAGCGTACATCACTTTTAAAGCAAATAAAGGATGCTGAAGCATTAGGAGAAATGTATATTAAGGAGTTGTCAAAAGAGAAAAGTAGTAAATTAACTACTATTGGAGGTACTCCAGTAGTAATAGGGGATGATAAAAAATCTACCCGTGAGTTTGATGCGTTTCAATTGAGTTTGAAATTACGTAACCAATTAAATGCTTTAGAGGAGCAAGCAATCAACGAAGATAAATTATTTGAGGTAGTATCAGATTTCACTGCAATTGGAACAGAACAAGCTAAATTTACTCAAAAAATGAAATTTATGTTTCCTATAGGCGCTTTAATTTTAAGTTTATTGACTATATTTGGAATTAGATTTAACAACTATATTAAAAATTATAAATTAGGTTCATAAAGATGAAAAACATTTTAGTAACAGGTGGCGCAGGTTTTATAGGTTCAAACTTTATAATACACTTGTTGCAGAATGAAAATGTAAAAGTCTATAATTTAGACAAATTAACTTATGCAGGTAATTTAGAAAACTTGAAAGGTGTTGAAAAACATCCTAACTATACTTTTATTAAAGCAGATATTTGTGATAGAAGCACTTTAGAGTATATTTTCAATACGCATCAAATTACCGATGTAATTCATTTTGCAGCAGAATCACATGTGGATAATTCCATCAAAAACCCTGGTGCATTTATAGATACTAATATCGTAGGTTCTTTTAATCTATTAGATGTTGCCTATAAAAAATGGATGGATGCACCCAATCAAGTAAAAAAAGAGTATCAAAACTCTCGTTTTTTACACGTTTCTACCGATGAGGTTTATGGAACATTAGGTGAAACAGGATTGTTTGAAGAAACTACTCCTTATGCACCAAACAGTCCATATAGTGCATCAAAAGCAGCATCTGATTTTATTGTGCGCAGTTATTTTCATACCTACGGAATGAATGTAGTAACCACAAATTGCTCTAACAATTATGGTCCCAATCAACATGACGAAAAGTTGATACCAACTATTATTCGTAAATGTTTATCGGAAGAAAACATACCCATTTACGGTGATGGATTAAACATTCGCGATTGGTTATATGTTTTAGATCATTGTAAAGGAATAGAAATTGCTTTTAACACAGGTGTTTCTGGTGAAACCTATAATATTGGCGGTCGTAATGAACGTACAAATTTGTACATTGTAGATGCTATTTGCGAAATATTAGACAAACAGCAACCTCGAAAATTTGGATCATACAAAGATTTAAAAAGCTTTGTAACGGATAGACCGGGACACGATTTTAGATACGCAATAGACGCTACAAAAATTGAAAATGAATTGGGTTGGAAAGCCGATGAAAATTTTGAAACAGGGATATTAAAAACCATTAATTGGTATTTAAATAAATATAATAAATAGATTATGAAAGGTATTATTTTAGCAGGAGGTTCTGGCACACGCTTACACCCATTAACGATTGCAGTAAGCAAACAGCTCATGCCTATTTATGACAAACCAATGATATATTACCCGTTATCAACATTGATAAATGCAGGGGTTAATGAAATATTAATTATATCTACACCACAAGATTTACCCTTATTTGAAAAATTATTAGG
>JAJRPS010000101.1 GCA_024280635.1 Bacteroidota bacterium | reverse complement strand
GGAAATAATGTTTTTGCGTTAGCTTGTAAACGGATATCCTTTTTATGGAGTAATGTGTGTTTTGTAGGGCTAAAAAAGCGATTTTATGAGCTCTTTTCTCCCGTTACAAAACCACATAAAACCAGAAAAAGATAGCAGGTGAAGGGCGTTAAAACGCACATATGGATACCGTTCAAAAAAAGTGTATTTGTGTTGTCAAAAAAAGTAGCCATGGATAAAGAGGATGGATATATGGAATATTCAATTTATAATTTTAAATTTACAAAAACTGAATGAATTAGTTTAAATTTGACAAAAAATAAACGCTTCAAATCTTATAAATAGAGGTGTGTATCCACACAATATAGGACACTGCTAGATAAAAATTACCTGTAACATAAGCTTTATTACAATCATAGATATGAGTTTCTGGATATTGTTTTTATAAAATCTTGTAGTATTTTGTTGATTTATAGTTGATTAAAAAAAAGTTTTATTTTTTATAAAAAAAGTTTGGTTTAAACGAATAAAACCATTTATATTTGCAATCAGAATGCGAGAGTAGCTCAGTTGGTAGAGCGTCAGCCTTCCAAGCTGAATGTCGCCAGTTCGAACCTGGTCTCTCGCTCAAGCAAAACCCATCTTTAACAGATGGGTTTTTTTTATGCGCTTATTTCAAGTTGCTAAAATCATATTCTGGTCCAACTTCATATGGTGCTTTATTAGCTTTAAAAACTCGAGCATCCAATTT
Source organism: Bacteroidota bacterium (assembly GCA_024280635.1). Taxonomy (GTDB): domain Bacteria; phylum Bacteroidota; class Bacteroidia; order Flavobacteriales; family Flavobacteriaceae. The sequence continues at coordinate 5,091 of JAJRPS010000101.1, read as the reverse complement.
GCCTTTTAAAGTAATTATTTTACCATTTACTTGCAACCAACTGCCTTCACGTAATCCAACAACTGGGGTGATATTAAATTTATGGTACTCTTTAATACGGGTTTCACGAGTTTCTCCTTTATGTGTTGATGTTGGGTCTGGATCCAAATAATGTGCGTTGATGTTAAAGGGAATGCAACTTAAAGTGTTAAAACTAGGAGGATAAACAATAGGCATGTCATTTGTATTTTGCATGGTAATTCCGCAAATATTACTACCAGCACTAGTGCCTAAATAGGGTGTTCCATTAAGTAAAACATCTTTTAAAACAGTTATGAGTTGATTGTCATGTAATTGCTTTACGAGCAAAAAAGTGTTACCGCCGCCAGTAAAAATTCCTTGCGCATTTTGTAAAGTATTTTTATAATCATCAAATTCATGCAGTCCTTTTACTTTAATATTAATGATTGCAAATGCTTTTTTTGCAAGAGCAGTATACTCGTCGTGGCTAATGCCACTAGGTCTAGCAAAGGGGATAAAAATAATTTCGGTACAATTATTAAAATGTTTTTGTAAAGTGGGTAGCAAGTAAGATAGGTATTCACTACCATGTAAAGTGGAAGTACTTGCGATAATTAATTTTTGTTGGCTCATAATTTTATTTTTCAGCTGTAAAAATACATTTTATAAACCTTTAACAAAAATTTAGTATCACGTAAACATAATTTTAAGTTTATATCAAGTTCATTTGTAAGATGGGGAAAATACTATTTTTACTATTGTTTACGTGCATTGCTTATGGACAAGTGCAATTGAAGGGACAGGTAGTTAATGAAATTGATAAAGAAGGAATACATGTGTTTAATAAAACCAAAGGAAAATATACCATAACAGATGAAAAAGGGAACTTTCAAATAGAAGTTTCATTACATGATAGCTTATCTTTTAGTGGTTTACTTTTTCAATTAAAGCAAATACAAGTTACTCCTCAAATACTTGAAAAGAATGTATTATCAATTTTTTTATTAGCGAAGATAAATAAATTAGAAGCTGTTTATTTAGGGTATCAATTAACAGGTGATTTGCAAATAGATAGTAAAGAAATAAAAACTAAGAAATTACTTAAATTTGGGGTTTCGGGGTTAACAGCAGGAACTATAGGTTTTTGGAAAATGACTTTACCGGTAGATGGACAATCTCCTGTAACCAATACAGCATTAGGTACAAGTTTTGAAGGAATTAATATAATACCTTTGTTAAAACTGTTGTTGCCAAAACGGAATAAAAAGAGCGCTCCAAAGCATTATACTAAAATGAATTTGAAACAATTTTTTGGAGCAAATCTATTTAGTAATGCCTTATATTTGAAGCCAGAAGATCAGGGGTTATTTATGCAATTTATTGAAAATGATTCGCTGGTTAATAAAAGTATGCAAATAAACAATAAAATGATGCTTTTGGAAAGATTGTTGTGGTTAAGGAAGCAATTTAAACCTGCTAAAAATGAATAGAAGATTACTAATTATAATGTTACTACCTTTTTTTAGCTTTGGGCAACAATATTTGCAAGGAGAAATAGCAAACTCTACAGATGTGGAAAGCATTCATGTGTTTAATAAAACATACTCCAAATATACCATTACGGATAAAAAAGGAAAATTTAAAATAGAAGCGAGAATAAATGACACTTTAGTTTTTAGTGCATTACAGTATGAGTTGAAACAATTGGTGGTAACAAAAAAGATATTAAAAAAATATCAATACGTATTGCTGAAAACAAAAATAAGCGAGTTGGATGCCGTTTATATTATGCCAAAACTGTCGGGTAATTTGTTGAGTGACACTAAAAACATACATACCAAAAAGGCTTTAACTGCAAAAACATTAGGTTTGCCTAATGCGCATGTAATTCCGCCAACTCCAGCAGAAAGAAAAGTATATACGGCAACACATGGAGGAGGATTAATACCTGTTGATGCTATTATCAATGCAATAACAGGGCGTACAAAAATGTTAAAGCAATTAGTGAAATGGGAGAAAAAAACTAATTTAGAAGAAAATGTGCATGTGAATTTTGAAAATGTAATTCACAATGAATTTAAAATTCCAGAAGATAAAATTTATGACTTTATTTTTTATACTTCCCGAGACGAGATATTTTCTCAAATTATAAAAACTAATAGCAGTATGATTATTTATGAGTTTTTAAAAACAAAAGCAACTGCATATTTAAAATTGCAAAAATAAAAGGCTTGTAATTTGTAACAAAAAGAAAGTAATGCGCACTAATGAAATAATGAATAAAACTTTAAACATAAAAATTGTAGCGTTACTGTTGTTTGTTATTCTATCTAGTTTTGTAGGGCAACATAAATACTATGTAAGCGTAACTGAAATTGAATATGTGCCCGAAGAGGAAACCGTGCAAATCATTTCTCGTTTATTTATAGATGATTTTGAAGTTATTCTGCAAGAGCGTTATGACTCTAATTTTCATTTAGAAAATGAAAATACAAAAGCAATTCGGTTAAAATACATTCAGAAATATTACGATCAAAAAATACTAATTTCCATTAATGAAAAACCTCAAAATATTACTTTATTAGGAGTGAAATTTGAAGGTGATATGTTAATTAGTTATTTAGAAATTACAGCAGTAAAACACATTAATCAATTTGAAATATTAAATACATTATTGTTGGAGAATGGTAATAATCAGCAAAATATAACACATATTGATATTAATAATAAAAAAAAGAGCTACCTGTTTATAAAAGGTAAAGCATCAGAAAAAATTAAATTTTAATAATAAGTAGACAAAAAAGGCTATCTTCACGCCACAAAATTAACCTAATCATGAAAAAAAATCAATTACTAACACTTCTTTTAGCAATCCTTGTTAGCGGATTTTCATTTGCACAAGAAGAAATAAAAGAAGAACGAGAAGGAGGGCATTATAACGAAAATAAATTTCGCCAAATGTACCAAGAGTTTTCAACCCCTAATCAGTATCGAACCGCAGCAGGAGCTCCTGGTAGTGCTTATTATCAGCAACAAGCCAATTATAAAATTGATTTGGTAGTAGATGATAATAAACAAAAAATAAGCGGAGAAGAAACCATTACATATATAAATAATTCACCTGATAATTTAGAGTATTTATGGTTGCAGTTGGATCAAAATGTAAGAGCAAAAGATTCAAAGTCGCCATTAAGAAACGGTGGTGGTGTTCCAGCAGCAAATCAACCAGGTGCATTTGTAGGAAAGTATTATAAAAACCCTTTTGATGGTGGTTTTAATATACAATATATAAAAGATGTAAAAGGGAAACCAATGCGTTATACGATTAACCAAACCATGATGCGTATTGACTTACCAAAACCATTAAAAGCAGGAGAAAAAATGTCTTTTTCGGTAAAATGGTGGTATAATATTAATGACCATGTTAATGGCAGAGGGCGTTCAGGATATGAGTATTTTGAAGATACCGATAACTACGCCTATGTAATTGCACAGTTTTACCCACGCATGTGTGTGTATAATGATGTAGAAGGATGGCAAAATTACCAATTTTGGGGTAATGGAGAATTTGCTTTAGCTTTTGGAGATTATGAAGTAAACATTACTGTACCAGCAGATCATATTGTAGATGCAACAGGTAAATTACAAAACCGCAAGAAAGTATTTACTAAGACGATGATGCAGCGCTATGAGAAAGCAAAAAAATCATTTGACAAACCTGTTTTAATTGTAACCCAGGCAGAAGCGGAAGCAGCTGAAAAAAATAAAAGTACTAAAACAAAAACATGGAGTTTTAAAGCAGAAAATGTAAGAGATTTTGCTTTTACATCCTCAAGAAAATACATTTGGGATATGCAAGCGGTTAAATTTGGTGAGCGTACGGTTATGGCAGTTTCATTATACCCTAAAGAGGGAAATCCGTTATGGGAAGAATATTCTACCAAAGCAGTAGTACAAACATTAAAATCCTATTCGTCAAAAACATTTGATTACCCGTATCACAAAGCAATATCCGTACACGCAAAAAATCAAGGAATGGAATATCCTATGATTTGTTGGAATTACGGTCGTCCAAATGCAGATGGAACTTATAGTGACCGTACAAAATTTGGAATGATTAGTGTAATTATTCATGAAGTAGGACATAACTTTTTTCCAATGATTGTAAATTCAGATGAGCGTCAATGGGGATGGATGGATGAAGGTTTAGATACTTTTATGCAATATTTAGCAGAACAAGATTTTGGGAAAAGTTTTCCAGAAGCAATTGTCCCAAATGAAAACTATCCTTCACATAGTGGAGAACCTTCAAAAATTACTCGTTATATGAAAGGGAATCAAGATTATATTTCTCCAATCATGTCCAACCCAGAACAAGTACACCAATTAGGGAATAATGCATATGCTAAACCAGCAACAGCATTAAATATTTTGAGAGAAACGGTAATGGGTAATAAAGCATTTGATCACGCTTTTAAAACCTATGCACAGCGTTGGATGTTTAAACATCCAACTCCAGAAGATTTTTTCAGAACCATGGAGGATGCTTCAGGTATTGACTTAGATTGGTATTGGAGAGGATGGTTTTATACCACCGATTATGTAGATATTGCTGTAGATAGCGTAAAACAATTTTATGTAACCGATGAGCCAGGACAAAAAATTAGGGATTATGTAGCGCGTAGGGGTATAAAATTATCTGATTTACCACCATTAGTATATTTGTCAGAAAAAGTAGATGGAAAAGAATCTACTGAAGCTTTAAAAGGATCTACAACATTACGTGAGTATTTAATGGATAATTTTACAGCAGCAGAAAGAGCAGCAATGCCTGCACCAAAATATTTTTATGAAATTAAATTTACCAAACCAGGAGGTTTAGTAATGCCAGTAATTGTGCAATATGAATATGCCGATGGTACGAAAGAAAAAATAACCTATCCAGCACAAGTTTGGCGTAAAAATGATGCAGAAGTAAAGAAAGTAATGGCGTCTGAAAAAGAAATTGTAAAAATTACAGTTGATCCAGACTTAGAAACTGCCGATATTGATGTAACCAATAACTCTTGGCCAAAAGAAAAGAAAGAATCT
>JAJRPS010000100.1 GCA_024280635.1 Bacteroidota bacterium | reverse complement strand
GTACTTATTAAACGTAGTGCTTTTGCTTTTGGCGGAATTTTAATGCTTTTTATTGCAGAGTATATTTTATACGGACTTATAAAATGGAAATGGGCAACCGAAGAAATTGCTGATTCCATAATGGCATACGCTCCCTTTACTAGCTTATACAAGCTAATTGACCAACCCATACAGCGTTTAATCATGATCACCCAACCAGATAAAACCATGTTGGCGTATGACTATTCAGTACACTCAAAAGAACTTATTATTGTGGGCGCTTGGGTGGTTATTTTCGTATACAGTAGCTATTGGTTGCTTAAAAAAAGAGATTTGTAGCCCATTTTATCATCTATAGCAATCAAATAGCTAAAGCTATAATTTTATACTTTAGCATTTGCTTAAATAAGATAGTTATACTATTTTTGTTGTATGGAAAACAATAGCTGCATAAGGATTGAAGCTGATATTGAACAAATATCTAACTGCAAACAAACAATAACAGAATATGAAAATTCATTTGACTTGCTTTCAAATGCATTGAGTTTGGCAGGAAATAATGTTCGACTAAAAATATTATTTCTATTATCTCAAGAACAAGAACTTTGTGTTTGTGATTTAAGCGATATTCTCTCCATGAAAATTTCAGCAATATCACAGCATTTAAGGAAGTTAAAGGACAGGAACATCATTAGTCCAAATAGAAAAGCACAAACAATATTCTATTCATTAACACCTGAGTATCACTCCATTTTCTTACCTCTTTTTGAACTGATTGATGAAAATAAAATGTTAGAAATGGTATGAAGAAGAAAAATAAATTATTAGGAGCGGGCTTATTTACAGCAATAGCATCTTCTCTTTGTTGCATCACTCCCGTTTTAGCATTGCTTTCAGGAACGTCAGGAATTGCTTCAACTTTTTCTTGGTTAGAACCCTTTAGACCTTACCTTATTGGGTTTACAATTTTAGTATTGGGGTTTGCTTGGTACCAGAAACTAAAACCTAAAGAAGAAATTGACTGCGATTGTGAAACGGATAAAAAACCGTCATTTTTACAATCTAAATTATTTCTTGGAATGGTAACTCTGTTTGCAATTGTAATGACTGCTTTTCCATATTATTCGGCTGTATTTTATTCAAAAACCGATAAGAAAATAATCCTTGTAAATCAAGCTAACATTCAAACCATAAACTTTAATATTAAAGGTATGACCTGTGCTTCTTGTGAGGTGCATATTAATCATGCTGTCAATCAATTAAACGGAGTTACAAAGGTTGAATCATCTTACAAAAAAGGAAATACCGAAATAACATTTGACAACTCAAAAACAACTGTTGAAGAAATAAAAAACGTCATCAATTCAACAGGCTATTCCGTAATTAACGCTAAAGAAAACTAAAATGAATATCCAATTAAACTCAACCATTACTTGTCCTAAATGCGGACATCAAAAAGAAGAAGAAATGCCAACAAACGCTTGTCAATTTTTTTACGAATGTGAAAATTGTAATATCGTTTTAAAACCTAAAGAAGGAGATTGTTGCGTTTACTGCTCTTTCGGAACGGTTCCTTGCCCTCCTATTCAGGAAAATAAAAGTTGTGGAAATTCAGGTTGCTGTTAAAACCAAATAGCCAATTGCATCAAAACATTCGGAATTGAAATGTATCATTTTAACTCCAGACTAATTGAAAGTACCTTTTTACTTAAAGAGCAGTAGCATTCACTAATTGTAAGTTTTATTGTATGCTATTAACGCATATATTTGAATTCAAATAAAAGTACAACCTACAATATGCGAAACTTTAAAATCGCCATACCGGAACCATGTCATGAAAATTGGCAACAAATGACAAACACCCAAAAAGGTAAATTTTGCAACGTTTGCGCTAAAGAAGTTTTTGATTTTACAAAGTATTCCGATAACGAAATTATTAAGAAATTTAGTAAAACAGATGACAATTTATGTGGAAGATTTACTACTGTACAATTAAATAAAAAATGGATTGAACCCATTGAGAAACCAAGTAATTTTGCCTATTATATTTTTTCAGGATTACTCTCTTTGTTCGTATTCAATAGTGACAAAGTATTTGCGCAAATCAAAACACAAACTAGTATTCACACCTCAAAAGAATACACCTCAATACCGCTAAAAAACACACAATCAAAAGATAGTATTATTACTAAAGGTATCGTTTTAGATGAAAATAATCTCCCACTACCCATTGCAACTATTTTAGAAAAAGGCACGACAAATGGTGTTTCCTCAAATTTTGAAGGGGTATTTACATTAATATGTAAAAAAGATGCTGTTTTAGTAATTAGCTATCTGGGCTATATAACACAAGAAATTAAAGCTACTGAAAATATCATCCTAAATCTTCAAAGAAACAAAAACTTAAAAAACGTTGTAATTACAAGTATGGGAATTGTACGTCAAACAAATGAACTTTCTAAATCACAAAAAAACATTATTGCTAAAGGTATTGTTTTTGATGAAAATAATAACCCTATGCCTATAGCTACAATAGTAGAAAAAGGTACTACAAATGGCATTTCCACAAATTCAGAAGGGGAATTTACATTAACGTGCAAAAAAAATGCAGTTTTAGTAATTAGTTACGTTGGCTATGAAAATCAAGAAATCAAAGCATCTGAAAAGATTCAGGTGAATCTTAACCCAGATAATTCGTTAAATGATACTGTTATAGTTGCTGGTGGCATTGAAAGAATACCTATAAAAATAGAAACCGATTATACTACTAATGAAAAAAAAACGGAAGAAGTGGAATTTTCTGGAAGTTACGTACTTATAGCACAAAAAAAACGATCTCTTATTGGCAACCTATTTATCCGTTTTACCAATATTTTCAGAAAAGAAAATAAAAACCCTAAATATAAAGAGATTGAAGAGTAAGGTTACTTTTAGTAAAAAAATATTTTAACAAAACACCTCACAGGTTTTAGAAACCTATCAGGTATTTTGCTTATTTTAAACTCTATTTTACTTTAACAACTTTTCTAAATAATGCTCGGTTACTGCAAAATCAGCTTTTAATTTGTTTATCTTTTCCGTAATGGCTTTTTTATCAGCCGTTTTACTTGATTTTTTACCAATGAGCATGATATTTTTTCGGGTATGTTCATTAGATACAAATTCGAAAATTTTAGTTTGATAGCTTTCTTTTTCTAACAATAATGCACGCATGGTATCAGTTAGCATTTCATATTGGCGTTCTTTAAAAATACCATATTTTAAAATAGGACTTTCTTGCTCCTTCCCTTTCAACTGTTGACGCACTTGTTTGTGACAACATGGAGCGGTAATAATTAACGCTGCTTTTGACACAATTCCTTTATAAATAGCATCATCTGTAGCAGTATCACAAGCGTGTAAGGCTATTAACACATCTATTTTTTGATCTACATATTCTTGTATGGGTTTACACTCAAACACCAAGTTTTCAAACTCGCATTGTTTGGCTATCTTGTTGCAATAGGTTACCAAACCATCACGTAATTCTATCCCCGTTATTTGAACATCCAAACCTTTTTGGTTTTTTAAAAAGTCATATAATGCAAAGGTTAAATAACCTTTTCCTGAGC
>JAJRPS010000099.1 GCA_024280635.1 Bacteroidota bacterium | reverse complement strand
TTTTAATATGCTAATTTAAAGATAAAGCCCATTAAGCTATCGCCTGCGCTTAAATAACACTATATTTGCAGTTGATAAGAAATGTTACTAATTTTTAGATAGACATTTCTACTAAAAAACAAATATGACATTTAAAGAATTAGGATTATCTGAAGCGATACTTAAAGCCGTTTCAAAAAAAGGATATACCAATCCATCACCCATACAAGAAAAAGCAATTCCGTTAGTATTACAAGGAAAAGATGTATTAGCATCCGCTCAAACAGGTACGGGTAAAACAGCAGGTTTTACATTGCCTATGCTACACAATTTAGCAGCACATAACAAATGGAAAAGAAGACCTATACGAGCATTAGTATTAACGCCAACCAGAGAATTAGCAGCACAAGTATATGAAAATGTACGTGAGTATAGTGAATATTTAGACATTAGATCTACCGTGATATTTGGAGGTGTAAATGCAAAACCACAAATGCGTACGTTACGTGAAGGGGTAGATATTTTAGTAGCTACACCAGGGCGTTTATTAGATTTAGAAAACCAAAACGCACTTTCTTTAGGGAAAGTTGAGATTTTGGTATTGGACGAAGCAGACCGTATGTTAGATATGGGTTTCTTGCGCGACATTAAAAAGGTATTAAGCTTAGTGCCGCGTGAAAAACAAACGTTATTATTTTCGGCAACGTTTTCTAAAGAAATTAAGGAACTGGCAAATAACATAATGTTTCGACCGGTCTTAGTAGAAGCAGAACCTGAAAACAGTACTGCAGAAAAAGTAATACAGCGCGCCATACGAGTAGATAAAGGTAAGAAAAATGAATTATTGATCAAACTAATTTCTGAAGGAAATTGGAAACAAGTACTTATTTTTACACGTACCAAACACGGTGCAAATCGTTTGTGTGAAAAGTTAAAAAAGGCGGGTATTTCAGCTGCTGCTATACATGGTAATAAAAGTCAGAATGCACGTACCAAAGCATTGGAAGGATTTAAAAAGAATTCCATTCGTGTTTTAGTGGCTACAGATATTGCAGCTCGTGGTTTAGACATACCGTTATTGCCACACGTTGTAAATTATGAATTACCTAATATTCCTGCCGATTATGTTCACCGTATAGGACGTACAGGTAGAGCAGGGGCAAGTGGCGAAGCATTATCATTAGTATGTGCTGAAGAACGTGATTATTTACGGGATATTGAAAAGTTATTAGGTGAAAAAATAGTAACCGAAATTTTAGAAGGTTTTGAACTTACGGAAAGTTTAGCAATTAGTAAACCAGCATCTCGCCAACAAGGTGGTGGACGTGGTAATTCTCGTAATTCTGGAGGAGGGAATAAAAAGAAATCTTCAGGAAATAGAAATACGAGTAATGCGACTAATAGTGGGCGCAACCGTAGTAGAACTTCTCGTAGCTCAAATTCAAATTCTAAAAATAGTAATAGAAGATAATTTTTATGGAAACGCAACCTAACAATCCACTACACGGTGTAAAACTGGTTCAAATTTTAGAAGAATTAGTGGACTATTATGGTTGGGAGCATTTGGGGTTTTTAATTAAAATAAACTGTTTTAATAGTAATCCTACCATAAAATCAAGCTTAAAGTTTTTAAGAAGAACACCATGGGCTCGTGATAAAGTAGAAAACTTATACCTAAAGATGATTGCTAATCGAGGAGCGATAGCCCAAAAGTGATTAAAATTAATAACTCTCGTACCCTAGAGGTTGATAAATTTTATTACCTGAAGACAAAAAAGCCTCAATTATAAATTGAGGCTTTTTTGTATAAAAAAATTCCTTGAACAAAGTGTCAGTTTCAAGTAATCTTTTGATGTAAACAACTGGGAAATTAAATCTCTCGTATACAGGCTTCGGAATCATCACTCCAATATTATTTTAATTTTCTTAGTTTTTTAGTAGCTTTTGCAACAGACTCTTTTAATTTAGAAACCTTTTCAGCCCACTTTGTTTCATCTACAGGAGACAGTTTTCCTTTACGTTTTAGTTTGGCTATTTTTTTCTCCACTTTTTCTAACTTGGCATTGGCTTTATCAATATTAGCTTGTGCTTTTTTTATTTTTTCTTTGCTTTTTTGCTCTTTTGCAATTGCTTTCTCAGCTTTTTTTTGTTTTTTTTCTATTTCTTTTTGAGCCTTCTCACGTTTTTTATTTTCTTTTTCATGTGCTTTAGCGCGTTTTTCGGCCGCTTTTTCACGTTTTTCAGCAGCATCTTCCCTTTTGTCTGCCGCTTTTTCTTGTGCTTTTTCACGTTTTTCTGCTGTAGCTTCTTTTTCCTTTTCAAGTTTCAAAGCTCTTTTGTTAGCAGCTTTTTCAAAAAGTAGACTTGACTCTTCAGGTTTTAATGTGTTAGTAACATCTTTACCATCTGCAAATATTTTTTGCTTTTTCACCTTATAAGTTTTGTCATTTAATTTTACTTTTTGTGCAGACATCATATTAAAGGCGAAAAGGAAGCTTAGGATAATTAAAATTTTATTCATTGTTTTTAGTTTTAAATTAGTGATTAAGTACTATCAAAATTACAATTATTATATCAAAAGGCAAATACGTTAGTTGTAAAATATACCTATTTCTTTTCTAGAAGAAATTTTTAATTTGCTATATATGTTGTTAATATGAGTTTTTACGGTACTGACACTAATAAATAGAGCGTTTGCAATTTCTTTATTGGTCATTTTTTGATGCATCAATTCTAGTATTTTTTGTTCTTGAGCTGTAAGTACTTCTTTGTAATTTAAAATTACTTTTTTAGGGCCTTTCCTTTTTTTGAAATAATAGATATTAGTAACAATGGAAAGAGTTAGCAATACAGCTAATAGTAATGCTAAGGTTTTATGGTTATCTTTTTTATGTTGTAATAAAGGATATTGATCTTGAATTAAGTTTTGTTGTAATTGTTTTGCATATTTAGGGTGTGTGATTTCTAATTTTTGCAATAAGGTTAGATAATAATCAGAAGTTTTTAAATCCGCTAGATAAAAAGGATTGTAAATGGATTCTTTATTGGCGTATAGTTGATAGGTGTACAACTCAGCAAGAGGAGCGTGTAGTGTTTTACTAAATTTTTGTAGTTGCTTAAAACTATTTTTATAGGTAATGATTCGTTGTTTATCATTTATATTATAAGATAGGTTTGCAAAAAGTTTTTCCTGTAGTGAATCTATTTTTTGAATAGCTTGCGTGTGAGGTTCTCCTTTTGGTGTTTCACAGAATACTTGAGCTAAACTATTCAATGGAAAATACACGACATCAGTATTATTGGCGATAAATAAAATATTTTTACTGTCATCACAATGGTTTGTGAGGTGTTTGTAATCATTTACTGCTGATTGGCAATTATCAATATGGATGTTGTAAATTTTAGAATTAGGGCTTAAAAAATCGCCTTTAAAATGATATTCACCTAAACTATCAATTTTGCTTTCTAGTAATATTTGTTCAGTTAAAAACAAATGGGTTTGGTTATAATTGTCTACAATACTTAAATAAGCAGTTGCATTTTTATAGTTTGAATTTACTTTTCCAGAAAACTGAAATTGAGCATGCAGTTGGAAACAGATAAATAATAAAACAGAAGTAATAGTTTTACGCATATACTGTACAAGGTAATAAAATATATTGAATCACGGAGTAATAAATATAGAGGTTATCCTTGTTAAATGGATAACCTCTAGTAAATGTTTCTTAAAATTATTGCACTACTGCAACGGTAGCTTCTCTTTTTTTAACCGTTCCTTTTATACGTAACAGTCTATTTTTTTGTACCGCATTAGAAGTAATGGTAATGGTTTTTGAAAAAGCACCAACACGTTTGGTATCATATTTTACTCCAATTTGTGCAGTTTCATTTGGCATGATAGGATGATTGGGTTTGGTGGCAACCGTACAACCACAGCTTCCTTTTACCCTACTAATTACAATAGGTGATGTACCTGTGTTTTTAAAAGTAAAGGTTCGGTTACCGTTTTCATTTTGATGGATGGTTCCGTAATTTATCGTTTCAGTTTCAAAGGTTAAAATACCTTTATTGGTATTAGCACTTTTTTGTGCAAATAAAAAACTGGTCATACATAAAGCTGTCGCTACAATTAAATTTTTCATAATATTCGTTTAATGATTAATATTGAGGCAAATATGGGAAGTAATTGAACTTAACCAATAAAATAAGCGGTTGAAATAGGGACTAGACCCCGTTTGAAATTACAAAAGCCCCCTTTCCGGGAGCTTTTGTAGTTGTTAATTAATCTTAAACTTTCGTTCCTTTGGAGCGAGTAAATTTATCAAGCTGTCGCTCTGCGACTAATCTCTTGACATAAATATTTGCAATACATACCAAAACAATAACATTAAGGAAGCAAATAAACCAATTGCAGCAGGGATGTATTGATCATTTGAATATTTGTGTACTAAGTTAGAGGTTTGGTGTAAAATACTACCTGCTGCTAGAACGCACATCCCTACTGAAAACCACAAACCTAAATCGAAACCAAATAAAGCACCAGCAATAATTAATCCCATAGCAATAAAGAAACCTACGGTTAAACCTGCACGTAAAAAAGAAAAATCTTTTTTAGTTACAAAAACTACAGCACTTAAGCCTCCAAACAAAGCAAGCGTTACAATAGCAGCTTGATTAATTAAGTTAATACCATCCGTCATCATCATTGCCATGTATATTAATGGAATGAAAATTAGTGCTTCTGCTAGAACGTATAATCCAAAAGCTAATAATTGTTTGTTTTTATCAGTTGTTTTAAGGGCGGTACTCTCCGCATAATTGGTCATAAACATAAAACCTCCTAACATAATAAGCCAACGCCAACCTTGCGTCATGGAGAGCATAAAGTCAATTATAGTGTCCGATTGTAATAAAACGTATTCAGCTATAAAAAAGGCGAGTACTCCTCCTGCAACATGTGCGTAGGTTTTTTTATAAAAAGCAACTTTTTCGACTTCTGATAATGCTGATACGGGTAAAATTTGTGGTGTTTGAATATTCATTTGTGGTAAATTAGTTAATGATTAAGGTTTAAATATAGTTATATTATTTTGATAATTGTTTGTCGTGTATTTTTGACATTGTGATTATTGCAACAATTGCGCCAATAGTAGCAAAAAGCATGTCGGATTGGGTATCCCAAATATACCCTTGTGTGCCTAAAAAGGAATCGCCTGCTTCTCCTGTTTGTAAAGAGATAAACCATTCAATAAATTCATAAGCAGCACTTATGGCTAAACAAATGCTCACAATAATAAAATTGAGCCAACTTTTTTTGTTCAATACATTTTTTCTGATCAATAGTTCTCGTGTAATCATAGCGGGGATAAATCCTTGAGCAAAATGACCAATTTTATCGTAATTATTTCTACTAAAATTAAAAATATCTTTTAGCCAATCAAACAAAGGAACTTCGGCATATGTATAATGTCCGCCAATAAGTAAAATAATACAGTGCACGAGTATTAAAGTGTACACTAAATTAGTGAATTGAAACCTTTTGTAAGTAAAAATGAGCATTAGTACTCCTAAAATAGCAGGTAATATTTCTAAAAACCAGGTAAAATATTCTTTTGGGTTAATGGCAGACCAAATTAAAAATCTACTAAAAATAAGCAGTAGGTAAATTAAGTATCGCATAAATTAAACAATAATCGATTTTCCATTGGCAATCTTACTACCATCTGCAGAAAAATAAAAATCAATTTGCCCCATATAAACACCGCTTTTTCCGCATTGGTTAATCAGTACGTTTTCACCAATACTATTTTTCTCGATAGTAGGTTTTTTCAATAAGGTGTGTGAGTGTCCTCCAATAATTAAATCGATATCTTTAGTGTTTCTCGCTAAAATTAAATCACTTACTTTATCAGGATGCTTCCTATAGTTATAACCAAGGTGTGATAAGCAAATAATTAAATCACATTTTTCAACTTCTTTTAATTGCTTAACGGTATCTTTTGTAATTTCAATAGGGTCTAAATATTTTGTTTCTTTATATAATGTTTTGGTTACTAATCCTTCCAATTCTACACCTAATCCGAAAACACCTATTTTTATACCATCTTTAATAAAGGTTTTATAGGGTTTTACTTTGCCTTCTAATATGGTATTGGTGAAATCGTAATTAGCAGAAACAAAATCGAAATTTGCATTGGGTAATTGTTTGTAAAAACCGCCAATACCATTATCAAAATCATGATTACCAAGAGTAGCTAAGTCATAACCCAACATACTCATAAGTTTAAATTCTAACTCGCCACCAAAATAATTAAAATAAGGTGTGCCTTGAAAAATATCTCCAGCATCTAATAATAAGGTATTTGCATTTTCTTTTCTAATCGCATCAATTTGTGTGGCTCTGCGTGCAAAACCACCCAATCCAGGATATTTGTAATGATTGTTTGGTAGCGGTTCTATTTGACTGTGGACATCATTGGTGTGTAAAATAGTAATGCGTTTGTCTTTTGGTGTAGTAAAAGAAGGTAATGTTAAACCTCCTAAGCCTATAAAAGCTGTAGTTGCAGCTGCATTTTTTATAAATTTTCTTCTAGTTTGCATAGCTAAATCGGTTGTCAAGGTTAGGGGTAATTGCGGTTGTGTTTTTAAAATAATCAATTAAGGCATTTCTAATTTTATAGTCAATTTTATGTATTGATATAGGGTTTTTAAAAAATGTCATGTGGTCACCACCTTGTTGTAAATAATCTGATGTAAGCACAAAGTAATTTTTAGTATGATCAAAAGGTTTATCGTTAATTGTTACGTTTTGATAGGTGTTATTTTTAATTTGTAAGGTAATGTTAGCAATAGGATGTGCTTTTTTTTCAGTTGTTAAATAAATAAGTAATTCATTTACTTTTTTACCAGACAATTCAACAATTACCATTTCATTTTCAAAAGGCATCACTTCAAAAGCATTACGCGCAGTAATATTCCCTTTGGGGATAGCGGAACGAATACCGCCGTGATTGAGTAATACAAAATCAACTACATTTCCTGTTTGCTTTTTAAAAACGGGATTTCCTTGTGTGTAGCAAATATCTGCCATTAAATTTCCCATACTACTTTCTAAACGCCCATCTTTCTTTGTCAAATCAGAAGAGGTAGTACACAAAACAGCATCTAGCTCATTATTTAATTTTTGCTTAAAGGGTTTAATAAAATTTGAAATAGATTGTTTTTCAATAACAGTGCTATCTGTTTTTAGTTGATGTGCTTCTATTTTGTATAGTGTTGTTTTTTCTTTTTTGCAAGAAGTAAATCCTATAAAAACAATAAATAGTGGTAAAATGAGTTTTTTCATATAAAGTTGTATAATGCCGATTGTAAATGTATTTTTGTGACAGAATAATTGTAAAGTTAATGTTTTTAAGAGAAATCAAAAAAAAATCGGTAGAAAAGTATATTTCAAAAACACTTTTAAAGGCAAGAAACCTAAATTCAAGTAAAATTAAAACACTTGGGGTATTGCTTGATGCCACTATTTATAGTCAGTTTCCGTATGCAGATGTGATGAGCAACCTGTTTGAAATTCCTCAAGAAAATATAGTAATATTATATTATCATCCTGATAAAAAACAAAAGGAAACTTTTAAAGGGAATTTATATACGGATGCCGACTTGTCTTTTAAAGCAAATTTAAAAAATGAAATTGCAAATCAATTTATTGAAACATCTTTTGATTGTTTGCTGAATTTTTATACAGAAGATAAGTTACTCCTTAATTTAGTAGCTGTAAAATCAAAAGCGAAATTTAAAATAGGATTTGCAAGTATTAATGAAAACATCAATGATTTTTCGGTAGCTACCGATATTAATAATATTGCGGAATTTACATTCGAATTAAAAAAGTATTTAACCATCTTAAACAAAATATAATGAATAAATTTTCAGGAACAGGAGTTGCATTAGTTACCCCTTTTAAAACAGATAAAACAGTTGATTTTAATGCGTTAGAACGTATTGTAAATTATGTGATAGATGGTGGGGTAGAGTATTTAGTAGTACTAGGTACAACAGGAGAAAGCGCTGTGTTAACAGCAACCGAAAGAGAACAAGTAATTGCCAAAATTACAGAAGTAAACAACAAGCGTTTGCCAATGGTTTTAGGTATTGGAGGAAATAATACAACGGCAGTTGTAAATGAAATAAAAACGACTGATTTGTCAAATTTTGATGCCGTTTTATCCGTATCTCCATATTATAATAAACCCAGTCAAGAAGGAATTTATCAGCATTTTAAAGCCGTTGCAGAAGCATCTCCAAAACCAATTATATTGTATAATGTACCTGGGCGAACAGCATCTAACATGCTGCCAGAAACCATTGTGCGTTTAGCAACCGATTTTGATAATGTAATTGCAGTAAAAGAAGCAGCGGGTGATTTGGTGCAAGCAATGAAAATTATTCAAACAAAACCGAAAGATTTTTTAGTAATTTCAGGTGATGATATGATTGCTTTACCAATGACACTAGCAGGAGGGTCAGGAGTGATATCCGTAATAGGAGAAGGGTTGCCAAAAGAATTTTCAGAAATGATTCGTTTAGGGTTAAAAGGAAACACAAAAGAAGCCTACCAATTACATTATAAAGTTGCTGATAGTATTGATTATATTTTTGAAGAAGGAAATCCAGTGGGTATAAAAGCAATGTTTAAAGCCTTAAATTTATGTGAGTCAACAGTACGACTGCCATTAATAGAAGCAAGTACGGCATTGAAAATGAAATTAAGTAATTTTTTAAATGAGAATGAGTTAATTTGATTTTAATTAGGAGGAAATATTTGATTAAGAGTTTAAAGTATAAGATGTCAGACTGAGAAATAATGAGTGAAGAATCGGAATTGCGATGCGTAGCATGACGCATGTAGATTCGAGAACGAATGATGCTTTAGCAATTTCCTTTGTCTGACTTGATTTTTTTGTTTCGTTTTTTTATCAAGAAAAAAATGAAAAGAGCATAAAAAAAATAGTTAAGCAATAAAAAAGTATAATTATTTTCAGTAAAGATATAAATAAAATTTAATGTCTAAAAAAGTAGTTTTAATAACAGGCGGATCATCAGGTATCGGAAAATCCGTAGCAATCTATCTCACTCAAAAAGGATACATTGTTTACGGTACTAGTAGAAACCCAAGTAGAATAACCGAAAAATTGCCATTTAAATTAATTGCGTTGGATGTAACGGATACTGCAACAATAACTGAAGCAGTACAAACAATTATAAAAAAAGAAGGACGTTTAGATATTCTAATCAATAATGCAGGAGTAGGAATTACAGGACCTATAGAGGAAACACCAGATGTTGAAATTAAAAAAGCATTTCAAACCAATGTTTTTGGGCCAATAGACGTTATAAAATCAGTGTTGCCACAAATGAGAAAGCAAAACAGCGGACTTATTATAAATGTAACCTCAATAGCAGGGTATATGGGATTGCCATATCGTGGAATTTACTCAGCAACAAAAGGAACATTGGAGTTAATAACAGAAGCATTCCGAATGGAAATTAAAGACTTCAATATTAAAATGACCAATGTAGCACCAGGAGATTTTGCAACCAATATAGCAAGTGGACGTTTTCATTCACCAGTGCTAGAAAATTCTCCATATAAAAAACCGTATGGTGACACTTTACAGCTAATGGATGAACATGTAGATCACGGTAATGACCCTCAAGAAATGGCAGATGCTATTTATAAAATTATTACTAGTCCCAATCCCAAAATACATTATAAAGTAGGAGCATTTATGCAAAAATTTTCTATCGTTTTAAAACGAATTTTACCAGATAAAATTTATGAAAAAATGCTATTAAATCATTATAAGTTGTAAAAATAGAGTAACTTTAACTACTCAAAAATAATTAAAACAGAAAATATGAAATTTTTTATAGATACCGCAAACTTAGAGCAAATTAAAGAAGCAGAAGCATTAGGAGTATTGGATGGTGTAACAACCAATCCATCTTTAATGGCAAAAGAAGGAATTACAGGAGCAGAAAACATACTAAGCCACTACAAAGCAATTTGTGAAATAGTAGAAGGAGATGTAAGTGCCGAGGTAATTGCAACTGATTATGAAGGAATGATAAAGCAAGGAGAAGAATTAGCAGCATTAAATCCGCAAATAGTAGTAAAACTACCCATGATAAAAGACGGAGTAAAAGCATGTAAATATTTTTCTTCAAAAGGAATCAAAACAAATGTAACCTTAGTCTTTTCAGCAGGTCAAGCGTTATTAGCAGCAAAAGCAGGAGCCACATACGTATCGCCATTTATTGGGCGTCTAGACGATATCTCAACAGATGGATTAAACCTAGTAGGCGAAATACGTCAAATATATGACAACTACGGGTGTCAAACACAAATTCTTGCCGCATCAGTACGTCACACCATGCACATAATTGATTGCGCAAAAATAGGAGCCGATGTAATGACAGGGCCATTAAGCGCAATAGAAGGATTGTTAAAACATCCATTGACTGATATCGGTTTAGCAAAATTTTTAGCCGATTATAAAAAAGGAAACCAATAAAATATGGTACGGTTTTAGTATAATAAATACAAAACCAAGGCAATGAAAAAAATAATATTCCTATATACATTACTATTAGTAACACCTCTTTTTTCTCAAAAAAAACAAGAAAAAGAGGTGGATACTTTAATTACGGAATACTACATAGTAAAAGGAGATAGCTTATATAAAACAACTATTGATTTAGACGATGTAATACTGCTAAAAAAAATAAAATTTAACGATCGTAAGGAATATATAAAGTACTTAATTTTAAAACGTAAGGTGCGTAAAGTCTACCCCTATGCAAAAATGGCAGCCGATGAACTAACCGAGTTAAATACCGATTTACGTAAAATAAAATCCAAGCGAAAACGTAAAAAGTACACTAAAAAAGTACAGAAATATATTGAAGAAGAATTTTCAGAAAAATTAAAAAAGTTTACCCGTACCGAGGGGCAAATACTCATTAAACTCATCCACCGCCAAACAGGAGATACAGCATTCAATTTAATAAAAAAACTACGTAGCGGGTGGCGTGCCTTTTGGTATAACTCAACCGCAAACCTTTTCAGTATTTCATTAAAAGAAGAATACAACCCGAAACAAAATAAAGAAGATTTTTATATAGAAGATATTTTAATGCGCGCCTTTATGTATGATGTGCTAGAAAGACAACCCCACGCATTAGATTTTGATTATTTTGATCTCTCAAACAAATGGAAACCTAAACCAGTATCAGCATCAAGCGGAATAAAAACAATAGAAATCAAATAATACTAAAAAGCAGCCTCCAATTCGGTTGTTTACACCAACTCAATGTCGTATAAATGAATTAAACGACATCATTGCTATATTAGAATATTAAATTAGTATTAATCAGGGCGTTTCCCTTCATTACAATCAGGGTCGTGCTTTCCGTTTTTATCTTTTTTACAGTAGCGTAAAATTTACAAGCCCTGTCAAGAGCTCCTAAAGTCGCTTTGCTAGAGCAGTAAATAAATACGCCCATAAAAAAAGGATAACCACTACAGTAACTAACGCATACCACCAACTAACTATCCTTTTGAGTCGGATATGTAATTTTAAAACGGTCGTGCGCTAGCGCGGAAATGTTTTCCGTGCCGTTTTGAGTGAGCGGTAAAATATAAACTCGCAAAAGTTTAAATTTAAAATGTAAAAGTAAAAAAAACTTCAATAGAGATATTGGAGTTTTGTTACTGTCATTTCGACCGTAGTGGAGAAATCACACAAGAAACACCCCCGCTACTGCTCGTTTGTAACGAGTAGC
>JAJRPS010000098.1 GCA_024280635.1 Bacteroidota bacterium | reverse complement strand
TAAAAACGGTATCCTATATTTAAAAGGTGGCGATTTAAGCGAAGAGTTATCCATTTTCCCAAACTCCCAACAAACTAATATACCTGATTTTTTTGATAACGATTTTTTTGAAACCAAAAAAGTGGTGCATTTGCCTATCAAATATAAACCGTAAAATAAGCCTTATACCTTTAAAAAAGCCTTCTAAAATAAATTTTATTTAGAAGGCTTTTTTAAACATTATATTCTAAGCAATTATTTTAAAAAGATAGTGCTAAGTTAACAGTTAAACCTGTATTAGGACTTACCTGACGACAAACCCCTCCTACACAAAACAACCCACCTCTTTGACGACCGTAGTTTACTGCCACACGTAAAGCTCCCCTACTATAACTAGTAGTATAACTGCCTCCAAAATTATAATAGTGTCTTGATTTCGCAATACCTGAGCTTGTATTATCTCTATAACCTCCACCATAATTCATCATATCCGTAGCATAAACTGATATTTTTTTAGTAGCATTAAACTCCAATGTCCCTCCTGCCCAGTTTTTATCATCTTCTTGAGTCCATAAATGTTGCAACTCCATACGAACAGATTGCTTATTTTTAAACTTATAAGTACCCTCTACAATTACAATATCACTCTTTATGGTTTTACCATCTGGATGCACTGGTCCACCAAGAGCAACCCCTTTATTTATTTCTGTATTAATATAAGTCAAAATAGTTTTAAAATTCTTAGACCATTTATTTCGAACCTCCATATTAAAATCACGATATACCTTATGTCGGAAACTTAAAAACTCTGAATCATATTCATAATTAGCAATATCAAAATCATCTGAACTATTTAAAAGTGCTATGTATGAAAAGTTTCCACTTACTTTTGTTTTATATTTCCCTAAAACAGATCCTTTTTTAAATTTATAGAAAAAATCTGTTTGTGTACCAATTTCTCCTGAATGTGGTCCTCCTCCTTCAAAATTTAAACCTGCCTGCGTATTATATACATATATATTTGCTAAAGAATAATCTTGCTGTTTCGTTAACCCTGGTAAATAATTCATACTTGCAAGGTTAAATGTATTTACATTTGGATTAACATATTTACGGTCAGAAAAATACACCATATTCTCCAAACGCCTTAAAGTGGTCGAAAAACCTAAACCTTTTTGAGTATATCCTAAAGTAGCTAATATTGCCTGTCCATCAAAGTATTTATTCGGTATTAATTCACCTGCATTAAACATCCCTGCAGGAACAATCCCTACATCTTCCCCTTTTACATTATACTCTGCATTGAAAAATACTTTTCCAAAATCAGCATCTAAACGTACTGCATAACTGTTTATCATTTCCGGAAAACCATTAGGCATAACGGTTGCAGGAGTTGCTCCTATAAAATCTTCTTGTTTACCTACATAGCTTACCCCTAAAGATAATGAATTGATATTTTCCAATTTAAATTGAGAGGCAATATCCAATTCTACATCAGCACCAAAAACTTGCCCTTTACTAACATTTTGTTTCGGAAATTCATCCAAACCAATACGTTGCTGTCCCCATAATGCTTTTACTTTTAGTGTTTCTATAGGACTATATACTACTCTTGCACCACGCAAAGCATTATTGGTCCCTAGTGAGCGTTCTTCATAAGAGCGCAACAACAAACCACTACCAAATTGCTCATAAAAATAACCAGCCGTCACATCTAAACGCAATTTACTATTGTTATAACGTGCATAATATTGCGCAATATTAGTACCTTCATATTCTTGTGCATAGTTTAACAATGACATGGGTTCATAACTTTCTACTTGAATTCCTGCTGTAAAATACTTTAAAAAGTTATAATCTAAATTCAAATAACTATTAGCACGTATTTTTTTTTCTCCAAATGGGTCTTTTCCTGCTTCCGTAAAATCCCCTAAAGCTTTGTCGTCATTATACCATTGTATATTACTTTCTAAACTACCACTTAGGTTACTTTTCATTTTACTTAAAGTAGTTTTGTTTTTTTGGATGGAATCGTTTTCTTCTTGCGAAAACCCGATTGTAGTACAAGTTAATGCTAACGCTATTAAAATTAGTTTTTTCATTTTATTTTGTTTTTTGAGTTTTTTTGATAATAAAGAAGAAGTGATACTAATATCACTTCTTCTTTATTAAATACGATAACTATATGTTAGTTAGCATATTTTTTAATTTCTTCAAATAAATCATCTTCAGCACCTTCAGTATACCCCGAATGACGATATAGTATTTTATTATCACGCACTATTAATACTACTGGCACTGTTGAAACACCTAATGCTCGTTTTAAATCATGATTAGTATCTAACAATACCTCATAATCCCATCCTTTACCGTTCACTAAAGGCTTTACCCTTTTTACAGTACGAGAATCGTCTACAGAAACTGCATACAACTCTACACCTGTTTCATCTACCCATTCGTCATACACATCACTAATAGCATCTAATTCATTTTTACAAGGCACACACCAAGTTGCCCATAAAGAAATGACAATTGTTTTCCCTTCAGATAATTTTGCTGTATTTACGGTTTTACCATCTATTGTTTTTAAAGATACACTTGGTAAAGAACTTTGTGCATTTACAATTCCAAACCCGAAAACAAACAGTAATAATAGTCCTAATTTTTTCATAATACTTAGATATCGTTGATTTTAAATTGATTACAATAATATTATATTATTTGTAAGTACACAACTATTTTGTCGACCAAATACAATTTTTATCGGTAAAATGTTTTTTTTACTAAATATATGTTATATTCGCCTAGTTAAAAACGTTTTATGATACTTTTATCATATCACTAATTTTATTAAACCAAATATTTATACCAAAAATTAAATTTTATGAAAACAGCAACTATTTTAAAAACACTAGCACTATCATTAGTTATTAGTTTAACCTCTTGCAGTAAGTCTGATGACGGAGGAACTCCTGCACCTGCAGCTCAACATTTATACACAACAGCAACCGTTGCTGGAAATGACACAAATCACGCTACACTAAATACTGATGTTACACTTACCACAGAAGACACTAATGGTAATGATATTTCAGCAAACACTACATACACGTTAAATGGAACTGTAATTACAATGCCATACCAATTTACAACCCCTGGCATGTATACTATAACAGCAACCTATCAAGGCTCCTTAACTACAATTACTCTTTTAATAACAGATGCTGATGTACACAAACCTATGGTAACAGTTGAAGACTATACGGGTACATGGTGTGGTTATTGTCCTCGTTTAGCTTATAAAATTGATCATTTAGACGATACCAACACAAGTGTTATACCTATCGCCGTACACAATGGAGACTCTATGACATACTCTGGAGGTAGTACTTTAGAAAATGCTGCTGGTATTACTGGATTCCCTACTGGAAAAATAAACAGAACCTTAACATGGGATGAAACCGACAACCAGGTTTTAGCACAATTGACTGCTCCTACAACAGTAGGTTTATCAATCAACACCACCTTAAGTGGTAATAGCTTAACCGTAAATGTTGGTGCTAAATTTGCCTTAGATGTGCCAAACAGTAAATTAGTAGTAGTAGTATTAGAAGATGGCTTACACGCCAACCAAGTTAATTACATGAACAATGATACTTCTAGCCCATGGTATGGTGCTGGAAACCCTATTGTAAACTTTGAACACAATAATGTTTTAAGAACATCTTTAACCAATGTATTAGGTGACGCTATACCTAATACAGATACTGAAATGGGAGATGAATTTACAAGAACACTTAACTTTACTATTCCAGGAAGCTACGACTCTACTAAATTAGAAGTAGTTGCTATGATTGTAAATCAAGCTGGAGGAGTTATTAACTCTCAAATGGTTCAGGCAGGATCTAACAAAGCATACGAGTTAGCACAATAAGACTAACACAAAACAATACCCAAAAAACCTCATAACACAACTGTGTTATGAGGTTTTTTTACCTATTAATCCAATAATTGCATCAAAACACCTACACCTGTTACTCTTTATTAATCCCTATCCCATCAATTAAGAATACCTTTAGCACTAAAAAAGACTTTATTTCATAGACATTACCTTACCACAAAAAAAATATCCAGTTCAATTAAATTGAACTGGATATTTACTACATAG
>JAJRPS010000004.1 GCA_024280635.1 Bacteroidota bacterium | reverse complement strand
ACGTAAGGCTTCTGTACCATCTTCTAAGGTAACTACAGGTGTAGTGTTGTTATTAATGGCGTTAGCAAAACTATTGAGCTCATCTAAAATGGCATTGTTTGCTTCTACATTAGGGTTATCAAAATATATTTGTTTTTTTACGCCTTCTGCATTTTGTAAAATCATATCAAAATCTCCAGGAACTTCAGGAGCATCTTTCATTTTAACGACTTCACATTTTTTGGTTAAAAAATCTACAGAAATGTATGCATCTCTTTGAAAGAAACGTGACTTACGCATGTTTTTTAATGAAATTCTGCTTGAAGTTAAATTGGCAACGCATCCGTTTTCAAACTCTAAACGAGCATTGGCAATATCAGGTGTTTCACTAATTACTGAGACACCACTTGCCGATACATTTACTACTTTTGATTGTACTACACTTAAAATAGCGTCAATATCGTGTATCATTAAATCTAGAACTACAGGTACATCGGTACCACGCGGGTTAAATTCTGCCAAACGATGCGTTTCAATAAACATGGGCGATTTTATTTTATGCTTAACCGCAGTAAATGCAGGGTTAAAACGTTCCACATGACCTACTTGTCCTTTTACACCATACTCTTTAGCTAATGCTAAAATATTTTCAGCTTCTTCAACGGTATTAGAAATGGGTTTTTCAATAAACAGATGCTTTTTTGCTTGGATTACTTGAACAGCACAATCATGGTGTGAAAGGGTAGGAGTTACAATATCAACAACATCAACAGCGTCAATAAGTTCTTGTATTGTGTCAAATGCTTTGTAGTCAAATTCGGCTTCAATTTTAGTTGCATTTTCTTTTATGGGGTCATAAAAACCTACCAATTCGTATTTATCCGATTCGTTTAATAACCGTAAATGTATTTTACCTAAGTGACCAGCACCTAAAACGCCTGCTTTTAACATAAAAAATTCTTATTTTTAAATGGAATTCAAAAATAAGGATTTAAAGTATGAGATTGTAAAATATTATTAAAAATATTTTGAATGTGATAAAATTATCGAATGTATAATTGTACTTTCTGTACAACTGTGGTATTTGGACCAGGAACACCACCGCCACCAAAGGTAACATTACTACCTATAGAGTACCACCAATTTGCATTGTTTGGAGAGCCATCTAAATAAGTAGAAGTAGCTGTAGCTCTATTTAATCCACCCCATCCATCACCAGTAGCACCTATTGATATAGGAGTATAGCCTGCTACAGGATTTGTTGGTGAACTTCCACTGCGTGGGTTAAATGTTTGTGTCCAATGATTGGTTATGCTTTGGTCTGGATAATGTAATCTGAATTCATATGTTCCAGTTGTGGTTTGTAGTTCATCAATTTTACTAAGTATAGAGTATTTGTTTGTGGTAATACCAGGGTTTAGTGAATTGAAAAAATCAGCTTCGGTATTATTGCTCCAATAGCCACCAACTGTATTATGATTAAATACTAAAGTCCAACCACCACCATTATCGGTTTGATTGCAATAGCAATTGTAAGGGGCGTTACCACCTGCGCCATCAGGGTCAATTGTATAGACGCCATTAGATGTGTAGCCAGCTAGCATTAATGCTTGGCAGTTTTTTAAAACAGGAGGTGCAGTTGCGGTAACAGTAATATTTGCAGTACAAGTGCCAGCACTACCTGCTAATGAAATAGTAAAACTATTGGTGCCAACGTTTATTGGAGTTCCTGTACTGGATAATACAATATTATGTGTACCGGCAGTTAATACCACTCCAGCTGCAGCAAAGCTATAACCGTTTATGGTGTTAGTGGTTATGCTATATGAATCAGTTGCAGTTGTTGTTACGGATACTGTTATTGTATTCGAAGTATTCGTAACGGTCCCTGCAACATAGTAGCCATTAATAACAGGGGCAGGAGGACAAACTAATGATTTGATAGCACTTGTTGTACCTAAGCATGCAGACCAAGTAGCGCCATTAAAATGTTGAAAACAATTACTGTCTAAATTATAGATGAATAATCCATTGGCAGGACTAACAATAGCATCACGTTGTGCAGTTGTCATTCGTGGAGTTAATAAACCTTTTGTGGTAGAAGCAATGTGTAATGCTGAGGACGCATCAGGAGTAACAGTTCCGATACCCACTTGTGCATTTAAATGTATAGCAAATAGCAAAGCTACTAAGAGTAAATTTTTCATAAAATAATCAATATTTTTTGATGATGCAAGTATATTGATATTTACTGAATAAAAATTAAATTAATTGTAATAATCGATTAAATTGTTACTTTTACCGTTTAAAGTTAAAAATACAGTGCAAGATACCCTAAAACATCAAGGATTACGAAACAAATTAGTTGCTTTATTGAAAGATAAAGGGATTGAGGATGAAAATGTATTAACAGCAATATCAAAAGTGCCAAGGCATTTATTTTTAGACTCCAGTTTTGAATGTCATGCGTATCAAAATAAAGCGTTCCCTATTGGAGCAAATCAAACTATTTCACATCCATTTACGGTTGCTTTTCAAACGGAATTATTACAAATAAACAAAGATGCTGTAGTTTTAGAAATTGGCACAGGTTGCGGGTATCAAACGGCGGTTTTATTAGAAATGAAGGCAAGAGTATACTCAATAGAACGCCAGCAAGAACTTTTTAAAAAAACAAAACTCTTTTTACCAAAGTTGGGCTATCGAGCAAAACAATTAATTTTTGGTGATGGGTATAAAGGATTACCAGAAAAAGTGCCTTTTGATGGTATTGTAGTTACTGCAGGAGCACCTTTTGTTCCCAAACCATTATTATCTCAATTAAAAATAGGTGGTAGGTTGGTAATTCCTATTGGAGATGACCCACAAATCATGCATTTGTACATTCGTAAATCAGAATCAGAATTTAGTAAAGAAACTTTTGGAGAATTTAGGTTCGTACCCATGTTAGCAGATAAAAACTAAGTAGTGAAACGATTGCTCAGTCCAAAGACTTATTTTTTCTCTTTTTTGTTCCACAACACTATATAAACGTGTACATTTGCTTTACAGATGAAAAATACACTTACATTTTATAAATATCAAGGTACAGGAAACGATTTTGTAATGTTAGATAATCGTGAAAATGTACTGCAAGATAATGACGTAGCCACCATAAAATTTTTATGTGATAGACGTTTTGGAGTAGGTGCAGATGGTTTAATTTTATTAGAAAATAGTGATACTACTGATTTTAAAATGGTTTATTTTAATGCCGATGGAAATCAAAGTACTATGTGTGGTAATGGAGGGCGATGCATTGTAGCTTTCGCAAAACATTTAGGATTAATTGAAGAAAAAACCATATTTGAAGCAATTGATGGTTTGCACCATGCATCAATAAAAGAGGATGTAGTCAGTTTACAAATGCAAGACGTAACTGAAATTAAGGAGTGTAATGATTATTTGTTTTTAGATACAGGATCACCACACCATGTGCAGTTTGAAGAAAATATTTTAAATTTTGATTTGGTAGGTCAAGGTAGAAAAATTAGAAATGAAATATATGGTGTAGCAGGAAGTAACGTAAATTTTGTAAAAAAAATAAACGATATTACTTACAAAATGAGAACTTA
The DNA here is from genome assembly GCA_024280635.1 of Bacteroidota bacterium. Classification (GTDB taxonomy): domain Bacteria; phylum Bacteroidota; class Bacteroidia; order Flavobacteriales; family Flavobacteriaceae. Next base: position 22,711 of record JAJRPS010000004.1, on the reverse strand, counting down.
TGAGCGTGGAGTGGAAGACGAAACACTCTCTTGCGGTACAGGTGCAACTGCGGTAGCATTGGCAATGTATCATCAAAAAAAAACCGTAAGTACCACCATAAAGTTACAGGTAGAAGGAGGAGAATTGCAGGTTTCTTTTCAGGAAAATGAAGGGAAATATTCTCAAATATTTTTAACAGGTAAAGCTATTCAAGTTTTTAAAGGAGAAATAGTATGCAAACATTAAAAGGAGAGCATATTTATTTGCGTGCGTTAGAACCAGAAGATTTACTTTTAATTTATCACATTGAAAACAATGAAGATAACTGGGAGGTAAGTCAAACCCAAACTCCATTTTCAAAATATGTAATCAAGCAATATTTAGAAAATGCACACCAAGATATTTATGAAGCAAAACAACTCCGATTGGTTATTTGTTCACTACAGAATGATCCTTTAGGGGTAGTTGATTTATTTGATTTTGACCCTAAAAATAATAAAATTGGTGTAGGTATTTTAATATTAGAAAAAGCAAGAAATCAAAATGTTGCTTTTGAAACATTGCAACTAATTATAAAATACGGCTTTAAAAGCTTAAATGTACATCAAGTGTACGCTAATATTCTTGAAGATAATACGGCAAGTATCAGCTTATTTAAAAAACTAAATTTTCAAATATCAGCAGTAAAAAAAGATTGGATTTTTGAAAACAATCAATATAAAAACGAATACTTATTTCAATATATAAAAAATGTACATTAAAAAAATATTATTAGCCATTGTAACAATAGGTTTAGTTGTTAGTGGTCTTTTCGCATACTACGTATATCACACATTATTAACACCAAATACAGCGTTTAATAATGAAAAAGCAATAGTTTATATTCCTTCAAATGCAAATTTTGATACCGTTGTAGAAGAATTAACACCACTATTAAAAGATATGAATACTTTTAGAGCCGTTGCTGAAAAGAAAAAATATGTAACACGCATAAAAGGAGGGAAATATGAGATTTTAAAAGACATGACTAATAATGATATCATTACCGTGTTACGTTCCAAAAATAAACCCGTTCGTGTGTCGTTTAATAATCAGGAATCACTGGCTAGTTTGGCAGGTAGAGTAGCAGTACAAATAGAAGCAGATAGTATTTCTTTATTAGAGGCATTTACGAATAAAAAATTCTTAAAAGAAAATGATTTTAATCAAGATACTGCTTTAGGGATGTACATTGCTAATAGTTATGAGTTTTTCTGGAATACATCTGCAGAAAAATTTAGAGATAAAATGCTTAGAGAATACGATAAATTTTGGAATGCAAAACGCTTATCAAAAGCAAAAAAAATAGGATTAATACCAAAACAAGTTATCGCATTAGCAGCAATAGTACAAAAGGAAACGGTAAAAAATGATGAGCGTCCACGTGTAGCAGGCGTGTATATTAATCGTTATAAAAAGGGAATGTTACTGCAAGCAGACCCAACAGTAGTATATGTAGTAAAAACACAAACAGGAGTACAGCTCAAACGCGTTTTAAATAAGCACTTAAAAATAGAAGATCCATATAACACTTATGTGCATGCAGGCATACCTCCAGGTCCCATTGTTATGCCAGACATAACAGCTATTGATGCAGTTTTAAATTATGAACATCATAAATACTTTTATTTCGTTGCTAATATTAAGAAAATGGGATACCATACTTTTGCAAAAACATTAATGCAACACAATAACAATGCAATAGCGTATAGAAGATGGGTAGCAAAACGTCATTAATTTGATAAGAATGATTTATATAGAGTGTATATACTGGTTTATTAATAAATGTTTAATAGATTTGCCGTCAAGTTATTAAAAAAATGAAGTATTTAAGTTATATTCTTTCTCCAATATTTATCAGTATATTTTTTCTGATACTATTAATTTTTCACCCTTTACAGTGGTTGGGGTTAAAGTTGGGGGGATATAAAGGTCATAACATAGCTTCAAATTATATGAATTTATTTTTAGCAAAAAGCATGTGGCTGTTAGGAAATCAAGTGCAATTTGAAATCAAGCATAAAATACCAGAAAACGCCTCATTAATATTGGTATCTAACCATCAAAGTTTATTTGAAATACCACCTATTTCATGGTATTTTAGAAAACATCACCCAAAATTTGTATCTAAGGAGGAATTAGGAAAAGGAATACCAAGTGTATCTTTTAATTTGCGAAATGGAGGAGCAGTATTAATAGATCGATCAAATGGAAAAAAAGCATTGATAACATTGGCTAAATTTGCTAAGAAAATCCATAAAAATAAATGGTCTGCAGTAATTTTTCCAGAAGGAACACGTAGTAGAAACGGTAAACCCAAAACATTTTCTCCAAACGGATTAAAAATGTTAGCTAAATACAATCCAGAAGGATACGTAGTACCTTTAACCGTAAACAATTCCTGGAAAGTATTTCGATATGGTAAATTTCCATTAGGATTATTTACCCCAATAAAAATAGAAACACACGAGCCTATTCAAATAAATTCATTACCTTTTGATGCGTTAATGGAAAGAGTAGAGAAAGTAATAACCTCCAAAATAAAATAATAAAGTTATGTCAATAAAAAACATACGCGTAGAAGTAATGCAAACACTAGGAAAAAATATTGATAAATTTGTAGATCAGTTTTTGATTCCAATAGACACCATTTGGCAACCCAGTGATTTTTTACCCAACCCTCAAGGAGATAATTTTATAGAAGAAGTAAAAGAGTTTCAAGCACTAGGGAAAGAGTTTGATGATGATTTTTGGGTATGTATGGTGGGAGATACCATTACTGAAGAGGCCTTACCAACCTATGAGTCTTGGTTATTAGACCTAGACGGCGTAGAGCAAGATCCAGATAACGGATGGGCAAAATGGATTAGAGCTTGGACAGCAGAAGAAAACCGACATGGAGACGTACTGAATAAACACTTGTATTTATCAGGGCGTGTAAACATGCGTGAGGTAGAAATTTCTACACAACACTTAATTGCAGATGGGTTTGATATAGGTACCGCAACCGATCCTTATAAGAACTTTGTATATACGAGCTTTCAAGAGTTAGCTACTTATATTTCACATAACAATGTTGCTAAAATAGCACGTAAAAAAGGGCATAAAGCATTGGCTAAAATGTCAAAAATTATTGCAGGTGATGAAATGCGTCATCATGTAGCCTATTCACACTTTATCAAAGAAATATTTAAAATTGATCCCAGTGAAATGATGTTGGCTTATCACTATATGATGAAACAACAAATTATTATGCCAGCCATGTATTTAAGAGAATCATTTGCAGAAAAAGCATCTTTGTTTAATCAGTTTTCTATAGTAGCACAACGCGCAGGGGTATATACAGGATTTGATTATGTAGATATTATGCGTAAATTAAATGTCATTTGGGAAATAGATAAAGTTAAAGGGTTAACTCCAGAAGCTGAAAAAGCAAGAGATTATTTAATGCGATTACCAGACAGAATGTATCGTTTAGCAGAACGAGCAATCATACCAGATACTGAATATAAATTTAAGTGGATGACACAAATGTAATACCAATTTAACATCTATAAAACAACAATCAACAACCTCGGGGAATTAAACCCTCAATGAGGGATTAAAAGCAACCATATTTCGGTTGCTTTTTTGTGTCAAAACAAAGCTATTTGTTTGTACTAGTATTAGGTAAGCGTATGTAAACAAAAGGAAGGTTTACAAGCTTGTAAAATTAATGTGATTTCCTGCTTTTACTCTCCAAAAGTCACTTAAACCTGCGTTAATTTCTAGAACATATTTTGCAGGAGCATCCGAAAATACCGAATTCTCATCTAGCGGTTTCGTGTGTTTTGCAATATTAATGATGGTTTTATTTTCATCAATAAAAATAATATCTAAAGGAATATAAGTGTTTTTCATGTAGAAACTCCTAACCCGTACGTCATCATCATTAAAAATAAATAACATAGCCTTATTGTTATCCATTTGCTTACGATACATTAGCCCTGTTTGACGCTCAAAATCATTGTCAGCAATTTCTATCTGTAACTTTTTTATAGTGGTTTTTGTACTGTCTAAGATGTTTAAATTGCCTTCATGTTTAAATTTTATTTTGGTAATACCAACTTTTTTAGAGGTTGAATTCTTTGTACAAGAAAAGAAACACAATCCAATTAAAAATACAATACTAAAAAGTGTAATTTTCATATTATATTGCTTTTTTATACGGTCTAAACATGCAATACAGCCCAATTATTATAAAAGGAATACTTAGCCATTGCCCTGTTGATAATTGCGCAACACTATTTAAAGAATCTTCAAAACCTCCTTGTGATTTTTTATAAAATTCAACAAAGAAACGAACCGTCCAAAGTAGAACTAAAAACAATCCGAAAATATAAAAAGGTTTGTCTTTTTTATTGGTTTTCCAATACGTAAAATACAATATAGCAAATACAAAAACATAACAAATAGATTCATATAATTGTGCAGGATGACGCAAAGGAACAGCTTCTAAGAGTGCTGTAAATTTAGGGTTATTGGCAATGGCATGATATGCTTTTTCGGTATTCGAAATACCAGTTGCTTGAACGGCTTCATAAGGTCGATAAAACTGACGAATAAAACGAAAACCATAATCACTACCGGTTGTTTTACCAATAATTTCAGAATTCATTAAATTTCCTAAACGCACAAAAATTGCACCAAAAGCTACGGGAAGCACAATACGATCCAATACCCAGCTCAATTTTATTTCAGGATGTTTTTTATGGTATAAGTACATGGCAAGAATAACACCAATTGCAGCGCCATGACTTGCTAAACCTGCAATTCCTGTAAATTTAAATGGGTTGAATTTAAACGGTAAAATAATTTCGAGTAAATGATTTTGATAATAGGCCCAATCGTAAAAAAAAACGTGCCCTAAACGTGCCCCTAATAAAATAGAAACCACACTGTAAATAAATAAAGTATCTAGTTTTTCTAAATCGACATTTTCTTTTTCAAATATCTTTTTCATAATTTGTAAGCCTACTAAAAAGGCAATTACAAACATTAAGCTATAATATTTTATAGGGAAAGGACCTAATTGAATAAGGGTGTCACTTGGATTCCAGTTGATGGATAATAATGTCATTATGATTCGTTTTAAGCAGTAAAGATAAAAAGATACTCGTGATTTGAGGTGTAATTTTTTGTTAATTTATATGTGCACTTAAGTAAATGTCATTTAAAGGCCATTCGCCCTTATCAATAGCCTCTTTCGCAATTTTATCAACAACATCTAAGCCTTTGGTTACTTTTCCAAAAACGGTATGTTCACCATCTAAATGATGCAATCCTTTTGAATTGTGTACAATAAAAAATTCAAAAGCATCAGATAATTTTTTCGGATTTTCATTCCATCTTCTAGCTGCAGATAACGCTCCTTTGTTATGCTTGTATTTTGAAACAAATTCAGGCGGAATGCGATACCATCCTATTTTTTTGCGTAATACATTTGTTTTAGGGTTGTCTGATTGACCTGCTTGGATAATGAAACCTTTCACAACCCTATGAAAACAAGTAGTGTTAAAATACCCTTGGTTAATTAGAAATAAAAAGTTAGCACGATGTAAAGGCGTTTCTTTATATAATTGAATGTATATATCACCTAAACGAGTAGAGATTGTTACTTTTGTTTGTGGATGTTTTTTACCGTAATTAGTAAAAAAAGAAACGACATTTTGTTGAGAAAGTATAGGTTTATCTATGGGTGTTTTTTTAAATGTTTCTTCTTTTTTAGTTACCGAAGGGGCTTCTACTTTTTTTAATGTTTTTTTTATAATCGTTTGCTTATCTTGGCAACTTAAAATTGAAGTTAAAAGCAAACCGATAAATATTTTTTTAAGCATGACTTTACAAGAGTTTAAAGCATTAGTACCACAAATAGAAAAAGCTATTTTACCAGGTATTGATGCGCATTTTAAAATGGCACCGTTGCTGCGGATAAAATTAGGAAAAAATTTGGATGTAGCTGCTCGAAATCCTAAAAAATCTGCTGTTTTAGCGCTGTTATATCCAAATAAATTTGGAGCACTACAAATGGTTTTTATGTTAAGAAAAACCTATAAAGGGGTGCATTCCAATCAGATAAGCTTCCCAGGAGGAAAAGTAGAAGAAAAAGATGATAGTTTGTTGACAACTGCTTTACGAGAAACTTTTGAAGAGGTTGGAGTACCAGCAACCGCTATAAAAATTATTAGAGCATTTACGGAAACCTACATTCCGCCGAGTAACTTTTTAGTGTACCCCTTTTTAGGAATTTGTAGAAAGGAACCTAATTTTGTTTTAGATGAAAATGAGGTAGAACGCTTGATAACCATACCATTGTCTGATATTTTAAATGATGATTTTGTGTCATCAAAAATAATAAGTACTTCTTACGCAAAGGAAATTGAAGTGCCCATTTTTGAATTTAATCAGGATGTAATTTGGGGAGCCACTGCAATGTTGTTAAATGAAATTAAAGCGTTATTATTACGCATTCAATAATTATTCCGTTATATTTGTGATACTAAAAATAAAATAATAATGGGATTGTTAAAAAGAAATCCTTTCGGACATATACTTTTTTTAAAGAAATTTTTAATCAGATTTATTGCAGTTTTAACCCACCGTAGGTATCGTGGTTTTAATGAGCTGCATATTGAAGGGTCTGATATTCTCAGAGGGCTACCAGATAAAAATGTATTGTTTGTAGCCAATCATCAAACTTATTTTGCTGATGTGATTGCCATGTTTCATGTGTTTAATGCCAGTTTAAGTGGTAGAGAAAATTCGATTAAAAACTTAGGATACATTTGGCAACCTAAACTCAACTTGTATTACGTAGCCGCTAAGGAAACTATGAAATCTGGTTTTTTGCCAAAATTGTTCGCTTATGCAGGAGCGGTAAGTATTGATCGTACTTGGCGTAGTAAAGGTGAAGATGTAAAAAGACAAGTAAAAATGAGTGATATAAGTAATATAGGAACTGCTTTAAAAGACGGTTGGCTCATTACTTTTCCTCAAGGTACAACCACACCGTTTAAGCCCATCAGAAGAGGAACAGCTCATATAATTAAACAACACAAACCAATTGTTGTACCCATTGTTATTGATGGTTTTAGGCGTTCTTTTGATAAAAAAGGTTTACGAATAAAGAAAAGAGGGATATTACAGTCTTTTGTAATTAAAGAACCTTTAAATATTGATTATGAAAACGATTCAATTGATGATATTGTAACACAAATTGAATATGCAATTGAGCAACACGAATCTTTTTTAAAAGTAATTCCGCTAGATACTTTACATGAAATAGAAGAGTTGAATAAAACAAGAAGATGGGAATATTAATACCAACGCTTCTTTTTAACTTTTGAACGGTTTGATTTTCGCCCTTTTTTATGCTTACTCCCTCCAGATTTTTTAACATGCTTTATGGGTTTCGCTTTTGGGTCTAATGGAAACGGATGATTTTCTTCAACACTAATGTGCTTGCGTATCAATTTTTGAATGGCAATAACATAGTTTTTTTCGCCAGCATCACAAAAAGAATAACTACTACCAGTTCCTCCTGCTCTTGCGGTACGTCCAATACGATGCACGTAGGTTTCGGGAACACTTGGTAAATCAAAATTGATAACAGCATCAATATCATGAATGTCAATGCCACGAGAAGCAACATCCGTAGCAATAAAGATATTAGCATCACCTTTCTTAAAATCATTTAGAGCTTCTTGGCGCATGCTCTGACTTTTATCGCCATGAATACTTACCGCTTTATAACCATTTTTAAGTAGGGTTTGTTCTAATTTATCAACACCATATTTGGTGCGTCTGAAAATAATGATTTTACCTTTTATAGTGTTTCTTAGTAAATGTAAACACAGTTCATTTTTATCTTTTTTAGGTACAAAATATAATAACTGACTTACGCCTTTTGCTCCAGATGTGGTACCGCTTACTTCAATGCGAGTAGGATTATCTAAAATTCCATTCGCCAATTGCTCTACTTTATACGGTATGGTAGCCGAAAACAATAAAGTTTGTTTTGTTGATGGACACAAACGCTCAATTTTTTTAACATCGTCAATGAAACCCATATCAAGCATTAAATCCGCTTCATCTAAAACAAGGGTTTCAACATAGTCTAAATTGATGACATCTTGTTTGTGTAAATCGAGTAAACGCCCTGGAGTGGCAATTAAAATATCGACCCCTTTTTTTAAAATTTCTTTTTGAGGATCAATGGCAGTACCTCCAAAAACAAGAGTTGATGTTAATAGTGTATGTGTACTATAGGCTTTAAAATTTTCTTCAATTTGTATGGCCAATTCACGAGTAGGGCTAATGATTAGCGCTCTAATTTTTTTTCCTTTTTTACCAGAATCTTGCTTGTCATACAATTGTTGCAAAATGGGTAAAGCAAAGGCGGCTGTTTTACCAGTTCCTGTTTGTGCAGATGCTACAATATCTTTTCTTTCTAAAATTACAGGTATTGCCAATTCTTGAATAGGAGTGGGGTTGTCATAACCTTTTTCGGCAATGGCTCTTAAAATTGGACGATTAAGGTGTAATTGTTTGAAATTCATAGATAATCTTTTTTAATAGGATAAAATTACTCATTTATAACGATAATGTATCCTTGAAGTTAATATTTATCTTAAATTTAAGAGGAAAAGGTTGATCATTTAAAAAAAACTTACATTTGTTAAAAAAGAAGTAATGACAAAATATTTTTTTCTATTAGGTTTATTGTGCTCATTAGTTGTAACGGCTCAAACTGTAAAAAAAGACAGTATTCAAGTAAATAAAGAACCTATAATTTATGCAGACGGAACATTTGGATATATAGGGTCTAATTTGTCAGGGGCGTTTTATTTTGGGGGTACGCTAAACTATCAGCAAAATAAAAATTTGTATTCGGTTTTTGTTCGGCATAATTCAGGAGCTAAAGCAGATTATGCTTTAATAGCACCTTTTATAGCATTTCCTGTTTTTTATAGGAAATTTTATTCGGATGAATTTGGAGGTTTATACGGTAGAAGATGGAATACAAAACTCGGAACATCATATTCAGTTTCTGTGGGGGCATCCATTACTAATTTAACCGTTAGGAAATTAATAAATAATACGGTTTATAAGGAAAGGAGTCAATATTTAGGAGTACCTTTTCAATTGTCAGTTAAATGGTTTAAGCGTAAAAAGAAAAGGTTTAAAGTGTATGGGATTATACCTGTAGGTAAGCCAACATCTTTTGGTTCTAGTTTTGGATTTAAAATTGTAGGTAATATATCTAGAAACAGTTATATAGGTGTAGGTCTTAGTTTTGGATTAGGAATACACCAAAAATACAATTAATACACATTAACTTCAGGGCTAATCATAATTCCAAATTTCTCATAAACGGTGTTTTGTATCAGCATTGCTAAATCCCATATTTCTTGTCCTGTTGCATTTCCGTAATTCACCAAAACGAGAGCTTGATTTTTATGAACACCAGCATCACCAAAACGTTTGCCTTTAAAACCAGCTTGATCAATTAACCAACCCGCAGGAATTTTAATTTTGGTATCCGAAACTACATAACTTGGGGCTTCTGGAAATTTAGTAATAAATTTATCAAAGGTATTTTTAGAAACGATAGGGTTTTTAAAAAAACTACCGCTATTTCCTAATTCATTAGGGTCTGGTAATTTTGATTTGCGTATGGTAATAACAGCATTGCTAACCTGTTTGATATTTGGGGATGTAATTTTCTTTTTTGCTAATTCTGCTTCAATAGCTCCATATGCTATTGAAATGTCATGATTGTTTCTGGTGAGTTTAAACGTAACGGATGTAATAATATATTGTCCTTTTAAGTCGTTTTTAAAAATGGAGTTTCGATATCCAAATTGGCACTCGTTTTTGGTAAAGGTTTTTGTTTTTTGAGTGGCAATTTCTAAAGCGGTACAGCTTACAAAATTATCTTTTAACTCTTTACCGTATGCACCAATATTTTGTATAGGAGCAGTACCCACATTACCCGGTATGAGCGACATGTTTTCCAATCCTCCAAAACCACGTTGGATACACCAAATTACAAAATTATGCCAATTTTCACCAGCTTGAGCGGTAATCCAAATAAAATTATCATCTTTTTTAATGATTTCGATGCCTGTAATGTTTACGTGAATGACCAATTTATCTGTAATATCTTTGGTGAGTAGCATATTACTACCACCGCCAATTAAAAAATAGTCTGAAAGAGGTAAGTCTAAAATATGTTTAAGGCTAAAAATAGAAGTTGCCTCTACAAAATTTGTAGCTTTAACATCAATACCAAAGGTATTGTATTTTTTTAAGGAAACATTGTGTTGTACACGCATAGGTTTAGTTGTCTGATTGAACGTAGCTAAAATTTAAAACAGGACTATCTCTTGTTAATTTTGATATACATTTAAAGCCGCTTTTAATATAGCAACCGATTGTATTAAACTTTCTTTATTTAGTACATAAGCAATTCTAATTTGGTTTAAGCCTACACCTGGAGTAGCATAAAACCCTGCTGCGGGAGCAACCATAATGGTTTCACCATTGACATTAAAATCTTCTAACAGCCACTGTGCAAAATCATCAGCATTTTTTATAGGCAATTCTACAATACAATAAAAAGCTCCTTTTGGTGTTGCAACTTTTACGTTGTCAATCTTTTTTAATTCGGATATTAGCGTATCTCTACGCTCGGAGTATTCTTCAATAACCTCATCAAAATAACTTTGTGGCGTTTCTAAAGCAGCTTCACTAGCAATTTGGGCGTAGGTTGGTGGACTCAAGCGTGCTTGTGCAAATTTTAATGCACTAGCAATAAAGTCTTTATTTTTTGATACAATACAACCAATACGTGCACCACACATGCTGTATCGTTTGGAAACCGAATCAATAATAATGGCGTGTTCATCCAATCCACTTTCCGCTAAAACAGAATAATGTTTTGCGCCGTCATAGGTAAACTCACGATAAACTTCATCTGCAATTAAAAATAAATCGTGTTTTTTTACAATTTCTGCTAATTTTTTAATTTCTGCTTTACTATATAAATACCCCGTTGGATTACCAGGGTTGCAAATTAAAATGGCTTTGGTATTTGGGGTAATTAGTTTTTCAAACTCTTCAATAGCAGGTAAGGCAAAACCATCATTAATAGTAGACATTACAGGTACTACTTTTACACCAGATGCGGTAGAAAACCCGTTGTAATTAGCATAAAATGGCTCAGGTATAATAACTTCATCATCTACATCCATAATGCTACCAAAGGTAAATAATAAGGCTTCACTACCACCAGTAGTTACAATAATATCATTGCAATCAACGGTAACATCATGTTGTTTGTAGTAGTTTGCTATTTTGGTACGGTAAACTTCAGAACCTTCAGAACGAGAATAAGCAATGGTTTGTAAGGTATTGTTTTTAACGGCGTCTAATGCCACTTGTGGGGTTTTAATATCCGGTTGTCCAATATTTAAATGGTATACTTTTATGCCTCTTTTTTTTGCGTCTTCTGCAAAAGGAACCAATTTACGTATTGGCGATTGTGGCATTGCTTTTCCTTTGGATGAAATTTGTGGCATAGTATTTATAATTTTAAGATGCACAAAGCTACATAATTATTCTTTTTAGAATCATTTTTTGTGATGTTAAATTTAGTTAAACGCTATTTTTTTAGCGGTATATTTTTTAAATTGTAAGAGGTAAAAATAGCATAAATTGAAAAAAAAGTGTTTACATAGTATTGTATTTCTTTTTTGCGTATTGTTTAGTAACATTTACGCACAGGCTACTTTTACATTTTCTTCTGATAAAAAACACCATAAAATTAAATTTGAATTGGCTAATAATTTAATAGTGGTTCCCGTTGTAATGAACGGAAAAGAATTGCATTTTTTATTAGATACAGGAGTAAAAGAAACCATCATTTTTAATGTGAGTAAAGTAGATACGTTACAGTTAAATAAAGCAAGTATTATTAAAGTGAAAGGAGTTAATGACGAATTGTTAAGCTGTATCAAGTCCGAAGAAAATGCGCTTAGTATTGGGAATTTAAAAAGTAATGACCATGTGGTTTACGTAGCTTTCAATCAAACTGAAAACTTATCGGCATATTTAGGAACTGAAATACACGGAATTCTAGGCTATCATTTTTTTAAAGATTTTGTGGTTTCAATTTCATATAGCAGGCAAGTACTACGTATTTATAAAAAAAACACCTTTTTAAAAAAGTGGAAACGGTATGAAGAGTTGCTTATTGCAATAGTTAAGGGAAAACCTTATGCAAATGCTTTTATTGATAAAAAAGAAATTCGGTTATTGGTAGATACTGGTATGAGTGATAGCTTGTGGTTATTTGAAGATAATGCTTGTGAAGCGTATGGGTTTTATCAAGATTTCTTGGGCTTTACTATCTCAGGAAAAATAGAAGGTAAACGTAGTAAGGTAAAAAGTTTTAAGTTTAAAAGAAACGTACTCAATGATGTGAAAATTGCTTACCCAAATCCAGAATTGTTGCCGTTAGAAATGAAAAATAAAAGATATAGCCACGGAATTATTGGAGGTGAAATTTTAAACCGATTTACAGTAGTATTGGACTATCCAAATAAGAAAATGTATTTAAAAAAAAATAGATTGTTTGATGATTCTTTTTATTACAATAAAGCGGGTATTTCGTTAAAGCAAGATGGTGATGCTGTTTTTGAAAACAAGAATAATCCACTTTTAAAAGAGTTGGAAAGTAAAAATATTACAGCTTTTGTGGACATGTCTTATTTATTAAGCCCAGAATTTATCATTGACCACATCCGAAAAAATTCTCCTGCTGCTAAAATAGGTTTACAAGAAGCAGATGTTATTTTAGCTGTAAATGGAAAAAAAGCGTATCACTACAGTTTGAAAACTATTAATGCATTGTTTTATGATAAGGAATTTAAAAAAATACGCATCACGGTGCAGCGTGGAAATACTGTGTTAGAAAAAGAATTTTATTTGCAATCTCCTCTAGTAAAACGATAATTTAATGCTTATATCTTTTTAGGTGCTTTAATAAAACCTTTAATTTTTAAATAACTAATTCCGTTTTTAGCATTGGTAGCGTTTGAGTTTACCGTAATGGTTTTTCGTATAAAACCAGGGCGTTTGGTATCATATTTAATGCTAATAACACCTGTTTTTCCAGGAGCAATAGCACCTTCTGGTTTGGTAGGTACGGTACACCCACAACTTGATTTTACTTTGGTAATAACCAAAGGAGCATCACCAGTGTTGGTGAATTCAAAAACACGTACACCATCGCTGCCATAAGCAATTTTTCCGTAGTCAATCGTAGTATCTTTAAAAGCTATTTGCGCTCCTTTTTGAGCAAAAACAGCAACACTAATTAACGTAAAACACAATAATAATACTATTTTTTTCATCATAATTTATTTTGGCAATTCCTCAAAGATACTGAAAACTTACTTTATTAAGTGTTAAATACTAAAATTAACACACACAAAAAGTAAAAACAATTTTTATATCCTATAGGAATCCTTATTTTTGTCAATTATTATACAAATATCAGACCAAAAATGAGCAAATCAACAACATATAACGCACAAGAAGTAGAGGAAAAGTGGTATAGCTACTGGATGAAAAATAATTATTTTCATTCCACTCCAGATGAAAGAGAGCCATATACCATTGTCATTCCGCCACCAAACGTAACGGGAATTTTGCATATGGGGCACATGTTAAACAATACCATACAAGATGTATTGATTAGGCGTGCTCGCTTGCAAGGTAAAAATGCGTGTTGGGTACCCGGTACCGATCATGCTTCAATTGCTACTGAAGCAAAAGTTGTTGCACGTTTAAAAGAACAAGGTATTGATAAAAATGATTTGACTCGTGAGGAGTTTTTAAAACACGCTTGGGATTGGACTAATGAGTACGGTGGTGTTATTTTAGAGCAATTAAAAAAATTAGGATGCTCTTGCGATTGGGATCGTACCAAGTTTACGTTAGATGATGATATGTCAGAAGCGGTAATAAAAACTTTTGTCGATTTACATAAAAAAGGATTAATTTATCGTGGTTACCGTATGGTAAACTGGGATCCTGAAGCCAAAACAACCCTTTCTGATGAAGAGGTAGAGCACGTAGAGCAAAACGGTAAATTATATCATATCACTTATAAAATTGAAGGATCGGATGAAACTTTAACGGTTGCCACCACAAGACCAGAAACCATTTTAGGAGATACCGCAATATGCATCAATCCAAACGATCCTCGTTTTACACACTTAAAAGGTAAAAAGGCAATTGTGCCTATTTGTAACCGTGTTATTCCTATTATTGAAGATGAATATGTCGATTTAGAATTTGGAACAGGATGTTTAAAAGTAACCCCTGCACATGACATGAATGATAAAGCATTGGGGGATAAACATAATTTAGAAGTAATTGATATTTTTAATGAAGATGCTACTTTAAATAGTTTCGGGATGCATTACGAAGGGAAAGATCGTTTTGTAGTACGTGATGAAATTGCAGCCGAATTAAAAGCATTGGGTTGCTTACCAAAAGTAGAAAATCATTTGAATAAAGTAGGTGTTTCAGAACGTACTAAAGCTGTTATAGAACCCCGTTTGTCTGATCAATGGTTTTTAAAAATGGACGAAATGGTAAAACCTGCTTTGGATGCCGTTTTAAAAAATGGAGATATTAAATTATATCCTAAGAAAATAGAAAACACCTATCGTCACTGGTTAGAAAACATTAGAGATTGGAATGTATCCCGTCAATTATGGTGGGGACAACAAATACCAGCTTATTATTATGGTGATGCAAAAGAAGATTTTGTAGTAGCAGCAACCAAAGAGGAAGCCTTAAAGTTAGCACAAGAAAAAACAGGAAATAATTCACTAACCCCTTCTGATCTTCGTCAAGATAACGATGCTTTAGATACTTGGTTTTCTTCTTGGTTATGGCCAATATCTGTTTTTGATGGTATTCGTAATCCTGAGAATGAAGATTTCAAGTACTATTATCCAACAAATGATTTGGTAACAGGACCAGATATTATTTTCTTTTGGGTGGCACGTATGATTTTTGCTGGGTATGAATTTAAAAATGAAAAACCTTTTGAGAATGTCTACTTTACAGGAATTGTAAGAGATCAACAAGGTCGAAAAATGAGTAAATCCTTAGGAAACTCACCAGATGCCTTAAAATTAATAGAAGATTATAGTGCTGATGCAGTACGAGCAGGCATGATGTTATTGAGTTCTGGTGCGGGTAACGATTTGTTATTTGACGAGTCAAAATTACAACAAGGAAAAGCGTTTAGTAATAAAATTGTAAATGCCTATCGTTTAATTAGCGGATGGGAAGTAAGCGATAGTATTACACAACCCGAGTCCAGTAAAATTGCATTGCAATGGTTTGATAACAAGTTTCAAGCAGCTTTTGCTGAGATGGACGATCATTTTAGTAAATACCGTTTATCAGATGCCTTGATGACTACCTATAAATTAATTTGGGACGATTTCTGCTCGTGGTTATTGGAAATGGTAAAACCAGGGTATCAGCTACCTATTGATATAACTACTTTTAATGCCGTTATTGAAGCTTTTGAAAACAGTTTAAAAGTATTACATCCATACATGCCTTTTATAACAGAAGAATTATGGCATCAAATTGCAGATAGAAGTGAAACGGAAGCATTGATTGTAAATAGCTATCCTGATCAAAAAGACGTAGATACTACTATTCTTAAAGACTTTGAAATTGCTGCCGAAGTAATTTCAGGCATCAGAACTATTCGTAAGGATAAAAATATTTCTTTTAAAGATACTATTGAATTAAAAGTCTTGAATAACGAAAACACAGCCGCTCGATTTGATAGTGTGATTGCTAAAATGGGGAATGTATCAGAATTGGAATATGTAACCGAAAAAGTAAGTGGGGCATTGAGTTTTAGAGTAAACTCAAACGAATATTTTATTCCGATGAATGGCGCAGTAGATGTGGAAGCAGAAATTAAAAAACTAACCGAAGAGTTAAACTATACACAAGGGTTTTTAAAATCGGTACAAAAGAAACTGTCTAATGAGCGTTTTGTAAATAACGCTCCAGAGCAAGTAATTATTAGTGAACGTAAAAAAGAGGCAGATGCTTTGGCTAAAATTGAAACCTTACAAGAAAGTTTGCAAGGGCTACAATAGCAAAGTAATGAGATTGTAAATAAAAAAAGAAACCGTTTAACGGTTTCTTTTTTTATGCTCAATATTGAGCATAAAAAAAGTATTGTTAGTTTTAACAAGACTTTTTACCCCAAAAAAACTTACTTTTATAATAAGTATGGAACAAATATATAAAATATTATCTTTAATTTAACATATGTAAATAGCTAAATATAAAAACACCTATATTTGGGGATGGGGATAAAAAAAATCGCTCATTGTAAAATAAGCGATTTTTAAAGCTTTAGTCGTGTAAGAGCTTATCCTAATATGGCATTAAACGTTTCACTAGGTCGCATTGCGTTATCAATTAAAGTATCATTAGTTTCATAATGACCTCCTATGTTTACAGGGTGACCTTGTACAGTATTCAATTCGTTTATAATTTTATTCTCGTTTTCATTTAATTGTAAATAAATGTTAGCAAAACGAGTTTTTAAAGCTTCGTTTTTAGTTTGATTGGCTAGTGCTTCAGCCCAATATAACGCCAAGTAAAAATGACTTCCTCTATTGTCTAATTCTCCTACCTTACGTGAAGGTGATTTGTTTTCAATTAAAAACTTATCCGTAGCGTCACCTAATGTTTCTGATAAAACTAAAGCTTCGGTATTGTTATGTGTGTTTCCAAAATGTTCTAATGATTCTGCCAATGCTAAAAATTCTCCTAATGAATCCCATCGCAAGTGATTTTCATTAACAAATTGTTCTACATGTTTTGGAGCAGAACCTCCAGCACCTGTTTCAAACAATCCACCACCGTTCATTAATGGTACAATAGATAACATTTTTGCTGATGTACCTAATTCTAATATTGGAAATAAATCGGTTAAGAAATCACGCAATACATTTCCTGTTACGGATATGGTATCTTTTCCTTCTTTTACACGTTTTAAAGTAAAATGAGTAGCCGTTTCTGGGTCCATAATTTGAATATCCAACCCTGTAGTATCGTGAGTTGGTAAATAGGTATTTATTTTCTTAATAATTTCAGCATCATGCGCTCTATTTTTGTCTAACCAAAAAATAGCAGGCATACCTGATGCTTTTGCACGAGTAACAGCTAATTTAATCCAGTCTTGAATAGGTAAATCTTTAGCTTGACAAGCTCTCCAAATATCTCCTTTTTCTACATGATGAGATAATAAAATGTTTCCGTCAGCATCAATAATTGCTACTTTTCCATTACTAGTAATTTCAAAAGTTTTATCGTGAGAACCGTATTCTTCAGCTTTTTGAGCCATTAAACCTACATTAGGAACAGTACCCATTGTGATAGGGTCAAAGGCACCGTTTTCTTTGCAAAAATCAATAGTAGCGGTGTAAATACTAGCATAACTACTGTCAGGAATTACGGCTTTGGTATCTTGTTGTTTGCCAGCGGCATTCCACATTTGTCCAGAAGTTCTAATCATTGCAGGCATAGAAGCATCAATAATAACATCACTAGGTACGTGTAAATTGGTGATTCCTTTGTCAGAATTTACCATAGCAATTGCTGCTTTGTTTTCAAATGCTTTTTTGATATCGGCTTCAACGGCTGCTTTTTTATCAGTAGGTAATTTGTTTAAATTACTGAGTAAATTTCCAAATCCATTATTTACATCAACGCCAATTTCTTCAAATTCAGTGGCATATTTTTCAAAAAGTTCTTTAAAATAAGTTTTTACAGCATGACCAAAAATAATAGGGTCAGAAACCTTCATCATGGTAGCTTTCATGTGTAATGAAAATAAAACACCTTTATGTTTAGCGTCTTTAATTTGAGATTCTAAAAAGTTAATTAACGCTTTTTTACTCATTACAGTAGTATCTATAATTTCACCATCTAAAAGCGGAAAGTTATCTTTTAAAACGGTTTGTGTTCCGTTAGTGTCAGTATGTACAATTTTTACGTTTGTCGTTTTTGCAATGGTAACGGATTTTTCATTATGGAAAAAATCACCTTCGCTCATGGTGGCTACGTGTGTTTTTGAATCTTTACTCCAAGCGCCCATTTTGTGAGGATTTCTCTTTGCAAAATTCTTTACTGCTTTTGGCGCTCTACGGTCAGAGTTTCCTTCACGTAAAACAGGATTGACTGCTGAACCTTTTGCTTTGCCATAGCGTTTTTGAATATCTTTTTCTTCTTCCGTTTCTGGATCTTCAGGGTAATTAGGTATTGCGTAACCAGCATTTTGTAATTCTTTTATAGCCGCTTTTAATTGTGGTACGGATGCAGATATGTTTGGTAATTTAATAATATTGGCTTCTGGTTTTTTTACCAATTCGCCTAATTCTGACAAAGCATCATTTACTTTTTGTTCTTTTTTTAAATAATCAGGAAAAATAGCTAGAATACGTGCGGCTAAAGAAATGTCTTTAGTTGTTATATTTACTTTTGAAGGTTCTATAAACGCTTTTACGATAGGTAAAAAGGAAGCAGTTGCCAATGCAGGTGCTTCGTCTGTTTTAGTATAAATGATGGTTGCTTTGTTTGACATAATATATAAAATTGAGAATTTGAATTGTTGTGACTAAATTTTAGCGACACAAAGATAACATTTTAACACTTAAATTGAAATATTACCAGTAGGTTATTTAAAGCCCTCTGATGTTTTTATGAATATAGAGTGCTTTAATTGTATGTAGCGTAGAAAAAGACTTAATTACTAGTAGTTTATGTTAAAAAAAATAATTAATAAGAAATATCTCATAGGTTAAGATATTCCTTTTGTTGATTTAGGAACGATTTAATCTCCAACTTGATATTGCAAATAATTTTTAGCTAAGCGAAGAAGAGATTGTCATGAGTTTGAAAAAACAAATGCTCGCCAGTGGCGAATAATTAGGCAAGGAAATATATCAATATTTTATACAACTAGCTCACATAAATAATTTAAGAAATTGTTATTTATTATAGTAACCCTAGAACTTTTAGCTATCGCCCCGCATTAAAATTTCAATCCCATTTTTAGGTTAAAAATACGAGGAGTTAAGTAATTAGGTACAGCAAATTGTTGTTTAGTATATACATCTCGTACCCAAGTATTAGTAATGGAATTTTGCACGTTAAACATATTAAAAATTTCAAAGCCAATTTCCAGTTCTTTTACCTGATGAAAAAGATGACCTTTTTCGTATTTTTTATTGGCATCTACTACTACATACGCAAAACCAACATCGGCACGTTTGTAGGCACGTAATCTATTTTGATATTGATACACATCACTATAACTAGGTGATCCTCCTGGTAAGCCTGTATTGTATACCATATTTAAGTATACTTTTAGGTTGGGTATACTAGGCACATAATCTTGAAATAATGCTCCAAATTTTAAGCGTTGATCGGTAGGGCGAGCAATATATCCTCTGTTATCAATATTCTCTTCTGTTTTTAAATAACCTATAGAAAACCAACTTTCAGTACCCGGTACAAATTCGCCATTTAAACGCAAATCTATCCCTGTAGCATACGCTTTTGCACTGTTATTGGCTGCATAACGGATACGTACGTTATCAACGGTATACGGATTCACATTGCTGAGGTTTTTATAATACGCTTCGGCGGTGAATTTAAAAGGGCGTTCCCACATTTTAAATTTATAATCACTTCCAATAATAAAATGTATGGACTGTTGTGCTTTTACTTTGGGGTTTACGCTACCATCTGCCGCACGTAGCTCTCTATAAAATGGAGGTTGGTGGTACATGCCAATTGCGGTTCTGAAAATATAATCTCTATTCCAATCGGGTTGTATGGAAAATTGTGCACGAGGACTCAATACCGTTTGTGTATTTGTGGTAATGTTGTCTCCAGAAACAGTCCAGTTGTGTGTTCGCACACCAATATTGTAAAAAATATCATGCGCTCCCCAAGTATTTTCTCCGTTGTACTGTACAAATCCAGAAACTCGCCCAATAGTAATATCATTTTCAGATTTCACATTTTGAAAAGGTTCTAAAGGTCCTGAAAATGGAGTATAAGGTTGGTCATTAGCACCTAAACCGGGTGGGCGAACACTAAAACCTGTAGAATCAATAACTTCCCATTCGTTTACCCTATCTCTAATGTTTTCATGGGTGTATTTTGCACCCCAACTTATTTTATGGTTCTTGTTTTTATAAGATCCTCCGTGTTGGAAATTAAGAATTAGTGCATCTAAATCGTTACGAGCATGATTGAGCTGTGACCCAATTCCTTCAGAAAAATCTACTTCCCCAAAATCTTCATCACCAATATTACTGTTTACTTCTCCTAATCGGTATTCGGCAAAAATATCATAATATTCTTCTTCAATAGTATGGTAGGCAGCTGTAGTAAAACTTAGCTTTGTTTTTTCGTTTACTTTGTAATTCGCTTTTATAGCTCCAAAATAAGAGTTGTATTGATCTTTTTCTTGTCCTTGATAAAAAACCAATAATGCTTTTGGGTCTCCTAAAGACCCAAAGTTAGTTTGACGCGTTTCGGGTTGGTAATTGTATTTATTAATGGCGATGTTTCCTAAAAAGTCAAAACTCAACTTGCTGTTTATTTTATAGGTTAAAAAAGTTTGTACGTCAGCAAATTTGGGGTCATAATTGGTTTCGGTTTCTTTTGCTTTTACAAAAAGACTATTATCACGATAACGGATGCCTAAAATACCAGATAATTTTTTGTTTTTTGAAGTGCCTTCAACACTCATACCTCCTCCCAATAAACTCGCATCTAAACTTGCAGCAAATTTTTTAGGCGTACGATAGGTGATGTCTAAAACAGAAGATAATTTATCGCCATATTTGGCTTGAAACCCACCTGCCGAAAAATCAACATTATGTACCAAACTACTGTTAATAAAACTCAATCCTTCTTGTTGCCCAGAACGCACTAAAAAAGGTCTATATACTTCAATACCGTTTACATATACAAGGTTTTCATCAAAATTACCACCTCTTACGTTGTATTGTGAACTCAACTCGTTATTGCCACTAACACCAGCTAAAGTTTTAATGATATTTTCAACGCCTGCATTTCCTCCAGGTATTTTACGAAGCATTTTAGGGGCAATGGTAGTAATGCCTTCAATACGTTTGCGTTTATTACCAGTAATGATAACGGTTCCTAATTGCTCTTGATTGTATTTTAAGACGGGATTAAACTCAATAATTTGTCCGTTTTTTAAATTAAAAGTTTGTTGTACTTTTTTAAAACTGATGTGTGAAAAAGTTAAAACAATATTGGTGTTTTCTGGAACATCAATAACATAGTCACCATTTATAGATGTTTTTGTGCCTTCAGTACCATAGCGGATGTTTACGTTTTCTATGGGCAGATTGTTTTCATCTAAAATAACACCTGTCACTTTAGCGTTTTGAGCAAAAGTTACGCTTGCTGTAATGAAGAAAATAAAGCAATAGATACGGATAGTAAATGCAGTCATATTATATTTTTCTGAAAAAAGTCATTTCAAAAATACTATTATTTCCTACATTATCAATTACAATTAGTTTAAAATTATTTTTGGTGGTTTTAATTACGTTGTCACTAAAATGATAGGTGAGTTTCTTTTTTTTGTAATCATATTCCATTAAAATCCATTTGCCATTAATAGTAGCTCTATATTTTTTCACACCTGATAGGTTGTCAGTAATTTTCATTTGTAGGGTTTTATTTTTAGAAACCCATTTTTTAGGAAGCACATTAATAGGTTTAATTTTAGGGGGGGTTGTGTCAATAGCAAGCGTATATTTACCAAAAGAACGTGTTTTAGCGGTTATTTTGCCATTTTTCTTATAGCAATAGGTATAATAGGGTTTATTATTGTACCCTAAACTAGCTACAAAAAGTTTACTAGCATCAGGGGTTTTAAACTTGTCTATTTTAAAATGAATGTACATGCTTTTGTGCAACGGAATGTGTTTGTTTCCAATGGTAATAGTATCTCCATGAGTTTCATATTTTATATAGGTATCTTTATATAGTGCTTTTTTAGGAATGTAAACCGATAGATTATCATCACCAAACTGAAAACCTTTTGCAGCTTGTACATAGTAGGGTGTTTTTTCAATTTTTTTAGGATAGGTAATTTCTTGCTTTTTACCTTCAAGAGGTATGGTAATGGTTCGGGAGTTGTTTTTAAAATCGGTTATTACAATTTTATAGTTTATTTTTTCTCCTTCTAAAAGATGTATTTCGCCATTATTTTCTGTATTTTTAATAATGCTTAGCGGATTGTTAGTATTGTTAAAAAGTTTTTGAATTCTAGATTTATGTTCTTTAAAATAGCCATAATCTATTAAAGCATTTAAGTACCTAGACTCACTAAAAGCAAATTTTTTGAAATCCAATTCGTAATTTAAATTACCATTAATGTAGGTTTTAATGTTAAATACTCCGTTTTTATTAGGAGCTAAATCTAAAAGATCAGAAGTATTGATACCGAATCCTATTTTTCCTAAACCATAAAGGGTT
>JAJRPS010000097.1 GCA_024280635.1 Bacteroidota bacterium | reverse complement strand
TCCTTTTTCTTCTGCAGCACCTTCTAGCTCTTCTTTTAACGTATTTACTTTATTTTGAGCTACATTTTTAAGCATGTTTATGGTTTGACCAAATTCTTTTTTCTGATCATTCGCAACATTTTTAAATTCGGCAAAATAGTCGTTTAACAACCCTTTTTTACCCAAGTATTTGATTCTAAATTGCTCTACTTCTTCTTTAGTAGTGGCTTTAAAATTTTCAGCTTCTGCTATAAGTTCCTTAATTTTGTCTATCATTGTGCTTGTGTTTGCAAGTGGCAAATTTACGAATAAAGTTTTTAGTCAATCAATTCTTTCTCTAAAAAATAAGTTACTATAGCTTCTTTCATTAAAACGGATTGTTCTCCAGGTTTTAAAGTGGGTAGTTCTTCAATAATGGTATAGTGTGGCCAGCCATCGTCATCAACAAAATCAAATTTGTAGTAACCATAAGGTTCTAGTAAACGACAGATAGCAATATGAATAAGGTTGACTTTTTCGTCTTTTTTAAATTTTTTATCTAACTGACCCAATTCTTGTACGCCAATTAAATAAACTATTGAATCCAAATCTAACGGATCACCATCAGCAAATTTGCTTGATAATTTTTCTACTACAGCTTCCCAACGTTTTTTTAACAGTGTGTCCCTTGACATTTTTAGTTTTATTTATGGACAAAGATAACGTAAATAAATTGAGGGGAACACTTTATTTTTTGAATGCACACATTTGGTTAATGGCGTGTTTTTTACATGTGATTATTAATAGATAGCATCTATAAATAAAGAACTGTAAGTGATACTGCTTTTAGGATATTCATTTCTTTTGCCCGTTGTGCATTAATAATTTAAACAAAAAAAATCTTACTGGTTAAAGTAAGATTTTGGTGGGCAATGAGGGATTCGAACCCCCGACCCCCTCGGTGTAAACGAGGTGCTCTGAACCAACTGAGCTAATTGCCCGATACTGTTTTGATTCCTTACGGTTTGGAATTTTTGGTGGGCAATGAGGGATTCGAACCCCCGACCCCCTCGGTGTAAACGAGGTGCTCTGAACCAACTGAGCTAATTGCCCTAATTTAATAGGTTGCAATCTATAATGATTGCGGATGCAAATATAACATCTATTTTTAAGTTAACAACTTTTTTATAATGATTTTTTAAATTATTTCTGCCACTACAAACGTACTACCGCCTACATAAATAAAATCAGATGTTTTTGCTTGCTGTTTTGCGGCCTTTAGTGCTTCATTTACAGATTTGAATGATGTGCCATTCAACCCGTATGCGTTTGCTTCTTCTTTTAATTTTTGAACAGGAAGTGCTCTAAAAATATTGGGTTGGCAAAAGTAATAGATTGCTTTTTCAGGAAATAATGGCAATATAGTAGTTAAGTCTTTATCTGAAACTACTCCTAATATAATATGTAGTTGTTCATATTGTTGTGCTTTTAACTGTTGTATTACAAGTGTTAAGCCTTCTGTATTGTGTGCGGTATCACATACAATAGTTGGGTTTTGTTGTAAAATTTGCCAACGCCCTAATAAACCTGTGTTTTTTACCACATTTTTTAAGCCCTTAATAATTGCTTTTTCTGAAACTTGAAACCCTTGTAGTTGTTGTATGGTAGCTACTACACCAATACTGTTTTTTTGCTGATAATTGCCGAGTAAATCGGTTTTGTATTTGTTTTTTATAGTTGTGTCTGCAAAAGTAATTTTTGCATTTTCTTGTTTTGCTTTTGTTAAGAAGATGGGTTTTGTTTCCGGATGAGTTTCACTAATTACAACAGGAGTATTTTGTTTAATAATTCCCGATTTTTCTAAAGCAATTGCTGTTAAAGTATTGCCTAAAAATGCAGTGTGATCAATACTAATGTTGGTTATTAAAGAAACTTCGGGTGTAATGATATTGGTAGAATCTAACCTACCACCTAATCCAACTTCTATAATCGCGATATCTACTTTTTTCTTGGCAAAATAATCAAATGCCATACCTACAGTCATTTCAAAAAATGAAAGTTGATTTTCTTCAAAAAATGTACGATGTTTTTTAATAAACTGAATGACATATTGCTTGGAAACTTCTTTTCCGTTCAATTTTATGCGCTCTCTAAAGTCTTTTAAATGTGGAGAAGTGTATAGTCCAACAGCACATTCTGCTTCTTGCAATATAGAGGCTAACATGTGGCTAGACGATCCTTTCCCGTTGGTGCCAGCTACATGAATACTCTTAAATTTTAAATGAGGATTACCTAAATATTCAGTTAATTTAATGATATTGGATAAATCGATTTTATATGCCGATTGACCTATTTTTTGATATGCAGGTAATTGATTAAAAAGCCAATCTAAAGTTTGTGTATACGTCATTCTGTATTTTTAATGCAACCTAAAATTGTAAATAATTTTACCTATTTGTTTTTCAGGGGCATTTGCTGCAGGTTGCCATTTGGTATTTAAAGCTGCTTTTTTAGCTTGATCTAGTAAACATTTTTCGGTAGTGGTACTTCCTTTTGCTCCTGGAATTGCTGAAATTACTTTCCCATTACGGTTTACTTTTATAGCAACCACTACACGACCTTCTTTTTGACATAAATAATCAGGTATGGGTCTTCGTAAAGGTAAACGACCAATTAAGTTGTAATTTCCACCGCTGCCATTACCCGGATTGGTGTAATAATCAGGTGCATTTGGGTCTCCGTTTTCATTTCCTTTATCTCCATTTTCATTATCATCTCCTTCACTCCCAGAAGATGTTCCGTTTGCTGGCGGACCGTTTAGCACATTTAACAATGCATTTTCAGTAGAAGCATCTGGTTTTGGTGGAGAAGGGGGAGGATTACTAGGTGTTTCTGTAGGTTTAACCGCTTCAACGACTTCTTTTGGTGTTTCTATAACTGGTTTTGGTGTTTCTACAGGTTTAACATCTTCCACAGGTTCATTAACGGGAGTTTCAGAAGTTTCAATAACAGGAACATCTTCAGTGGTATCTTCAGTAATAATATCTTCTGTAGGAGTTGCTTCAACAGGAGTTTCCACCACTTCCTCTACAGGAGGAGTTTCAGTTACTTCTTCAACAGGTTGTTCAGGTGTTTCAGTAACATTAGGTTGCATTTGTATGGGGTCAGGAGTTTGATTGTCTCCTTGTCCGGTATCTGTAGTACCAAAATTAACCTCCATTCCGTATTCTTCTGGAGGATCTTGATAGGTGAATGCTGTATGAAAAAACATCCATAAAAACAGAATAAACATTGTAAGTGCAGTTAAAATAGCGGCACGTTTTTCGTTTTCATCTTTAAATATTTTTTTCATAATAGTTTTTTTTGAATACGGGTCGTTTTTGATGCAATCAAACTGACCAAGTATCAATTTATTTTGATCGGACCGCTAATGTTGATTTTATTTTATTTCTGTTAGCAATATCCATTACAAATACAAAATCTTTCATTTGTACGGTTTCTTCAGCACGTAATAATATACTTGGCTTTTCATAGCCTTTTAATTCTTTTAGGATATAGGTTTCTAATTGTGCTTTGGGTACTTTTTTACGATCTACGTAGTATTCTAAATTTTTAGTAACACTTACTGCTAAGCTTTTTGATTGCGTTGTTTTTCCGCCTGATTTTGGTAACAATAAGTCTATTGCATTGGCAGAAACTAATGTTGATGCAATCATGAAGAATACCAATAATAAGAATACAATATCTGTCATAGATGACATATTGAATTCTGGCGTTACTTTATTTCTTCCTCTTATATTCATATAATTTAGTTTAAAAGTTAAAAGTTTAAAAAGTTTAAAAGTCATTCTACATTTAAACTTTACAACTTTAAAAACTCACTATGCAGGTTCATTTAATAAATCGAAAAACTCTAATGAGTTGGCTTCCATTTTATAAATAATTTTATCAGTTTTAACAACTAAGTGGTTATATGCCATGTACGCTACAATACCCACAACTAAACCTGCTACGGTAGTCGTCATTGCAGTATATAAACCACCTGCAAGGGTTTTAATGTCAATGTTGCCACCAGAGTTAGCAATTTCAAATATTGATATAATCATACCAATAACTGTACCTAAAAATCCAATCATAGGTGCTACTCCTGATATGGTTGCGAGGACACTTACATTTTTTTCCAGTTTGTAAATTTCTAATTTTCCTGCATTTTCAATAGCGGTATGGATGTCTTCTAATGGTTTTCCTATTCTAGAAATCCCTTTTGCTATTAAGGCAGATACTGGCGATTTATCTTGCGCACATAATAATGTTGCGGCTTCCATTTTTCCTTCAGAAACGTGATCCTTTATTTGATTCATAAAATTTTCATCTACTTTAGATGCGGCTTTTATGGCCAATAAACGTTCATAATAAATGTATAAAGCAACTACTAGTAAAATGGCTAAAATACCAATAATGATTTGTCCACCTAAGCCACCTTCTTTTATCAAATTGATAATGGATAGTGTTTTTTGCCCTACTTGTTCTCCGTCTACTTGTTGAACTGCGTCTTGAATTGTTGCTAACATAAATATGTTTTTTATATGATTGTTATAATTATAGAAACGAAAATACGAATAGTAAATTGTTTTTGGTTTAAAATTTGTTAAAAAAATAATAAAACCACTCTTTAAAGAGTGGTTTTATTATTGTAAATATTCTATTTTAACATAATATTGTCTGGTTTTATTAATATAAGAAAGATCTTAATATCATAAAACTAATTGATCCTACAACAAAGCCAAGTACAGCTAGCCAAGTGATATTTTTTAAGTACCAGAAGAATGATATTTTTTCCATTCCCATAGCAACAACTCCTGCTGCCGAACCTATAATTAACATACTACCACCTGTTCCTGCAGAGAAAGCAATAAAATGCCATAATGGGTCATTTAATCCTTCTTGAAACATTCCTAATGTTGCAGCAACTAAAGGTACATTATCTATAACTGCAGACCCCACACCTAGTAGCATTACTACTGTGTCAGATATTTTAGTTCCTGCAATTTCAGTACCCATAAGAGGCATGTTTTCACTTAAACTTTCTGCAAAGTGATACAATAAACCTAAACTTTCCATAGCAGCAACTGCCATTAATATTCCAAAAAAGAACAATACACTTGGCATTTCAATTTTAGACAGTGACTTGTGCACTGGACTATGATGACCAGCCGTTTTTACATGATCTCCAAGTGTTGATATTTTAAATTGTCTGGTACTAAAAATTTCGGCAAAGGTACATATTACTCCTAATGATAACATCATACCAATATATGGTGGTAAATGTGTAATGGTTTTAAAGACAGGAACAAATAAAATCATACCCAAGCCTAAATACAACATTATTGCACTATAAGTAGTATCATGAATTTCTTCCTCTTTTACTTCAATTTCTTTTACTAAATCGCCTTGAAAAGGTTTCATATATGAAGCTATTAATGTAGGGACAATCATACATATCAAAGAAGGTATAACCAGGTGGTCAATTAATGAAGCTGCTGTAACTTTGTTTCCAATCCATAGCATAGTAGTGGTAACATCTCCGATAGGGGACCAAGCACCACCAGCATTTGCGGCAATGATAATTAATCCCGCAAACCACATACGAGTTTCTTTGTCTTTTATTATTTTTTGAAGAATAGTTATTAATACAATTGTTGCTGTTAAATTATCAATAATTGCAGATAAAATAAATGCTAAAAAGGTAAATATCCATAATAATCTTTTTTTATTTTTTGTTTTAATGTAGCTCTTAAAGGTAGAAAACCCATCAAAATAATCAATAATTTCAACGATTGTCATGGCTCCTAATAAGAAAAACAAGATTTCAGCAGTTTTACCTAAATGGTGCAATAGCGTTTCTGACATTAGGTGGTGTTTTTCTTCTGATTCTAAACCTTTAAATCCTTCCACTAAATGATGTGCACCTGAATCAAACCAGTAATCAAAATGATCAATCCCAAAAGATACTAATCCCCAACAAACCGCCATCATAACAACTGCTGGTATTAACTTATCAATTTTTAAACTGTGTTCTAACGTAATGGCTAGGTACCCTAGTACAAAGACAATAATTATAAATATTTCCATTTTCTATTTTTTAAGGATTATTAAACTAATTTTTTTAAAGCAATTTCAAATGCCGATTTGCAAATATCGGTTTTATTTGGGTTTAAATCGTGTACTTTTTGTAAAGCATTTTTGATGATGTTTGAAGTATCACTAAAAATAGCTTCGTCTTGCATTGGTAAG
The DNA here is from genome assembly GCA_024280635.1 of Bacteroidota bacterium. Classification (GTDB taxonomy): domain Bacteria; phylum Bacteroidota; class Bacteroidia; order Flavobacteriales; family Flavobacteriaceae. The sequence goes on along the minus strand of JAJRPS010000097.1, from coordinate 3,592 downwards.
TCAATTTTTGATTCCATTAAATAGGCAAATACACGTGCAATACCACAGTTTGAAATAAAATCAGGTAACAAGCTCACTTGCTGGTCGGTGTATTCCATAATTGGACCGAAGAAAATTTCTTTATCAGCAAAAGGTACATTTGCTCCTGGCGAAATCACTTCTAATCCAGTAGCCATCATGCGTGTAATTTGATCTTTAGTTACCAAACGAGATGCTGCTGCTGGAATAAAAATTTCGGCAGGTAAATCCCATATTCTAGCATTCATTTCATCATAAGAAATCATGTTTTCAGAAACGAGTGTGTTTCCGTCTTTGTTGCGGAACAACTCCGTCATTTCTTCTAAAGTAAAGCCGTCTTCATTGATAATACCTCCTACACGGTCAATAATACCTACAACTTTTGCACCTAATTGTGTTAAATAAAATGCGGCACCAGATGCTACATTTCCGAAACCTTGTACAATAGCACGTTTTCCTTTAATGTCACCACCGTAAATATCATAATAATGCTTTACCGCTTCTACTACGCCATATCCTGTTAACATGTCGGCTACCGTATATTTTTTTGATAAGTCTGGAGTATAGCGTTCATCTTCTAAAACTTTAATAACGCCCATTCTTAATTGACCAATACGGTTAATTTTATCGGCTTCTGTAGGTTTAAAATGTCCGTTAAAAATACCTTCTTGAGGGTGCCAAACACCACAGCTTTCAGTAATTGGGATTACATCATGTATTTCATCAACATTTAAATCGCCGCCCGTACCGTAATAATGTTTTAATAATGGTGTAACAGCTTTGTACCAACGCTCTAAAACACCTTTTTTACGAGGGTCTTGCGGGTCAAAGTTAATACCAGATTTGGCACCACCAATTGCTGGTCCAGATACGGTAAATTTAACCTCCATGGTTTTAGCCAAAGATAAAACTTCATTTTTATCTAAACCTTTACGCATACGAGTACCGCCACCTGCAGCGCCACCACGTAAAGAGTTAATTACTGTCCAACCTTCTGCTTCGGTCAATTGATCTTTCCAATGAAATACAATTTCAGGTTGTTTGTCTTCGTATTTTTTTAATAATTCTTTCATCTGTATAATTTAAAATATCATCTACTTGTTTTGAGTTTTTGTTCTGAAAATAGTGACAGAAAAGCTAAAGTTGATTCATATTTGAAGGTTAAAAAAAATTAATGTGCGCAAATATAAAGATTTAAAGTTTCAAAATATTTAAATATACTCAAATATTTGACCAGAAGAGTGGTCTTTTTTAGCACCTGTTACCGATGCCAATACATTTACCTTGTTTTGAATACGTAGTAAACCTAAAAAAGCGAATATTAAAGCTTCTTTATAATCTATAATTTTATGGGATGGAATGCAAAGGGTTACCTGCGATTTTTCTTGTATTTTTTCAATTAAAAAGGTGTTAAATACCCCGCCACCAGTAATTAGGAGTGTTTTGTTTTTTACAGGAAGTTGAGCTGTAATTTGAATGGAAATATGCTCAATAAAGGTTCGTAAAATATCTGAGATAGATAAGCTGTAGGAGTCAATTAATGGAAATATATTTGTTTGCACCCACTCCAACCCTAATGATTTTGGAGGAGGGAGTTGGTAAAACGGCAATGCGTTTAGCGCTTCTAGTAATTGCATATTGATGTTTCCTGTTTTGGCAATTTGACCACCATTATCATAAGGAAGTCCTAATGTGTTTACATAATGATTCACCACAATGTTTACAGGGCAAACATCAAAAGCTATTCTTTTCTGGTTGGTTGTGGTAGAAATGTTTGCAAAACCGCCCAAATTTAAACAATAATCATAATCAGAAAAAAGTAAAGCATCTCCAATAGGTACTAAAGGAGCACCTTGACCACCTAAAGCAACATCTTGTGTTCTAAAATCACACACCACTTTTTGTTTTGTAATTGAAGCTAAAGTTTTACCGTCGCCAATCTGTAAAGTGATTCCGTTTTGGGGTTGGTGAAAAACAGTGTGCCCGTGCGAAGCAATGAAATCTATTTTTTTTATTTGATGTTTCGCAATAAATTTATTTGTTAGGGAAGCCAATAATTTTCCGTATTCAATATCTAAATCCTTTAGTTTATCCGCAGAAAAAGTAATGGCGTGTTGTAAATCCGATTTCCATTTATCTGAATATGAAACTGTTTCTCCGTGTAAAATTTCAAAATCAGACACGTCATTTTTATTAAAACACACATATACTAAATCCAAACCATCTAATGATGTCCCTGACATTAAACCGATAACATGTGTTAATTCATTTTCCATATTCGTAAAAATAATAAAAAATTAATAATAAAATGACTCTAAAACCCTATATTTGACCTCATTATTTACGAATACAATAATTTTACACAAAAATGGATTTTACACTTACAGAAGAGCACATCATGATTCGTGATGCAGCACGTGATTTTGCACAAACCGAATTATTACCAGGAGTTATAGAAAGAGATAATAAGCAAGAGTTTCCTCATGAACAAATAAAAAAAATGGGAGAACTTGGGTTTTTAGGAATGATGGTTGATCCAAAATACGGAGGTGGCGGAATGGACGCTATTTCTTACGTATTGGCTATGGAAGAAATTTCTAAAGTTGATGCATCAGCATCAGTAGTCATGTCGGTAAACAACTCATTAGTTTGTTGGGGTTTAGAGACGTTTGGGACAGAGGCTCAAAAAGAAAAATGGTTAACCAAATTAGCAACAGGAGAAATTATTGGAGCTTTTTGTTTAAGTGAGCCAGAAGCAGGTAGTGATGCCACTTCACAAAAAACAACAGCAATAGACAAAGGTGATCATTACGTTGTAAATGGTACTAAAAACTGGATTACAAACGGTAATAATGCCGATTTTTATATTGTAATTGCACAAACCGATGTAGAAAAAAAACATAGAGGAATCAATGCCTTGATTTTAGAAACGGGTATGGATGGTTTTGTAGTTGGACCTAAAGAAGATAAATTAGGGATTAGAGGGTCAGACACCCACACCTTATTATTCAATGACGTAAAGGTTCCAAAAGAAAATAGAATTGGAGAAGAAGGATTCGGGTTCAAGTTTGCCATGAAAACCTTAGCGGGTGGACGTATTGGTATTGCTTCACAAGCGTTAGGTATTGCGTCTGGAGCGTATGAAATTGCAAAAAAATATTCTAAAGAGCGCGTTACTTTTGGTAAACCCATTTGTGAGCATCAAGCAATTGCTTTTAAATTAGCAGACATGGCAACACAAATTGAGTGTGCCCGTCACTTATGCATGAAAGCAGCTTGGGATAAAGACAACCATAATAATTATGACGTATCTGGAGCCATGGCAAAATTATACGCTTCACAAGTAGCAATGGATACTACAGTAGAAGCCGTTCAAATACACGGTGGTAATGGTTTTGTGAAAGAATATCATGTAGAGCGTTTAATGCGTGACGCAAAAATCACACAAATTTATGAAGGTACTTCAGAAATACAAAAAATTGTAATTTCAAGAAGTATTTTAAAAGATTAATCGTAGGGCAATAACCTATTTTTACGATATAAAACAACATAAAGCCGCACAATGTAAATTGGG
>JAJRPS010000096.1 GCA_024280635.1 Bacteroidota bacterium | reverse complement strand
GCAGATACTTTTTATAGGGCTACTCAAGATGAAAAAATGACTGCAACAATGAAAGATTTTTGCGAGTATTTTGCAGAAAAATTAGAGCTTAAAAAATAATTTAATGGAAATTTTACATTCCAAAATTTTAGGTAGTGGACAACCATTTTTAATTTTACATGGTTTTTTGGGCATGTCAGATAATTGGAAAACATTAGGAAATAAATTTGCAGAAAATTTTGAAGTCCACCTTATCGATCAACGTAATCATGGGCGTAGTTTTCATAGTAATGAGTTCTCTTATGAGCTTATGGCAATTGATTTAAAAAAATACATTGATTTTCATAAATTAGAAAACTGTATTCTTTTAGGGCATTCAATGGGAGGTAAAACGGCAATGCAATTTGTATTAACCTATCCTAATCTGGTTGAAAAATTAATAGTAGCAGACATTGCTCCAAAAATATATCCTGCACACCATCAGTATATTTTAAAAGCATTATCAGAAGTTGATTTTAAAAAAGTAACTTCTAGAAAAGAAATAGAAAATGTACTCAAGCAATATATAAAAGAACAAGGTGTAATTCAATTTTTGTTAAAAAATGTATATCGTATTCCAAATGGGTATGCATATCGCTTTAATCTACCCGTCTTAAAAGAAAAGTATGATGAGGTGGTAAAAACATTTAACTTAAAAAATACTTTCAATAAACCAGTTCTTTTTTTAAAAGGAGGAAATTCTAATTATATTGATGAAGCTGATTTAGCTACAATTCAGCAAAATTTTCCACAAGTAAAAATAGAAACAATTGTTGGTGCAGGACATTGGTTGCACGCTGAGCAACCGCAAGAATTTTATGAAAAAACAATGCTTTTTTGTTAAAAAAATTGTAATATTGCTGTGTGTGTATAGTAAAATGCACATGTGATTTTAACTTAATAAACTTAATAACAAATTATTATGAAAAAACTTTTATCTTTTGTGTTGTTTTTTCTTGTAGGGTCAATGGTCTATGCTGGAGGGTATAGAGTTGCAATACAAGGTCAAAGGCAATTAGCAATGGGGCACACAGGTGTTGCAGTAATTAGTAGTGCGGAATCTGTGTTTTTTAACCCAGCAAGTATGTCTTTTTTAGACGGAAAAATGAATTTCTCATTAGGAGTTTCAGGTATTTTATCTGAAACCGTTTATGAAAACCAACAATACGGTATTGAAGCACGTACAGACAATCCGTTAGGAACTCCATTTGGAGCGTATGCTACCTATAAAGTAAATGAACATTTATCTTTTGGATTAGCTATTTACACACCTTATGGTAGTGCGGTAGAATGGGAAAAAGATTGGGCAGGTTCTCATTTAGTAAATAATATTGATTTAAAAGCAATCTTTTTTCAGCCTACAGTTGCTGTAAAAGTAAGTGATAATTTAAGTATTGGAGCTGGTTTTATATATGCTAGTGGTTCGGTAATATTTAATAGAAATATTAATAGAACTTTATCAGATACAAATGGTAATAGAGCCAATATTACAATTGAAGAAAAAGGAATTACAGCAACAGGATATACTATTGGAGTAATGATTAAGCCGATTGACAATTTAAATATAGGATTCAACTACCGTTCAAAAGTGAGTATGGAAGTGAAAGGCGGTGATGCTACTTTTGAAAACGTACCGGCACCTTTAAATGCTATCGACACTAAATTTGATTCTTCTTTACCAATGCCAGCGGAAACAACAATTGGTATGTCTTATCAATATAAAGAAAAATTAACATTTGCATTTGATTATAATTTAACTGAATGGAGTGAGTATGATGCATTGACAATTAAATTGGAGTCAGATCCAAATAATCCATCTGTAAATTTGAGAAATTATAAAGATTCTAATACCTATCGTTTTGGTTTAGAGTATAAAGCAACTCAAAAAATTACTGCAAGAGCAGGTTATTATATCGATGAATCTCCAGTGCAAGATGGTTATTTTGCGCCAGAAACACCACGTAACGATTCTGTAGGATATACCGCAGGATTATCGTACCAAGTAAATAGTAAATTATCAATAGATGCATCTTTCTTGTATTTACAGTTTGATGAAATTGATAATTCATATGATTACTACATGGAAGGTGGTGTAGCAGTACCTTTTGCAGGAACATACAAATCGTCAGTAATAGCTCCAGGTATTGGAGTTTCTTATAAACTATAAACATAAAGAAATTATGAAAAATATAAAATATATAGCAATAGTGGCTTTAGGTTTAATCGCTTGTGAGCCAGAATTAGACAACTCTATTACCGATGGTGGTTTTTACACTACAGGAGATGTAGACTTATCAAATTATGTGGCGGTAGGAAATTCATTGACAGCAGGGTATACTGATGGTGCATTATTTATGGAAGGGCAAAATAACTAGTATCCAAACATGATGGCAAATCGTTTTGCATTAGCAGGTGGGGGAGCTTTTAATCAACCTATGACAAACGATAACTTAGGTGGTTTGTTAATGGGGGGTACACAAATTCAACCAACACGTTACGTATTAAGTGGTTCTAATCTAGCTAATTTAGCACCGGTAAGAAAAGCGGGTACACCCACTACTGATATTACTAACGTATTATCGGGTGATTTCAACAATATGGGGGTTCCTGGAGCAAAGTCATTTCATTTGTTAGCAAATGGATATGGTAATGTGGCAGGAGTTTCTGTGGGAGCTGCAAACCCGTATTTTGTACGTTTTGCATCAGATCCTAATACATCTATTATTGTAGATGCAGTAGCGCAAGATCCATCATTTTTCTCACTATGGATTGGTAATAATGATGTATTATCATTTGCTACTTCTGGAGGAGTTGGTGTAGATCAGTCAGGTAATTTTGACCCATCTACGTATGGTCCAAACGATATTACCGATGTAAATGTATTTGGTAGTGTGTATCAAACATTATTAGGTCAATTAACGGCTAATGGAGCAAAAGGTGTAGTAATGAACTTGGCAAGTGTAACAACAATACCGTATTTTACAACAGTACCACATAACCCAATCCCTATGGATGCAGCAACTGCAACAGCGGTAAATGGACAATATGCAGCTTATAATGGAGCTGTTGCAGCGTTTTTGCCGCCAGCAGAAGCCGCTCAGCGTACCATTAATTTTGTAGCAGGTCAAAATGCAGTAATTATAGAAGATGAAAGTTTAACAGATTTGACCGGTTCAGGATTGCCATCTATTCGTATGGCAACAGCAAACGATTTAATTGTATTGCCAGCAAGTTCCGTAATTGGTACTTTAGCAGATCCTGCTAATCCAGCATCAGTAATTGGTGTAGGTGTGCCTTTAGCAGATCAATGGGTACTAACAGAAGATGAAGTAGGAATGGTAGCAACAGCTCAAGCAGGGTATAATGCTACAATAACTGCTTTAGCTTCAGCAAATCCAGATGTTATTATGGTAGATGTAGAAGCAATGATGCAGCAAATTGCAAACGGTGGTATTGCTTATGATGGCGGTGTTATTACATCAACATACGCTTCTGGAGGAGGTTTTTCTTTAGATGGTGTACATCCAACTGCAAGAGGATACGCTTTAATTGCAAATGCTATTATTGAAAAAATGAATATGACATTTGGCGGAACCATACCAATGGTAAACCCAGGAACATATCCAACAGTATATTTAGACTAATTATTTAAATAGTTTGAAATTTAAAAAGCGCTGTCATATTGACAGCGCTTTTATTATGGAATGGTTTTAGCAATAGCACTACTAAAAAAAAGAACAAATGAACTATTTATTAAAAATATTATTAAGTGCAGTAGCTGTTTTTATATTAGGAAATGTATTACCCGGTATTGCTATTGATAGTTATTTAGTAGCCATTTTGGTGGCTATCGTTTTAGGGTTTTTAAATACACTAGTAAAACCTTTATTAGTGCTGTTTACCATACCGCTAACCATTTTAACATTAGGGTTATTCTTATTAGTAATTAATGCGGCTATTATTTTATTGGCAGATTATTTTGTTGATGGATTTCACGTGTCAGGATTGTTAACGGCATTGCTATTTAGTGTATTGTTGTCCATTACACAATCCGTATTATACACACTATTAAAAGAAGATAAATAAAAAGATAAATGAGTTAATTGCTCACAGGGTTAAAAACTTGTGAAGTCCTAAAAATATTGTATTTTTGCTTCCCAAAATCCAATATATAACGATATATAAAAGATAAATCTCATCAACTCGTAAGGCTATTGTTTTACGATTAAAAGAATACATAATGAATATTACAAGACAAGACATTGATGCATTAAATGCAGTAGTTACCGTAGAAATTGATAAAAAAGATTATAGCGATAAGGTAGAAAAAATACTTTTAGATTATAAGAAAAAATCAAATACACCAGGTTTCAGAAAAGGGCATGTGCCAATGGGTGTTATTAAAAAGCAATACGGTAAAGCAGTGCAAGCAGAAGAAGTAAATAAATTATTGCAAGAAAGCTTAAACAAGTATTTGGTTAAAGAAAAGCTAGATTTGTTAGGTAACCCATTACCAAGAATGCAAGAAGAGTTAAACTGGGATGCAGATAAATTAGCATTTGAGTTTGAATTAGGATTATCTCCTAAATTTGAGGTAAACTTAAAAAATAAAAAAGCAATAACACAATACAATATTGTTGCTGATGATAAAACAATTAATAATCAAATTGAAAACATCAGAAATCAATATGGGAAAATCACACCAGTTGAAGCAGTAACAGAAACTTCTGAAATTGCAGGTGTATTCAAAAATGAAGAGAAAGAAATTGAAAACGCAACAGTAATTACGTTAAATAAAATTAAAGGTAAAACCAATACTAAAAAAATTATTGGCGCTAAAGTTGGTGATGTAATCACGTTAAAAACAAAAGGGTTATTTGTTGAAAAACAAGATTTGGTAAATGCCTTAAAAATATCACAAGAAGCTGCTCAAAATTTAAACATTGAAGTAACTTTTGAAATTACGGAAATTAACGAAAGAGAAATGGCAGAAATGAACCAAGACTTTTTTGATAAATTATTTGGTAAAGATGCTATAAAATCTGAAGACGAATTAAAAGAGCGTTTAAAAGCAGATGCAGCAAAGCAATTTGCACAACAAGCCGATCAAAAATTATTAAATGACGTAACTGAGCATTTAGTTGAAAAGACTAAATTTGATTTACCACAAACCTTCTTAGAAAAATGGATGCAAACTGCAGGTGAAACTCCATTAACGGAAGAGCAAGCAAAAGAAGAGTTTTCTAAATCAGAAAAAGGATTGCGTTATCAATTAATTGAAGGTAAAATTTTTAAAGAAAATAACCTACAAGTAACCTTTGAAGAGTTAAAAGCTTTTGCAATAGAAATGATAAAAGTGCAAATGGCACAATTTGGTCAAACCAACCCATCAGATGAAGAATTAGAAGGGATAGCTGCTCGTATTTTGGGTAACCAAGACGAGGTAAAAAGATTAAATGAGCAAATGGTAAGTCAAAAATTATTAGCCTTTTATAAAGAAAATATCAACTTAAAAGTGAAAGAATTGACATACGAAGATTTTATTAAAGAAGTTTATAGTTAAAACCTTTACAATCCAATAGTTAGGGTGTTTATCCTTAACTTAACATACCTTAGAGGCAAACCTTGGGGAATTAATCCTAATTGGCTATCGCCCCGCAATTAAAATTGATTATCTTTAAGGCGTTAAACTTGGTTTAACGCCTTAATAGTTTTAAAAAAAATAACACAAAGCAATATGAATTACGGTAAAGAATTTGAAAAATATGCAACCCAACACATGGGAATTAATAGCATGTATTATGATAAAATATTAAGCAGTATGTACCCGAAAGGGATGACACCTAATATTGTTGAAGAACGCCAAATGAACGTTGCTATTTTTGATGTATTTTCTCGTTTAATGATGGATAGAATCATCTTTTTAGGAACAGGAATTAATGACCAAGTAGCCAATGTAGTACAAGCGCAATTATTATTTTTAGAAAGTATAGACGCTAATAAAGACATTCAAATTTATATCAATTCACCAGGAGGAGGCGTGTACGCAGGTTTAGGTATTTATGACACCATGCAGTTTATAAAACCAGATGTAGCAACAATTTGTACCGGTATGGCAGCCTCAATGGGTGCGGTTTTATTATGTGCTGGCGCAAAAGGAAAACGATCAGGATTAACACACTCACGTGTTATGATTCACCAACCATTAGGTGGTGCACAAGGACAAGCAAGTGATATAGAAATTACAGCTCGTGAAATTGTACAATTGAAAAAAGAATTGTTTGAAATCATTGCAAAACACTCTGGTCAAGAGTACGACAAAGTGTATAACGATTCTGATAGAGATTACTGGATGCGTGCCGACAAAGCATTAGAGTACGGTATGATAGATGAAATTTTAGCAAGAGATAAAAAATAAAGAATGATGAGGTAATTATTCTCATTAATTTTTACCTCGAAAATAAATTAAAAGAAGGCTCCTCATATATTTTATATGAGGGGTTTTCAAACAAAAATAAGAATGGCAAAGGAAGAAGGATTAGAATGTTCATTTTGTGGTCGTAAAAAACCAGAAACAAACTTATTAATAGCAGGTTTGGATGCACATATATGTGATAAATGTATAGAGCAAGCACACGGTATTGTTTTGGAAGAATCTACTGAAGATACTGATGAAGCATTAGCATCGGAATTGAGTTTGCGTAAGCCAAAAGACATCAAAGCATTTTTAGATGAGTACATTATTGGGCAAGAATACAGTAAAAAAGTAATGTCCGTAGCGGTCTATAATCACTATAAAAGATTATTACAACCCCCAACAGATGATGATATTGAAATTCAAAAATCAAACATCATAATGGTAGGGCAAACAGGTACAGGTAAAACCTTAATGGCAAAAACCATATCTAAAATGTTAAACGTACCGTTGGCAATTGTTGATGCAACCGTTTTAACAGAAGCAGGTTATGTAGGTGAAGATGTAGAAACCATTTTAACCCGTTTATTACAGGCAGCTGATTACAACCTAGAAAAAGCAGAAAAAGGAATCGTTTTTATTGATGAAATCGATAAAATTGCCCGTAAAGGAGATAACCCATCAATAACCAGAGATGTCTCTGGAGAAGGTGTGCAGCAGGCATTGCTAAAATTATTAGAAGGTACTGTGGTTAATGTACCACCAAAAGGAGGACGTAAACATCCTGATCAAAAATTTATACAAGTCAATACCGAAAATATTTTGTTTATTGCAGGTGGAGCTTTTGACGGCATTGAACGTGTAATTACCAAACGATTAAATATGCAAGCGGTTGGTTACAGCGCATCTAAAGATGATGATAAAGTTGATGAAGATAATTTATTGCAATACATTATTCCTAAAGATTTGAAAGACTTTGGTTTAATACCTGAAATCATAGGTCGTTTACCTGTTTTAACCTATATGGATCCGTTAGATGCTAAAACCTTACGAGCTATTTTAACAGAGCCTAAAAACGCGATTATTAAACAATATCAGAAATTATTTAAAATGGATGATGTTGATTTTAAGGTAAATGATGAAGCGTTGGATTTAATTGTAGAGAAAGCTATTGAATATAAATTAGGAGCAAGAGGATTACGCTCTTTATGTGAATCTATTTTAACAGATGCAATGTTTGAAATGCCAAGTACAGATGAAAAAGAATTGGTAGTAGATGCTGATTATGTACTTTCAAAATTAACAAAAACAACGGTTAAGAAGCTGAAGGCTGTTTCATAATAGTAATTAAAACAATTAAAATGCCTGTTCGAGCGCAGTCGAGAACAATCTTGATACTAGCTTGAACAGGCATTTTCATATAAATAGATGAATAACAATAATCCCATAGGTATTTTTGATTCAGGGGTAGGAGGGCTTTCTATATGGAAAGAAATACACCAACTGTTTCCTTGTGAGTCTACTATTTATTTAGCAGACAGTAAACACGCACCCTATGGCGAAAAAAGCAAACAAGAAATCATAGATTTGTGCATTAAAAACACCGAATTGTTATTGTCAAAAGGCTGTAAACTCATTGTAGTAGCCTGCAATACGGCAACCACAAATGCAATTGAGTATCTTCGTAAAAATTATAAGGTGCCTTTTATAGGTATTGAACCTGCCATAAAACCTGCAGCACTACAAACCAAAACTAAAAAAATAGGAATTTTAGCAACCAAAGGAACACTTTCTAGTAAGCTTTTTAATAGTACTACGGAAATGTATGCTGATAATATTGAAATCATAGAGCAAGTAGGTACAGGATTGGTTACCCAAATAGAAAGCGGAGAATTAAATTCACCCAATACCTTTCGGCTTTTAGAAAAATATTTAAAACCTATGATAGCTCAAAATATTGACTATTTGGTTTTAGGCTGCACACATTACCCTTTTTAATTCCGCAAATTAAAAAAATAATCCCCCAAAACATTACTATTATAGATTCAGGAGAAGCAGTTGCAAAACAAACCCTACGCCGATTGCAATTGCAAGGGCTTAAAAACTCTTGTGCTGTTAAAAACACCCACATT
>JAJRPS010000003.1 GCA_024280635.1 Bacteroidota bacterium | reverse complement strand
TTATGTTTCTGATTTTTTACAAAAGAGAATGGTTTCTTTATAAGATAAGCAATTACGCACATAATATAGGTATTAACACTAGTAGTGGTTATTTTTTTTAGATAAAAGTGGAAATATATAGTGATACTTTTACAAAAATAATTATATTTGACCATTATTGAAAAAACCAGCCATAACTACACATCGTGTTTTATGATATTGAAATACGAGTAAATTTATAAGATAATGACAAAAAAACTTTATACGTTACTTGGGTTGTTAATGTTCTTAGGGGCAAACGCACAAGAAACACTCCCGATTTACACTGATTATTTAACCGATAATTTATATTTGGTACACCCGTCAATGGCAGGTGCTTCTAATTGTGCAAAATTGCGTTTAACAGGGCGTAAACAATGGTTTGGAGAAAATGATGCTCCAGCTTTAAATACCCTAAGTTTTAATGGTAAATTTAGTGAAAATGGACCATCAGCAGGAGGTATTATCTTATTTAATGATAAAAATGGATATCACAAACAAGATGGTGTGTATTTAACCTACGCACATCATATTATGTTGGGTAGAAATACGATTGACTTGAATATGCTTTCTTTTGGTTTAAGTGCGGTAATGGTGCAAAGTAGTATTGATCAAAGTGAATTTGTAGATTTAACAGGCGGTGACCCTGCGTTATTAGGAGATAAAAGCGCAACGTATTTCAATTTTGATTTAGGAGCGTCTTATCACTTATTAGATTTTTATGCGCATTTTACCGTTAAAAATTTATTGGGGAGTGGACGTGATTTATATACTGGAATTGAAAGTTCTGATATTTCTCGCTTTGTATTTTCAATGGGATATGTTTTTTCTCAATTAAATAGTGATTGGTCTGTAGAGCCATCTATGATGTTTCATCATGTAGTAGCTACTCATGAAACGCAATTTGATTTAAACATGAAAGTTTATAAAAAAATGAACTTTGGTAAAGTGTGGGGAGGTTTATCTTACCGCAGAAGCTTGGATGGTGCAGAATATGCGACAGGAAGTGGATCAGCAGAGGCTCAAAAGTTACAATACATAACACCTTTTATGGGTGTGAATTATAAACAATATATGTTTGGGTACACGTATTCATATCAAACAGGTCAATTAAAATTAGTTGATGGCGGGTATCATCAATTGTCCTTAGGAATGAATGTTTTTTGTGGTCCTGAAAAATACGATTGTAACTGTCCAGGTATTAATTAACCAGTTTTATAAAGGCTTAATTTTAGTCATCCTCCCTTAAAATAATAGAAATTAATTATAGTGATATTATACTATTTTTAATAATAGAAGTGTTGGTACGCTTCTATAAAATCTTTTAATGCCAAAACAAAAGGATTTAGAACTCAATTAAGAGGAATAAGAAAAGAGAGTTTATTTATATTTAAGCTGTAAAATTATTGACTTAAATATAAAAATAATTTTGTTCACAATTAAAAATACGATCCCCAAAACACATCAAATTAATTCATATTTTTGTGTTCTATGTATTTAATATTTGACACCGAAACTACAGGATTACCAAAACGCTGGAATGTACCCTATACTGATACTGATAATTGGCCTAGATGCATCCAAATAGCATGGCAATTACATGATGATATGGGTAATTGTATTGAACATCAGGATTATTTAATTAAACCAGATGGATTCAATATACCGTATGATGCCGAAAAAATTCACGGTATTTCTACTGAATTAGCACAAGAACAAGGTATTGATTTACGTGAAATGCTTGAAAAATTCAACATCGCATTGGGTAAAGCTAAATTTGTAGTTGGGCAAAATGTAGGTTTTGACAACAATATTATAGGTTGTGAATTTCACCGTTTACAAATAGAAAATAAACTTCAAGAAACTCTAGTTTTAGATACCTGTACCGAAAAAACAGCAACACTATGTCAAATACCTGGAGGTAGAGGTGGGAAGTTTAAATTACCAACTTTAACCGAATTGCATCAGCATTTATTTGGCGAAGGTTTTGGCGATGCCCACAATGCTACTGCCGATGTTGAAGCCACTGCACGTTGTTTCTTTGAACTGCTTAGAAAATACAATTATACCCAAGAAGAACTTGATGTAGATGCCGATTACTTTAATCGCTTTTCTGCTAAAAATCCAAAAACCATACAGGTAATTGGTTTGGAGCACATTAATCTTAAAAAAGCTTCAGAAAAAATAGCAAAGCGTTTGGCGCAACAACATGCTCCAAAAATAGCAAAAGATGAAATTGCCCAAAACATATCCACACTAAAGGAAGCGGAATTTTCACATTTACACAACCATACACAATTTTCCATTTTACAAAGCACCATGAGCTTTAGTGATTTGGTAAACGAAGCGATTAAGCAGAATATGAATGCCGTTGCTATGACCGATCACGCCAATATGATGGGGGCGTTTAAATTTGTAGGTGCCGTTGCTAATTATAATAAGGGTATAGCTGAAGAAAAAAAAGAAGCTGAAAAAAAAGGAGAGGAATTTAATAAAAAGCCTTTAACAGGAATTGTAGGTTGTGAATTTCAAGTATGTGAAAATCATTTAGACAAAAAAAATAAAGACAACGGATATCAAATTGTATTGCTTGCTAAAAATAAGAATGGATATCACAATTTAGCAAAAATGTCATCTATTGCCTTTACCAAAGGAAAATATTATGTACCGCGTATTGACAAGGAAATCATCAAACAATACAAAGAAGACATTATTGTTTTAACAGGTAATTTATATGGTGAAGTACCTAGTAAAATTTTAAATATTGGCGAAAAACAAGCGGAAGAAGCTTTATTTTGGTGGAAACAAGAATTTGGTGATGATTTGTATGTAGAAATTACGCACCACAATCAAGAAGATGAAAACCGCGTAAATCCGGTGTTAATTTCTTTGGCAAAAAAACACGATATCAAGCTAATTGCTACTAATAATACATACTACGCTAAAAAAGAAGACGCCAATGCACATGATATTTTATTGTGTGTAAAAGATGGTGAAAAACAAGCTACTCCAATTGGTAGAGGACGTGGTTATCGATACGGATTACCCAACCAAGAGTATTATTTTAAAAGCCCCGAAGAAATGAAGGAGCTTTTTAAAGATATTCCAGAAGCCATTATCAATATTCAGGAGGTTGTAGACAAAATAGAACCCTATGTGCTGGCGCGTGATGTGTTATTGCCAGCTTTTAATATTCCTGAAGAATTTAAGTTTGAAGAAGACAAAATAGATGGCGGTAAGCGTGGAGAAAATAAATTTTTAGCACACCTTACTTTTGAAGGTGCAAAAAAACGATATGGTGAAATTACCGATGAAATAAAAGAACGTCTTGATTTTGAGCTGGAAGTAATTGAAAAAACAGGATATCCAGGGTATTTTTTAATTGTAGAAGATTTTATACGAGAAGCCCGAAATATGGACGTTTCAGTGGGTCCTGGGCGAGGTTCAGCAGCTGGAAGTGTTGTTGCTTTTTGTTTATGGATAACCAATATAGATCCTTTAAAATACGACTTGCTTTTTGAGCGTTTTTTGAACCCAGAACGGGTAAGTATGCCCGATATTGATATTGACTTTGATGATGAAGGGCGGGGGCGTGTTATGCAATATGTAATTGATAAATACGGTGCCAATCAAGTAGCTCAAATTATCACTTACGGATCAATGGCAGCAAAATCAGCTATTAGAGATACTGCAAGGGTGTTAGATTTACCGCTTCATGAAGCGGATATGATTGCAAAATTGATACCCAATACCAAGCTTTCTAAAATATTTGGAAAAACGGAAGCCGAATTAAAAGCAAAATTTAGAGGAGAAGAGATTGAAAAAATTAACGAACTTCTAAACATATCCGAAGGGGATGATTTACAAGCGCAAACCATCAACCAAGCGCGTGTAATTGAAGGTTCTATGCGAAACACAGGGATTCACGCATGTGGGGTAATTATTACACCAGATGATATTACCAAATTTGTACCTGTAGCATTAGCAAAGGATTCGGAATTATATTGTACTCAGTTTGATAATTCTGTTGTTGAAGATGCAGGTTTGTTGAAAATGGATTTTTTAGGACTAAAAACCTTAACCCTTATAAAAGATACTGTAAAAATTGTAAAACAATTACACGGTGTTGAAATAGATCCAGAATCGATACCTATTGATGATGAAAAAACCTATGAACTTTTCCAAAGAGGAGAAACAGTAGGGGTTTTTCAATATGAATCTCCTGGAATGCAAAAACACATGATTAATTTAAAACCTACTGTTTTTGCGGATTTAATAGCTATGAATGCGTTGTACAGACCGGGTCCAATGGAATACATTCCTAGTTTTATTGCACGTAAACACGGTGACGAGGAAATCATTTATGATTTACCGGCAATGGAGGGTTATTTGAAAGAAACCTACGGAATTACAGTTTACCAAGAGCAAGTAATGCTCCTCTCACAACAATTGGCAAATTTTACCAAAGGTGAAGCAGATGTATTGCGTAAAGCAATGGGTAAAAAGCAAATTGCGGTATTGGATAAAATGAAACCTAAATTTATTCAACAAGCAAGTGCAAAAGGTCATGACGAAAGTATTTTAGAAAAAATTTGGACAGACTGGGAGGCTTTTGCTTCTTACGCATTTAATAAATCACACTCCACTTGTTACGCTTGGATTGCCTATCAAACAGCCTATTTTAAAGCACATTATCCTGCTGAATATATGGCTGCGGTATTATCTAATAACATGAATGATATTAAGCAGGTTACCTTTTTTATGGAAGAGTGTAAACGCATGGGATTAGAGGTTTTAGGACCTTGTGTAAATGAAAGCTATTATAAATTTACCGTAAATAAAGACAATGCCGTTCGTTTTGGGATGGGTGCTATAAAAGGAGTAGGACATGGAGCTGTACAAACGATAGTTGAAAACCGAGAAAAAGATGGTAAATATAAATCGGTATTTGATTTAGCAAAACGCATAAGTTTGCGTGCTGCTAATAAAAAAGCCTTTGAAAATCTAGCACTTGCTGGTGGTTTTGATACATTTACAGATGCGCATAGAGCACAATATTTACATGATACGGGTGACGGACAAATGTTTTTAGAAAAAGTGTTAAAATATGCAGCTAAATATCAAGCCAATCAAAACTCAGCACAAGTGAGTTTGTTTGGTGAATCTTCTGATGCGCAAATACCAGAACCCATAGTACCTCCTTGTGAAAAATGGGGAACCATGCAAAAATTAGCACAAGAAAAAGCAGTGGTTGGTGTATATATTTCAGGGCATCCGTTAGATGATTTTAAAATAGAAATGAAAAATTTCTGTAATATTCAGCTCGCTCATTTAAGAAATTTAGAGGAATTAGCAAAAACAGGAAAAGAACTTTCTTTTGGAGGTGTAGTTTCATCTGTAGATCATCGAGTCTCAAAAACAGGGAGAGGTTGGGCAATGTTTATATTGGAAGATTATAGTGAAGCTTTTGAATTTCGAATTTTTGGAGAAGAATATTTAAAATTCAGACATTTTTTAATTCTGAATTCCTTCGTATATGTAAAAATTAAAGTTAATCCGGGTTGGAAAAATAAAGAAACAGGAAAAGTTGGTGATCCAAGAATGTCATTCAAGAGCTTTCAGCAACTACATGATGTACTTGATGAGCAATCAAAAAAGCTAGTTATCCAACTTGATGTTGCCAAATTGACAGATGATACCATAACAAATTTAAAAGGTATTATTAATGAATATAGTGGAAGTAAAAGCTTAGTTTTTGAAATACACGAACTCAAAGAAAAACAGAAGCTAACCATGAGTAGTAAAACATTTAAAGTGGATATTGATAATGAATTATTAGCAAAGCTAGAAGCGCAAAGCATTCACTATAAATTAAATTAATAGTATTATCAAAAAAATAGATTTACAACAATGTAAGTTTTGGCAAAATATTTGACTATTTTTGTATAGTAATTATAATAACCACTAAAATTAAATAAAATGGCATTAGAAATAACAGACGCAACATTTGAAGAAACAGTATTAAAATCAGATAAACCTGTATTAGTTGACTTTTGGGCAGCTTGGTGTGGACCATGTAGAATGGTAGGGCCTGTAATTGACGAAGTAAGCAATGAGTATGAAGGTAAAGCTGTAGTAGGTAAAGTAGATGTAGATGCAAATCAAGAATTTGCAGCTAAATTTGGTGTACGTAACATCCCTACCGTATTATTATTCAAAAATGGAGAATTAGTAGATCGTAAAGTAGGAGTGTCTCCTAAAGATGCATATACAAAAGCAATTGATGCTTTATTATAGTAATATTGCAACTATAGTTAGTAAAAAAGGTTTGACAGTAGTCAAGCCTTTTTTTTATTCACCTGTTTTAACTAACTTTGAATTTATATACAACTTAAATTATGCCCATAAAAAAACAATTATACCATTCAAAAATTTACTTTAATCTTCAAGTATTGGCACATCAAATTGTAGAGGGCTTTATTACGGGTATTCATCGCAGTCCTTTTCATGGGTTTTCATCAGAATTTTCAGAACATAAAGTGTATAATAATGGGGAAAGTACCAAACATATTGATTGGAAACTTTTTGCTCGTACAGATAAATTGTTTACCAAAAAATATGAAGATGAAACCAATTTACGTTGCCATATTATCATCGATAATTCAGCATCCATGCATTATCCTAAAGTATCAGAATTTAAAGTAGATAGCTTAAATAAAATAGGTTTTTCGGTTTTAGCAAGTGCTGCATTGTTAGAATTACTAAAAAAACAGCGTGATGCTATTGGATTAAGTATTTATAGCGATAAATATGATTTTTATATAGGAGAAAAAGGCAGTGATCGTCATCATAATATATTACTTCATCAATTAGAAAACGTATTAAAATCAACTCCTAATACGGCAGATACTAATACGGTCAAATATTTACACGAAATAGCAGAAAACATACACAGACGCTCATTAATTGTACTGTTTACCGATATGTTTGAGTATAATAGTGGTAAAGAAGAATTATTTAGTGCTTTACAGCATTTAAAACATAATAAGCATGAAGTATTACTTTTCCATACTTTAGATGCTAAAACTGAAGTTGATTTTAAATTTGACAATACCCCAAAAAGCTATGTTGATGTAGAAACAAATCAAAAAATTGATTTATATGCCGATCAGGTGCAAGCCGTTTATCAGGAAAAAGCAACCGAATACTTAAATGAAATCAAATTAACCTGTGCGCAATACAATATTAAGTACATTGCTGTAGATATTAATCGAAAATTTGATACTATTTTAAATGCTTATCTTATAGAAAGACAACACTTTAAATAACCTTCAAAAAAAAGTTTAAAAAAAGTTTGTATAATCAATAATCTGTCTTATATTTGCACTCGCATTACGCAACGGTCTGGTAGTTCAGTTGGTTAGAATACATGCCTGTCACGCATGGGGTCGCGGGTTCGAGTCCCGTCCAGACCGCAAAATGCAAAAAAACCTTAAAATTTTAAGGTTTTTTTTTGCGCAAAGATTTAGTTGTGTTGTTTAACAAGCGTTGTGGCTTGTTAAAGGTTTAGTAGTAAACCAATGAAAAGCTTCCCAAAACCTCTTTAAGAGTCATCGGGACGCTTTTTTTATTTGCACAAATATCATAAAAAAAGCAATCCAAATTACGGATTGCTTTTTTTGTGCTGTTTTTTTAAGTAGTTACTTATTGCTTATTGGGGGGGTATTTTTCTATAATTTTAGTTACAAATTCTTGTATGCGAGCATCTTTCTTTTTAGCACTATGTGTTAAGTATCCTACACCTTTACCTTGCCAAATCAATTGCTTATTTTTAGCTTTTATCAAATCAATATATAAAACACCATTGGTGCTGGTTGATACATTTCTATTCATCCCTCCGTACCAAGGACCCCAACCGTAACCCATATTTGCTTGATATACGTTTACACTTTTTTCGGTTTTTGTATTTATATTTACCAATAAATCTGGTGTGGTAGATTTTGTAAAACCTTTCCCTATCATTTCACTTTCAATAGCGCGTAAAATTCTTTTTTTATCCAAATCGGAAATTTCCACTTTATCAATACCGGGTTTATAAAAAGCAAAGGTTTTGTAGTTTTCAAAATTTTCTTGGGTATCATAATCGGTACTTACGCGTACTGTAGCACAAGATGTTACTATCAAGGTAAGTAATATTGCAAATAGTTGTATTTTTTTCATGTTTTCTAAATTTTATCTTTATTATTAGTTTATTTTTAAACTGTTTAATTGTAGGACGCTAGTCCAATGGGTTTAATTTTTCAACATTCAAAAGTTAATAAAAATTAACACTTCTTTCTATAGGTTGAATAAGTTTGCTTATAACATCTATTCACAAAAATTATACCACAATAATTTAAGTATTAATAAGTATGTAGTTGTATTTTTTATGCATTTAGATAACAATTCTTATCTTCGCCAATATGAAACGTGAAAATAGGAAACAAGAAATTATCCATACTGCGGCAATCTTATTTAAAGAAAAAGGGTATAGTGCCGTTACTATGCGTGATATTGCTAATGAAATGGGTATGAAAGCCGCCAGCTTATACAATCATATTAAAAGTAAACAAGAAATTTTAAACTGTATTATCATTTCTCTTGCTGAAGCGTTTACAAAAGGCATGAACGTAATAGTGGATAGTAATATTTCTAGTATTAAAAAACTAGAAGCGATTATTACATTACATGTTACTATTACTACTAATAATGAAAATGAAATGGCATCATTAAATGCCGATTGGATGCATTTGGAAGAACAGCTAGATTATTATTTGAGTTTAAGAGAAGCTTATGAAAATAATTTTAGAAAAATTATTAGAGAGGGTATTCAACAAAAAGAAATCACCAATATTGATGTAGATGTAATACTGTTTTCTATTCTCTCAACATTGCGTTCACTTTATTTATGGATTCCTAAAAAAGAAGATTGCAAACCCAAACAACTAGCAGCTAATTTAAGTAGTGTTTTATTAAAAGGGATATTTATTAACTAAAGCTATTTAATAATTGGTTGGCATGGTAAGAGCTACTGGAATAATAGAATTGTTATACTAAAACATCTATTTCTTCTTGTACGGTTTCCCAAATTAACATGAGCGAGTCTAAACTGTCTTTTTTACCTTGATAGGTGTCAAAAAAGTTTTCTTGAGCAATGGTAGCATCATAGTTAATTTCTAATTCTAGGTCTATCGCTTTAATTTCTCGTTCTAATTTATTAATATCAGACTCAATCTTACTCAATTTATTATTTAAGGCTTTTAGTTGACGTTGCTCATCATAACTTTGTTTTTTAGCTTCCTTTTTAGGTTGTACTTTTTTTACGACGGTTTTCTTTTCTACCTCACGCATATTTTCCATTTTGCGTTGGGCTAAGTAGTAATTAATATCACCTAAATATTCTTTGATTTTATGGTCTTTAAATTCATAAACAGTTTTGGTTAAACCTTGTAGAAAATCACGATCATGAGAAACCAATATCAAAGTGCCTTCAAATTTTTGTAGCGCTTCTTTTAATACATTTTTTGATTTGATATCCAAATGATTGGTGGGCTCATCCATAATCAATACGTTTAAAGGCTGTAAAAGCATTTTTGCGAGTGCTAAACGATTTCGTTCTCCTCCAGATAGGACTTTTACTTTTTTATCTACCTCCTCTCCTCTAAAAAGAAAAGAGCCTAAAATATCACGCACTTTACTACGTGTTTTTTCATTAGCGGCATCAATCATGGTGTCTTCTACGGTTTTGTTGCCGTCTAAATACTCTGCTTGGTTTTGAGCAAAATAACCAATTTGTACGTTATGTCCTAGTTTCAAATGACCTTCAAAAGGAATGTCGCCTACCATCATTTTAGCTAGGGTAGATTTTCCTTGTCCGTTTTGCCCAACAAAAGCAATTTTACTACCTCTTTCTATCAATAAATCTACATTTTGAAGTACGAGTTTATTGCCGTAACTTTTAGCTAAATTTTCAGCTTCAATAACAATTTTACCGGGTTGTATGGAAACAGGAAATTTTAAAGTCATGACACTATTGTCCTCGGCATCTACCTCAATGCGTTCAATTTTATTTACTTTTTTAATAAGCGATTGTGCCATGGATGCTTTATTGGCTTTAGCTCTAAATTTTTCAATGAGTTTTTCAGTTTGCTCAATTTGTTTTGCTTGATTTTTTTGAGCTGCTAATTGTTGGGTGCGTATTTCTTCTCGTAAAACTAAATATTGCGAGTATGGTTTTGGGTAATCATAAATTCTCCCCAAAGAAATTTCAATGGTACGATTGGTAACATTATCTAAAAACATTTTATCATGTGATACAATTACAACCGCTCCGGCATAATTTTTCAAGAAATTTTCCAACCAAATAATGGATTCAATATCTAAGTGATTGGTTGGCTCATCTAAAAGTAAGACCTCATTTTTTTGTAATAATAATTTTGCTAATTCAATACGCATGCGCCAACCTCCAGAAAAGGTTTCGGTAAGCTTTTCAAAATCTTCACGTAAAAAACCTAAACCTTGTAAAATGCGCTCTGTTTCTCCTTTATAGCTGTAACCACCGTGTATTTCATATTGATGTTGTAATTCTGTTACATCTTCAATAATTTTTGCGTAAGCATCACTTTCATAATCGGTTCTTTCAGTAAGTTCTCTATTGAGTTCTTCCATCTGAAACTCCATTTTTTTGATAGCTTCAAAAGCTTGGTAAGATTCTTCTAAAACGGTTCTGCCTTCTATAAAATCGATATCTTGACGTAAAAAACCTATTCTAACATCTTTGCCTAATGCAATTTGACCACTATCATACTCTTGATCTCCAGAAATGATTTTTAATAAAGTTGATTTTCCTGCGCCATTTTTACCTATTAACCCAGCTCTAGTGCCCGCTCCTAAACGAAAAGTAATTTCTTTAAACAAGTCTTCTCCTTGAAAGGAAACTGATAGATTATGAATATTAAGCATGTGTTACAAATGTTACGAGGTAGTTTTGAATTTTGACTACCTTTGTGATTATTAATCTGCAAAAATACATAAAATAAATGCTTAAAAAAGGAAATATCTTATACAGTATGTTCTTTGGTAAATGTCCGAAGTGTCATGAGGAAAGTATGTATGTTGAAAAAAACAGTTATAAGTTGGCTACAACTTTAAAAATGAATAAAAAATGTAGTTCTTGTGGGCAACGCTACCACATTGAACCTGGTTTTTTTGATGGTGCCATGTATGTAAGTTATGCATTGGGAATTGCTTTTTCAGTGGCTGCTTTTGTATTGGCAAACCTCTTTTTTACGCCTACAGTATGGCAAACTTTCGGAATTATAACACTAACAATGATTGTTTTAATGCCATTAATGGCGCGTATGGCACGTAGTATATGGATTAATATGTTTGTGCATTATGATAAAAATGCAGTTCAAAAATACAAGGAAAGTCAAAAAAATAATTTTAGATAGTTTGTTATAAAAATCTTTTGATGTCAATTTCGGTATTTAAAGGTTTTTTGAATGCTATAAAATCATACAATTGTTTACTTACTGTTGGTGCAACCATAACACCGCGAGTTCCTAAGCCGTTTAAAACATAAATATTGGGGTGTTTTGGGTGTTGTCCTAGTAATGGTCTTCGGTCTTTTACGGTAGGTCTAATACCAGCTGCTTGTTTTACAATGGTGTAGGGACAAATGATAAATTTTTCTAATTTTTGTTGCAATTGTTCTTTTCCAGTTGTAGTAGCATCCCAAGTTTCATCGGTCCAATTATAAGTGGCGCCAACTAAATATTCATTTTTTTTAGCGGTAGGTAGTATAAAAACTCCTGACTTTACAATAGCTTCTAAATTTAATTCAGGAGCAACTATAGTGATGGTTTCTCCTTTTGATGGCTTTAAAGGTAGGTAATTAAAATACGGATTATTTTTCATTCCAAAACCTTCACAAAAAATAAGGTGTTTTGCAGTATAGTTTTTGTAATTAATACTATTGGTGGTATGATTTAGTGCGGTATAATCAAAGTTTTCAGCAATAAATTGTTTGGTTTGCTTTAGCTTTTTTACATAATGTTGAATAAGCGATTTTACTTTTAACCGCCCAGATTGTGTAACGACTCCAAATTTGTAATTAGCAGTAATGTTTTTATTTTTATTTTCAATAAGTTGGGTGTCTAAATAAGGAGATAGAGAGGGTTTATCCGTAGCAATGTGCCAATTATTTTGTTCTTCAATACTGTTGAGTATTCGGTAAAGGGGTAGTGGTATTAAAAATGATTTTTGTAGATAGGTTTCTAATTCCTTGTAAAAGGGTAGAGCTGTTTTTAAATGTCCCGATGCTTCCCAAGCTAAGGTAAATCGTTTTAAAATTACAGGGTTATACATGCCGCCAGCAACTATGGATGATGATTTTTCTAAACTAGAAATCACTATAAAGCTTTTGTTGTTTTTACGTAGCTGTTCCGTAAAGGTTAGTCCTGCCAAACCAAAACCAACAATAATGTAATCTACTGGTGTGTTCATGTTTAATAATTGAAGTTAAAATGCAAAAGTAAGTAATTTAAGAGCAAATCTATTACAAAAAAAAGCTCGTAGTGATAACTACGAGCTTTTTAAAATATTTTTGAAAATTAGTATTGCCATTGATCTAACTCAAAGTCTCTAATTTTTTCTTTGATTCGATCTGATTCCAATAACTGCATCAATGCATTTTCAGGTATGTATTCTGTAATCTTACGATCTTGATATACATTTTCTTCTTTATACATATAAGCGCCGAAATGTCTTGCGTTTAATAAGTGGTCAAATGAAATAGGTTTTGCAGTATTTTTATCATTAAATACCATTGCTTTGTTTAATACTTCTCTAGCGTCTGGAATATAAATCCAGAAAGGTTCTATTAAATCTGGTTCATCAGCATCTAAAAAGTTAACATCAGGTACAACAGGACATATTGCAATCATTCTGTATTTCAACTCTCCTTGACGTTTGTCAAAGTACCACAATCCTTTAATACGGTATTCCTTTACATCATAAGATGTAATTTCAGTAGTATCAATGTATTCTGGAGAAATTGGTTCACCTGCATTGTATTGCTCGTAACCTGTATCTGCAGTATCAATTTTCACTAAACCTTCTTGTACATCATCAAAAGATACTTTTCCAGTAAAATAATCATCTGTATATAGGTTTTCTATGTTTCCGTTTTTAATGTTTTTTGCTAAAACATCATATAAACTTCTACGTTCTTTACCAATATGAGCAGTATCAATTGGGTAGTATAAAGGGAAATTTACACGTTCATCTAAAACAATTTTTTCCCACACCATACGTGACCATAAAATATCTCTATCGTCAATAAAACCGTATTCTAAAGGTTTGTTATTGTCGTATGCTTTTTGATCTTCAGTTTTTACGCCAATTTCTTCAGGGCTTTTTGCGTTCAATATGTTGTATTGTGCGCTAACACCTTGTATTGCCAAAAATGCCAATGTGGCTACTAAAAAGATTTTCTTTTTCATGGGTCTAATTTTATTGTTTTATTTGATTAATACTGTAAAGCAGGTTTTAAAACATGCCTTACAGTATTATGTAATATGCTTTTAGTTTGTAAGCTCAATAATTACTGGAGCAGCTGGTTTTAATTTTTGATTACTTCCTTTTATTGAAGCTTTCATGTCAAAAATAGTAATTTGATCTCCTCTTTTTGCTCCTGCTAATGCTGCTTTTGCTCTTGAGTTTAATCTTGATCCATTACAAGTAATAGTTGCTTTACCAGGAACTTTAAATTTAAAAGTACCTACTTTTAAGTTCAAATCAAATACAAAATCTTCTAATTCAGCAGAAATAGTTGCTGATTTTAAAGAATTCCTTGATTTTTTTAAGATACCTGTTTTCTTGCTTACCGCAGCAGCAGGACGTGGGATATCTTTAATTCTAAATTTCTTTCTATCAGAAACTTTTGCTCCATCACTTAATGTACCGTTAACGGTAATAGTAATTTCTCTACCTTTACCTGGTGTCATAATATACCCTTTTCCAGATTTACGTAAACCTGGTGCAGAAGCATTTGTTTTGTTAGAAGCTACACCTGCAAATGAAATTGTCATTGGGTTAGGGATACCTCTATAAACAACGTTCATTTTATCAGCAGAAATAGTAGCAGAGTTTGGTTTAGGTATTACCGCATAAGAGCTTTCAATAGCAACTTCAACAGGCTTACCGTTTTCCATGAAAACAAATTTACCTTTTAAGTCTCTATCTCCAACTGCTCCAGCAGGGAAATCTAAAACAACACCACCATCTTTAAAGTTTTTAGCGTCTACTTCTTTACCATTTAAAATAACTTTATTTGGTTTAGTAGATGCATCAACTCTTCCTAATACAATACGACCTTTAAAGTTTTCTCCAGAAAAGAAAGCTGTTTTTTCAGGTACTACAATTGCACGATAGTTGTTAAATGATAATGCAGATGCTTGTTTGCCAGATAATAATCCAGATAATACTTCAGATTCTAAAGATTTTACATCCGATTGAAAAGAAGACATTTTAGCTAAAGAAGCAATAGCAGGAAACCCTTCAAAGTGATAACGTAACCATGGTTTGTTTCCGTTTTCTTTAGATGTAACTTCATCAGTATTAAATTTTTTGTTTAATGTAGCTATTAAAGCAGCATTTAATTGCTTTCCTTTAGCGTCTTTATTATCTAACAGTTTAAACATATCTGTTTTATATTTGTTAAACGCGTCAACTACCGCTTGTCCAGCAGGTTTTAGTTTGTCACCTTTAAACCATGCTTCATCAATAGCATCCCCTTTGTCCATAGCC
This sequence comes from Bacteroidota bacterium, assembly GCA_024280635.1. GTDB lineage: Bacteria > Bacteroidota > Bacteroidia > Flavobacteriales > Flavobacteriaceae. The sequence goes on along the minus strand of JAJRPS010000003.1, from coordinate 71,843 downwards.
TCATATGGCAATGAACCATCAGGTTTTAATTTATCTTGAAAAGGTTTTGTAATATCTCCTTTTACACTTTCTAAAAAGGCATAAAACTCATTAGATGTTTTAGATATGTTTTTTGCTTTGGAATTGATTACACTATATTGTTCTGGCTCATCTTGAGCTTTTTGAGCAATAGTTTGTAAAAAATTTGCATTTCTATCTGTTGAAGCCGTATTGTTTTCAACAAATTTATCGTTCATGATACCAAATGCGGTTAATACTTCTTTTGACATGTTCATTGCTAACATTGCCATAAGTACTAAGTACATTAGGTTAATCATTTTCTGTCTAGGACTTAATTTTCCACCAGCCATATTTAATTAGTTTTTTAAATTAATATTAATTGTTAGTTGAAAAACTAATTATTTGTTTGTCATAGCTGATAACATACCACCATATACTCCGTTTAAAGAAGATAAGTTAGATGTTAATGAAGCCATTTGAGACTGTAATTGCTCAGCATAGTCAGCAGCAGATTTGTTTACTTCAGCTTGACGTGAAGCAGATTCCATTTGCACTTTATATAAAGAGTTTAATCCTTCCATTTGACTTGCAGCTAAACTCATTTGTTCAGAGTATTTTTTAGTTGCAGCCATAGAATCAACAGCTGGTTGAATTGATTCAGCAGCACCTTTGAATCCTGCAATTGACGTACTTAAAGAAGACATTAAGTTAGCATCTAACTTTGCATCTTTTAACATTGCGTCTAATTTTTGAGATAATAAGCCCTGAGCATCCTCTGGAGTTTCTTTTTTACCTTTTTTGTTTGAAGTTTGAGCTCCTGCTAATTCAGGGTACACTAATGACCAGTCTAACTCTTCATGTAAAGGTTCAAATGCAGATAATGCAAAAATTATTGCCTCTGTTCCTAAACCGATAATTAACATGAGTGCTCCACCTTTCCAGTGCATTAATTTGAATAATGCTCCGATAATTACAACTGCTCCACCTAGTCCGTAAGCCATTGCCATAAATTTTTGATATCCTCTTGATTGTGCCATAATAAATTGTTTTTAGTTAAGTTAAATAATAAATTTTGAATTGGTTAATATATAATTAGTAAATAATTATCTCGCTGTATTTTTTGATGATGTAACATCCGTTCCCATATAATCTTGTACGGTTCTGAAACCTACAAAACTTCTTGATGAATCGGCATATTCATAATCACGTGTACTTACTTGTAAAAAATAAGCTACATCTTTCCAAGACCCACCACGTATTACTTTACGCATGTTTGCCTTTTGGTTTACACTTGGGTTAATTGTTGACATGTATTCATAAGCATTGGCATCATAAGATGATGCTGTCCACTCTGATACGTTTCCTGCCATATTATATAGGTTGTAATCGTTTGGTTGATATGCATCAGCTTCAACAGTATATAATGCTTGATCGGCAGCGTAATCACCTCTCAATGGTTTAAAGTTAGCTAAAAAACAACCTCTGTCGTTTTTGGTGTATGGTCCACCCCATGGGTAAGACGCTCCAGATAAGCCTCCACGAGCAGCATATTCCCACTCTGCTTCTGATGGTAGTCTGAAACTGTTAACATGTGACTGTCCTTTTTTAATGAAGGAATTACGGTATAATGTTCTCCAATCACAAAATGCTTTTGCTTGACCCCAAGAAACTCCAACTACAGGATAATCACCATAAGCATCATGCCAAAAGTAATCATTGTGCATTGGTTCATTATAAGAGTATGCAAAATCTCTAATCCACGCTGTGGTGTCTGGGTATACCTCAATTGTATCTGTCTTAATGAAATCTTTTCTTCTTTTTCCTTTGTTGTGTGCTTTAGCAGCTTCTTCAATGTCTAGCCACTTGTAACGGTATACAAATTTCTTTACATCCCAAGGGCGGTTACCATTAAAAGCTTCTTCAAGAGGTAAATACATAGAATCCATTACCTCTGTGTAGTACTCATCTGGATATTCGTCTTTATCTAAAATCAAATCCACATCATGATTTAATTTTCTACCTTCATAGTTGTCCATCATGCTGTAATAGTTGTCTAGCATGTATTTATCATATACGCTTAAGTTTGCTGTATCAGCATCTTTAAAAGCATATGCAGCAATACCTGTTACTTTTTTATCACTGGCGCTATCATCTTCACCCGTTTCATCAGCTAAAATAGCTAATTTTGTACGTACAATTGAATCACGTACCCATTCCACAAATTGACGATACTCACTGTTTGTAATTTCTGTTTCATCCATATAAAAAGAACGAACAGTAACGGTTTTGGTTGGCGCATCTTGAACGGCAGGTCTATCTTCGTCAGATTTACCCATAATAAATGATCCTCCAGGAACTAAAGTTGTTCCGTAAGGTTGTTCAGGGTGCCATTTTTTACCTTTAACTCCAACAAGTTGTCCGTTTGAACTTTTGTTACAACTTACGAATGCTGTAAAAATCATTACGAATGCTACTAACTTCTTCATATAATGTTTTATTAATATTGTGTGTTATCTATTACAAGGGCGTAAACATATCCATATATTTGCTAAAAAACAACTTTTTTGCTAAAAAATGTGTAATATTTTTAAGAAGCCCTATCCTTTTGACCGAAAAACAGTGCGTTTTATCGATGAAACCTCTAAAATAGTGTTAAATTAAGTTTTTCCTAAAAGCTTTAAAAATACGTTCAGGTATTTGTTGATTACAAGCTGCTTTATAATCTTGTTCTGAACAAGGTAATAACGCATTTTTTTGTGACATATTGTTTTCAGGTACTTCTACCCACCATCGCTTACTTTTTAGACTTTTATAAAATACTAAGTTGAAATCGGGGATCATTACATTGTATTTTGTAAAATTACTTTGATTTGCAAAAGGAGGTTCTATGATTTTGCAATGTGACCCTTCCATAAAGTACCATATTATTTGCGCAATTAGCATTGTTCCAGCGTCTGATAGATAATTATGGAGTTCTAAAATACTAAAGCTAGATATTTGGTTGCTTATCCCTGCATAGCGTGCAATAGTACATGCTTCTCTTCCTTCAAAACCGTTTGGTGATCGGTATCCTTTTCCGTTAGATAATGCAGATGCTTGTATGGCGGTAATGTCAAGACTAATACAGTCAGCATTACGGGTAATAGGCTCTATAATGCTTAAATTATTTGTGATTTCTCCCAATCGATACGCTTCAAAATACAGGCGCTCCATTAAGTCAATTTCTTCTTGCGAGTTGTAATAGGTTTGAAATCCTATATTAGTAAAGTTACTTAGGTTTGTAGGTTCTTCAGTAATAATATCATTTAAATAGTTGTTATTTTTAATACCTTCAGATGGGTCTTTTAAATCAAATTTAGCATCAATACTAACTAAATTTACCATTTGGTCTAAGTTGTCATACGCTCTATATTGTGCGTATGTGATATCATTGCTGCCGCCTAAAATAATAGGTGTTGCTCCTAATTTAATAAGGTTGCTAATTACTTGTTTGGTTGCAAAATAGGTGTCATTAACACTTGCTCCTGGTTTAATGTCACCAATATCAACAATGTTTTGTGTCCAGTTACCAGGGAAAAGTTCATAGAAGGATTTTCTAATTTCGGCGAACGATAATACTTCTCCTATATAATGTATGTCGTTTCTATTTTCTAAAACACCAACAATGACTAAATCTCCTTTTTTAATTTCAGGAAATTCATTGTCGGTATGAAACTGTGTTTGAAACCCTAACGCTTGTTCTTCTTGTATTTTGGCGTGTGCCAATACTTCTTTAGAAACGGGGGTTAAAAAATCAATCATGATTGTTATTTTTCCTTAGTTGTAGTTTTCTTTTTAGCAACGGTCTTCTTTTTGGTTGCGGTTTTTTTCTTAGCAGTTTTACGTTTTGGCTTCGCTTCTTCCAATAATTTGATTGCTTTTTCTAAAGTAATTTTTGTAGGGTCTACGGTTTTTGCTAATTCTAATTTTTGTTTCCCTTTAATAATGTTGTGTCTTCCCCAACGCGCTTTTTCAATACGAATACCTTCTTCTTCCCAAGAAACGATTAGCTTGTCAATTTCTTTTTGTTTTTTAGCTTCAATTAGTTCTTCAATGTCAGCAACGGAAAGTGTGTCGTAATCATATTTTCTGTTGACGTTAATAAACATGCCGTTCCATTTAATAAACGGACCAAAACGACCAACGCCTTTGGTTACTTCTAAGCCTTCATAATGATGTATGGGAGCATCTGCTTTCTTTTTAGCTTCAATTAATACAATGGCTCTGTCTAAATCAACATCCATTGCATTTTCTCCTTTTTCTAATGAAATGTATTTGGCTCCCCATTTCACATACGGACCAAAACGACCGTTACTTACAATTACAGCTTCGTTTTCATAAATTCCTAAATCTTTTGGGAGTTTAAATAAATCCATTGCTTCTTCAAAAGTAATGGTGCTTAAGCTTTGGTCGGCAGTTAAACTAGCAAATAATGGTTTTTCCTCATCATCAACAGTGCCAACTTGCACCATCGCTCCAAATCTACCTAATCGAACACTTACTTGACGTCCGGTTTCTGGGTGCACGCCTAATATGCGTTCTCCATTACCGCGTTCAGCATTTTCTTGAACATCTAAAACACGAGGATGAAATTCTTTGTAGAAATCTTTCATCATCATTTTCCAGTCTTTATCGCCTGTAGCAATTAAGTCAAATTGCTTTTCTACGTTAGCGGTAAAGTTGTAATCTAAGATGTTTTCAAAATTGGCAACTAAAAAGTCGTTTACAATCATACCAATATCTGTAGGGATTAGTTTGCCTTTATCAGCACCTACTTTTTCAGATAAAATAGTGTCTTTAATAGTATCTTTTTCTAAAACCAACTGATTGTACTTGCGTTCCACGCCTTCAATTTGTCCTTTTTCTACGTATTTTCTATTTTGAATAGTAGATATGGTAGGGGCGTAAGTTGACGGACGACCAATACCTAGTTCTTCTAACCGTTTTACTAAAGAAGCTTCGGTAAAGCGATAAGGTGCTCTGCTAAAACGTTCGGTAGCGGTAATGTAATTGTTGTTTACAAAGTCGCCTTTTCTCATTACAGGTAGCATACCTTCTTGCTCTTCCTCTTCGTTATCGTTACCTTCTAAATATACTTTTAAAAAACCGTCAAATTTAATCATTTGTCCGTTTGCAGTAAACTCTTTATTGTGTGTAGAGGCTTCAATTTTTACGTTGGTACGTTCCAATTGCGCATCGCTCATTTGTGAGGCTAATGTTCGTTTCCAAATTAACTCATATAAGCGTGCTTGATCATGTTCTACGTTTACAGAGCGTTTACTCATATCGGTAGGTCTAATGGCCTCGTGCGCTTCTTGAGCACCTTTATTTTTATTGGCGAAAGTACGGGTTTGTATATATTTTTTTCCAAAAGAATCTTCTATTTCAGCAGCGGCAGCTCCCAGAGCTTCTTTAGATAGGTTGACGCTATCGGTTCTCATATAAGTAATCAAACCTTGTTCATACAAGCGTTGTGCAACTTGCATGGTACGGCTTACTGAAAAATATAATTTTCTTGAAGCTTCTTGTTGTAGTGTAGAGGTAGTAAACGGTGCTGCGGGCGATTTTTTAGCGGGTTTTTGTGTTAAGCTAGCTATTTTAAAATCGGCGCCTTTGTTTTTATCTAAAAAACCTTGTGCTTCTTTTTTGGTTTTAAAGTCTTTTGGCAATTTAGCTTTAAACTTTTTTCCTTCGGATGTTGTAAACTCAGCAATAATTTTATAAGCTGCTTCGGTGTTAAAGGCTTCAATAGCGCGTTCACGTTCTACAATTAAACGTACTGAAACGGATTGTACTCTACCAGCAGATAATCCAGCTTTTACTTTACGCCATAAAACAGGAGATAAGCCATAACCAACAATACGGTCTAAAACTCTACGTGCTTGTTGTGCATTTACTAAATTATAATCTATTTCACGTGGATTTTCAATTGCTGTGGTAACGGCATTTTTGGTAATGGAGTTAAAAACAATACGTTTGGTTTTATTTTTATCTAGCTTTAAAGTTTCTTGTAAATGCCAAGCAATAGCCTCACCCTCTCGATCCTCATCACTTGCTAACCATACAGTGTCGGCTTTTTTGGCTAGTGTTTTTAGTTTTTTTACAATTGTTTTTTTATCGGTAGAAACAACATATTTGGGGTCAAAATCACCCTCTACATCTATCCCTAATTCTTTGGAAGGAAGATCGGCAATGTGTCCAAAACTGGACTCCACTTTAAAATCTTTTCCTAGAAACTTTTCAATTGTTTTCGCCTTTGCAGGGGACTCTACTATTACTAAATTCTTTGCCATTACTCCTCGTTTTAGATTTTGCAAAAGTATATTATTTTTTTTAAATCCGATGAAAAAGATGAACTTAACGTAAAATTAGCATTAAAAAACGTCTGCCACTTTGTCAGAAACTGTTTTTAGTACTATCTTTGTCAACTGAATATGCATACATTATATATATGGAGAAAATAATTGACGAAGGTAAGCAAGGAGAAGCATTGCTTACTATTAATAAGAAAGAAAATACCCGTAAACTTTTTATAGAAAGTTACGGTTGCCAAATGAATTTTTCAGATAGTGAAATAGTAGCGTCTATTTTAGCGAAAGAGGGGTATAATACCACTCAAAAAATGGAGGAAGCAGATTTAGTATTGGTCAATACCTGTTCCATAAGAGATAAGGCAGAGCAAACAGTACGCAAGCGTTTACAGCAATATCAAGCAGTTAAACGTAAACATAATCCTAAAATGAAAGTTGGCGTTTTGGGTTGTATGGCAGAACGTTTGAAAGAAAAATTTTTAGAAGAAGAAAAAATAGTAGACTTGGTTGTAGGTCCAGATGCTTATAAAGATTTCCCTAATTTATTGGAAGAAATTGATGCAGGTAGAGATGCTGTAAATGTAATTTTATCCAAAGAGGAAACCTATGCCGATATTACCCCAGTGCGTTTGCATACTAACGGAGTTACAGCATTTGTATCCATTACCCGAGGATGTGATAACATGTGTACTTTTTGTGTAGTTCCTTTTACGAGAGGAAGAGAGCGCAGTAGAGAACCACAATCTATTTTAAAAGAAATAGCCAATTTGGTTAAAAATGGATATAAAGAAGTAACCTTATTGGGGCAAAATGTAGATAGTTATTTATGGTATGGAGGCGGATTGAAAAAAGACTTTAAAAACGCTACCGAAATACAAAAAGCAACCGCAGTTGATTTTGCACAGTTGTTGGATATGGTAGCCATAAAATTTCCTAAAATGCGTATTCGTTTTTCTACATCTAATCCGCATGATATGCACTTAGAAGTAATTGAAACCATGGCAAAACATCAAAATATTTGTAATTATTTACACTTGCCAGTGCAAAGTGGTAGTAACAGAATATTGAAATTAATGAACCGTCAACATACCCGTGAAGAGTATATGGAGTTGATTGATAATATCTATAAAATTATTCCAGATATCTCATTGTCACAAGACATGATTGCAGGATTTCCAACAGAAACCGAAGCTGATCATCAAGATACATTATCATTAATTAAATATGTGAAATATGACTACGGGTTTATGTTTGCGTATTCTGAAAGACCCGGTACTATGGCAGGACGTAAAATGGAAGACGATGTGCCTTTGGATGTAAAAAAACGTCGTTTACAAGAAATTATCGACTTGCAACGTGCTGTAGGACATGAGCAATTGAAAAAACATGTGGGAAGAACAGAGGAAGTATTGATAGAACGTACCTCTAAAAAATCAAAAGATGAATGGGCAGGACGAAACAGTCAAAATAACATGGTCGTTTTTCCTAAAGAAAATTATAAAATTGGCGATTTTGTAATGGTAAAAATTAACGATTGTACCACAGCAACATTTAAAGGAGTAGCAGTTGGGTATAGTGAAAATAACTAATTTAATTGACAATTGTCAATTAATAATTATCAATTAAATGGAATCAGTACAAGCAGTAAAGCAACGTTTCGGAATTATAGGTAATGATGCTAAATTAAATAGAGCATTAGAAAAAGCAATACGCGTTTCGCCAACAGATATTACCGTTTTGGTAGTAGGAGAAAGCGGTGTTGGTAAAGAAAGTATACCTAAAATAATACATTCCTTATCGCATCGTAAACACGGTAAGTATATTGCAGTAAACTGCGGAGCCATACCTGAAGGAACTATTGATAGTGAATTGTTTGGTCATGAAAAAGGTGCTTTTACAGGAGCAACACAAACCCGTAGTGGTTATTTTGAAGTAGCTGATGGAGGGACTATTTTTTTAGATGAAGTAGGTGAGTTGCCACTAACAACACAAGTACGTTTGTTGAGGGTTATTGAAAATGGTGAGTTTATAAAAGTAGGGTCGTCTAAAGTGCAAAAAACAGATGTACGTATTGTAGCCGCTACTAATGTAAATATGTTTGAGGCGATAAAAAAAGGCAAGTTTAGAGAGGATTTATATTACCGCTTAAGTACTGTAGAAATACTATTACCACCTTTACGTGAGCGTAAAGAGGATATTCATTTAATATTTAGAAAATTCGCCTCGGATTTTGCTTTAAAATATAAAATGCCAACCATCCGTTTAGATGAAAGTGCAGTGCAATTATTGCAAAAATATAGGTGGAATGGTAACATTCGTCAATTACGAAATATTGCAGAGCAAATATCGGTATTAGAGCAAAACAGAAACATTGATGCGGCACTTTTACAAGGATATTTACCCAATATAGGTAATAATTTACCATCGGTAATTTCGCATACTAAATCGGATAGTGATTTTAGTAACGAGCGTGAAATACTGTACAAAGTGTTGTTTGATATGAAAGCCGACCTGAATGATTTAAAAAAATTGACTATGGAGTTGATGCGTAATGGAAATTCAGAAGCAGTGCAGCAAAAAAATCAAGAGCTGATACAAAAAATTTACAAACCCGAACCAGAAACGATAGCTGATAAACCTACAGAAGAAACAGCAGTATTACAAATTCCGCAAGAAGTTTCTGTGACACCTGAAGTAACGGAAAATTATGATTATATAGAAGATATTACGGAAGAAGAAACCTTATCTATTCATGAAAAAGAATTGGAACTCATAAAAAAATCCTTAGAAAAAAACAAAGGAAAACGTAAATTAGCAGCTGAGGAATTGGGTATTTCAGAACGTACTTTATATCGAAAAATAAAACAATACGATTTATAACAAAACATAAAATAGGTTAAAGAGTATTCTCATTAGAGATAAAATAGTACTTTTAACCTCTCAAATGCGAAAATTAAAATATGAAATTCATTAAAATTACAGTGTTATCTATCATTACATTATTAGTGTTTCAAGGGTGTGGTATTTACTCTTTTACAGGTGGTGACGTTGGAAGTGCGAAAACATTTCAAGTTAATTTTTTTCGTAACAATGCGCCTATTGTAGAACCAGGTATTGATAGAACATTTACATTAGCATTGCAAGATTTAATACAAGGGCAAACCAATTTAGAGCTCAGTAATGCCAATGCCGATTTGACCTATGAAGGTGAAATTGTAAGTTATATCATAGCGCCAATGAGTGCTACCGCTAATCAAAAAGCAGCACAAAATAGACTTACCATATCAATTAATGTGCGTTTTTATAACCAAACAAAAGAAGAAGATGATTTTGAAAAAAGGTTTTCTTTTTATTATGATTATCCAGCAACGCAACAATTAATAGGAGGTACAAAAGACACCGCAGTTGATTTTATTTATGAACGCATTACCCAAGATATTTTTAACGCATCTTTAGCAAAATGGTAGGTGATGAATAAAATAGAATTTGCTAACATATTGCAACAACCACAATATATTAATGCTTCACAAACACTAGCATTAAAAGAAATATTGGATGCATTCCCGTATTTCCAATCGGCAAGAGCTTTGTATTTAAAAGGATTAAAAAACGAAGACAGTTACCAATATAACCAAGAGCTCAAGCAAACATCAGCACATACAACGGATAGAAGTATTTTGTTTGATTACATCACTTCGGATGTTTTTCATCAGCAAATCATTTCACAAAAACAACAACAATTACAAGAGCAAATAAGAGCTTTTGACGTAATAGATGCAGAAGAAATTATCGTTTTTACATCAGAAACCGCTGATTATGATGATAAAGTTACCCATCCAAATTTATTTGAATCCAAAAAAGAGACAGATATTTTAGAAATTGATGCGCCGTTAGAATTTAATAAAAGTGAAACCCATTCGTTTCAAGAGTGGTTAAAATTATCAAAAATAAAGCCGATTGATAGGTTGGTTTCAGAAAAAGAAATTACAGCTAAAAAACCAACAAAATTTGATCGTATAGATCAGTTTATAGCTAATAAACCTAAGATAAAACCGATTAAAACTACGGTGTCACTTAAAAATTTAGCATCACAAAATAGTTTCTCTTCGGAGGAGTTAATGACAGAAACATTAGCAAAAGTATATTTAGCACAAAAGAACTATAAACAGGCAAAACAAGCTTATCGTATTTTAAGTTTGAAATATCCAGAAAAAAGTAGTTACTTTGCAATCCGAATTTCGGATATAGAAAAATTAGAAAAATAAATAACACATAATAAAATAACACAACATGTTTAATATCTTTTTAGTACTAATAATGATTATTGCCGTTTTACTAATAATAGTAGTAATGGTACAAGAGCCAAAAGGTGGCGGTTTGGCATCTACATTTGGTGGTGGATCTGGAGCGCAAATTGGAGGTGTTCAAAAAACTACTGATTTTTTAGATAAAAGTACATGGTGGTTAGCAATCTTAATGGTTGTTTTAATATTATTATCTAACGTTACTATTTTTGGTAATAGTGGAGCAACTTCTAAGGCGTTAGAAGGAGCAAATGATCAAAATATTGAAGCACCAATTTCTACAACACCAGAAACACCAGAACCAACAACAGGAGATAATAAATAAAACAATACGTTTTACGGTGTTTACATCGATAAATAAGTATTTGGGCTTTTATCGTCCCACAATTTAAAAATGCCAACTTATACAGTTGGCATTTTTGTTTTATGTAAATTTGTCAGCAGTTCAAAAAATGGTATAATTTCTGAAATAACTAATTCTGAAATAACTAAAAGTAAATAAAAACAATTAATTAATTTTAAATTATATAAAAATGGCATTACAAATAAAACCATTAGCAGATAGAGTAGTAATTGCTCCAGCAGCAGCAGAAACTACAACAGCATCTGGTATTATTATTCCAGATACGGCAAAAGAGAAACCACAAAAAGGAACAATAGTAGCAGTAGGTAAGGGAACAAAAGATGAGCCTATGACAGTAAAAGTAGGAGACATTGTTTTGTACGGTAAATATGCAGGTGCCGATTTGAAATTAGAGGGTCAAGACTATTTAATTATGCGCGAAAGTGACGTGTTGGCAATAATCTAAATTCCCATCCCACCCAAAAGGAGGGAGTAATAAAAATTACAGAATAAATTAAAAGTATAATTCATAAGACTTTCGTTTTTACGGAAGCGTAAAACAAATTTACGATGGCAAAAGATATAAAATTTGATATAGAGGCACGTGACGGATTAAAACGTGGAGTAGATGCATTAGCAAATGCAGTAAAAGTAACATTAGGTCCAAAAGGACGAAACGTAACCATTTCAAAAGCATTTGGAGGTCCAACGGTAACTAAAGATGGTGTGACCGTAGCTAAAGAAATTGAGCTAGAAAACCCATTAGAAAATATGGGGGCGCAAATGGTAAAAGAAGTTGCCTCTAAAACCAACGATTTAGCAGGTGACGGTACCACAACCGCAACCGTATTAGCACAAGCAATTGTAAAAGAAGGTTTAAAAAACGTAGCAGCAGGAGCAAACCCAATGGATTTAAAACGTGGTGTTGATAAAGCTGTAGAGGCAATTGTAGCCGATTTGGAAAAACAAGCGGAAGAAGTAGGTTCGTCTTCAAGTAAAATTAAACAAGTAGCCTCTATTTCAGCAAATAATGATGAAGTAATAGGTGACCTTATTGCAAAGGCATTTGCAAAAGTAGGTAAAGAAGGTGTTATTACTGTTGAGGAAGCAAAAGGAACAGATACCTATGTAGATGTTGTAGAAGGTATGCAATTTGATAGAGGATATTTATCTCCTTATTTTGTAACCGATGCTGATAAAATGGTGGCGGAATTAGATAATCCATATATTTTATTAATCGATAAAAAGATTTCTAACTTACAAGAAATTTTACCAATTTTAGAACCAATTGCAAAGGAAGGACGTCCGTTATTAATTATTGCTGAAGATGTTGATGGGCAAGCCTTATCAACTTTAGTAGTAAATAAATTAAGAGGTGGATTAAAAATTGCAGCAGTAAAAGCACCTGGTTTTGGTGACCGTAGAAAAGCAATGTTAGAGGATATTGCAATATTAACAAACGGTACAGTGATTTCTGAAGAAAGAGGGTTCTCATTAGAAAATGCAACTTTAGATTTGTTAGGTACTGCAGAAAGTATAGTAATTGATAAAGATAATACCACAATAGTAAACGGAGCAGGTGATGCGCAAAATATTAAAATGCGTGTGAGCCAAATCAAATCACAAGTAGAAACCACTACATCTGATTATGATAAAGAAAAACTACAAGAACGTTTAGCAAAATTAGCAGGTGGTGTAGCTGTTTTATATGTAGGTGCAGCATCGGAAGTGGAAATGAAAGAGAAAAAAGATAGAGTAGATGATGCTTTACATGCCACACGTGCCGCTGTAGAAGAAGGTATTGTTGCAGGTGGAGGAGTTGCTTTAGTGCGCGCTAAAAGCGTGCTTAAAAAAGTAAAACCAGAAAATGCTGATGAAGAAACAGGTATTGCTATTATTGCTCGTGCAATTGAAGCGCCTTTACGTACCATTGCTGAAAATGCAGGTAAAGAAGGTTCTGTAATTTGTGCAAAAGTAAGTGAAGGAAAAGCTGATTTTGGTTACAATGCCAAAACTGATGAATATGTAGACATGCTAAAAGCAGGTATTATAGATCCTAAAAAAGTAACCCGTGTTGCTTTGGAAAACGCAGCATCTGTTGCAGGTATGATTTTAACTACCGAGTGTGCTTTAATTGACATTAAAGAAGATGCACCAGCAATGCCTCCAATGGGAGGTGGTATGCCAGGGATGATGTAATCTTAAGGATAACATCTTAATCTAGATTGAAATATATAAAAGAGCTTATCGGCTAACGGTAAGCTCTTTTTTTATATAGGATATTGTTTTGGGCGTTCCCTTGGGGTCGCGCTTTCATTACTCACTCTAAAAATGGCATAAACGCCACCATTTTTAGGAGTTCAAATACGCCGTTTAATCGCTAACGCAAAAGAAAAAGAAAAAATATTTGGAGTAAAACGAAATGTTAAGTTCTTGAATTCAGGAATATAAAAAATATTTTCGCTTAACTTATTAAGAATATGAATCCGTTTCAATGATTTATATTCGGAGTTAAGCGAAGGTAACATTTTTTGAACAGAAAGTCAATTTTTTTTGTCATTTCGATACGGAGTGAGAAATCACATCACAGTGAGTACGTAAGTACATTTTAATAAGATGGTTTTTTTATCTTTCATCAAATAACAAAGAATCAAACCAAAAACATTATTTTTGCGCAAAACAAACTACTATGCAAACCGCAGCATTACGAAAATTAAAAAATAAGGAGTTAAATCGTAAAACTATTGAAGAGTTTAAAACGGCTCCTAAAACCCCTATTATTGTTATTTTAGACAACATCCGCAGTAGTAACAATGTGGGTTCTGTTTTTCGTACAAGTGATGCATTTTTAATTGAAAAAATATATTTGTGTGGTATTACCGCTATACCACCCAATAAAGACATACAGCGTACCGCTTTGGGAGCTACGGATACAGTAGAGTGGGAATACGCAGAAAATACATTAGCGGTTATTGAAAAACTAAAAGCAAATGGCGTACAAATAGCCAGTATAGAACAAGCAGAAAATTCAATAATGCTACAGGATTTCACACCAAAACAAGATGCTAAAATTGCCATTATAATGGGTAATGAGGTAAAAGGCGTTCAGCAAGATGTGGTTAGTGCGTCTGATAGTTGTATTGAAATCCCTCAATTTGGAACCAAACACTCCTTAAATATATCTGTTACTTGTGGTATTGTTTTGTGGGATTTGTTTAATAAAGTGATAAAGTAGTCATTTTACAGTAATCTTTTTTAAGTTACTTATATCTCTTGCTGTGGAAATAGCAAAGTTATCCCACGATCAAATCCAAAATATGCAAGTAATCTTTTCTATTTTTTACAAAATCAAGTTCCGAAACGTCAATAACTTTTACCTTTAGGTTGGGTTGACTTTTCATAAATTCAACATACCCTTTATTAATATTTTCTAAATAATCAGGCTGTATGTTTTGTTCATAATCTCTACCTCTTTTTTCAATGTTTTGGAGTAAACGCTCAGTGTTTTGGTATAAATACACATACAAATCTGGTTGTTGCATGTCTTTATAAATCACGTTAAAAAAACGGCGATACAAATCAAATTCATCTTCGGGTAAGGTTACTTTTGCAAACGTTAGTGATTTTGAAATGTGATAATCTGCCACTACAAATTCGGTAAACAAATCATATTGCGCAATATCATCAGAGAGTTGCTTGTATCTATCGGCTAAAAAACTCATTTCTAACGGAAAAGCAAAACGGGTTTGATCTTCGTAAAATTTAGGTAAAAAAGCATTGTCAGCAAAACGTTCTAGAATCAGTTTGGCATTAAAATCTTCTGATATTTTTGTGGCTAATGATGTTTTTCCACTTCCAATATTTCCTTCAATAGTTACGAGGTTCAATTTAGAAAACCGATGAATATCAAACGGATTATTTAAAACATTTTTAGTTGTAGTTATCTTTCCAGTATCCGTACAATCTAGTAGTAATTCGGCAATTGTTTTAGTGAATTTTTGATGTTTAAAATTTGGAGCAATATCAGCAAGCGGTTGCAATACAAATTTTCTATTGGCAAGTTCTAAATGTGGTATTTGCAATTTTTCTTCTTCAATAATATCATTTCCATAAAATAAAATATCCAAATCTATCGGGCGTGCTTCGTAGTTGTTTCCTTGTTTCTGTTTCCTGCCAAGTGTATTTTCAATTTCTTGTAAAGCTGTTAAAAGTGTGTTTGGACACCTGTCCGAAGAAATTTCAATACAACAATTTAAAAAATCAGCACTTTTAAAACCCCAAGCATCGGTTTCGTAAACTTTAGAAATAGCATGTACATTACCAATGGTTTGATATATTTTATTAATAGCCATTTGTAGGTTTTCAAAGCGATTGCCTTGATTGCTTCCTAAAGAAATATATATTTTTTGTAACGAATTCAAAAATGTGTAGACTTATGTTTTAATATAAATTGTGGTTCACAAAACTACATAATTTTTAATGTTAACACCCTTAAAAGGGATTATAAACTTATAAACAATGAATTTTTTAAAAAGAGTATTATCAACAGTTGTCGGAATTATGGTTTTTTTAGGGCTATTTCTATTTTTGATAATAGGGATAGCAGCTGCTTTTAGTGGTGATGATAAAGATAAAGTAACGGTAGAAGACAATAGTGTTTTAACATTAAAGTTAGATAAGCCAATTCCTGATTACGCGGGTGATTTTGATTATGGTGAGTTGGATGAGTTGTTTAGTAAGAGTAAAAAATATAACGGCTTGTTTGATATTATTAAAGCTATTGAATATGCTGCTACTGATGATAGAATCAAAGGAATAAAAATTGAAAATAATTTTACACAAGCGGGCACAGCACAAATTAAAGCATTGCGTGATGCCTTATTAAAATTTAAAGAATCAGGTAAATTTATATTAGCTTATGGTGATGTGATTTCGCAAAAGGATTACTATTTAAACTCAGTTGCCGATGCTATTTATTTAAATCCAGCAGGTACTTTAGATTTTAAAGGTTTGGGTACTGATATGTTATTCTTTAAAGATTTTCAAGAAAAGTACGGTTTAAAGATGGAAGTTGTACGTCATGGAAAATACAAAAGTGCGGTAGAGCCTTTTTTAAATCAACACATGAGCGAAGCCAACCGTCAGCAAGTAACCGTATTTTTAAATTCTATTTGGAGTGAAATTAAAAATGAAATTAGTGCAAGTAGAGGTGTAAGTGTAGCACAACTAGATACAATTGCAGATGGTTTATTAACCCGTAACCCAACAAAAGCATTGGCTACTAAATTAATTGATAAAGTAGGTTATGTAGATGAGTTTATTGCCGATATTAAAAACCGTATGGATGTTGCAGAAGATGAAGATTTGGAAAGTATAGAAATATACAAATACGCTAAACTAGTAGCAGGTAAAATTCGCGTTAAAAACATGAAAATTAAAGATCGTATTGCAGTAATTTATGCGCAAGGTCAAATTATTTACGGAGAAGGAGATGAAAAACAAATTGGTCAAGGAGTAATCAATAAAGCCTTAAAAACTGCTCGTGAAGATGATAAAATTAAAGCAATTGTATTGCGTGTAAACTCTCCAGGAGGTAGTGCATTGGCAAGTGAGTTGATTTGGAGAGAAATAGAACGTACTAAAAAAGTAAAACCAGTAATTGTATCTATGGGTAATTTAGCAGCTTCTGGCGGGTATTATATTGCTGCAAATGCCACTAAAATTATAGCAGAACCAACAACAATTACGGGTAGTATTGGTGTGTTCGGAACCTTGCCAAATTTTCATGAGTTTATGAATAATATTGGTGTCAATGCCGAACAGGTGCAAACCAACAAGCATTCTATTTTGTACAGTCCTTTTGAGCCATTATCACAAGAAACATACAATATTGTAGAAGAAGGAGTTGTTGATATTTATGAACTATTTTTAAAACGCGTTGCCGACGGTAGAGGAATGACTAGAGATGCTGTAAATGAAATAGCTCAAGGTAGGGTTTGGACAGGAGTAGATGCTTTAAAAAATGGATTAGTAGATGAATTAGGTGGTTTAGATGTAGCATTACAACGTGCAGCAGAAGCAGCAGAATTAGACACTTATAAAATCAAACAATTACCAATTTACGATAAAGATTTTGATAAAATGTTTGAACAATTTGGATTGATACAATCTAAAGAAGACATGATAAAAACCGAATTAGGGGATTATAATTATCGAATTTACACCAAAATGAAAAACATAGCAAAATTAGAAGGTGCGCAAATGATGCTGCCTTATGAGTTGGATATTAAGTAACAAATAGTTATTGTAGCTTAAAAATATTTAGACCTCATAGGTTTCTAAAACCTGCGAGGTCTTTAACAAAAAAGTAATCCCACAATTACAGGCGAAATTGTGGGATTACTTTTTTTACCAACACCTTAACAATACATCATTAAATTTTACCGTACTTTTGTGAATATTAAAAGAAGTTAAGATGAAAAAAGCATTTAAAATACTTGGTTTACTAGTATTAGTCATACTTGGTTTGTTGGTTGCAATCCCTTTTTTGTTTAAAGATAAAATTGCAGGAATAGTAAAAACAGAAATTAATAATCGCGTTAATGCAACGGTTGATTTTAGTGATGTTGACATCAGTTTATTACGTAGCTTCCCAAAAGCAAGCATACAAATAGAAAACTTAAGCATTGTAAATTTTAAACCCTTTAAAGGTGATACCTTGTTTTACGCAAATACCATTGCTTTAGAGCTTCCTGTAAACGGACTGTTTAAAAAGGATTTATCAGAAATAAAAATCAATAGTTTCGTGGTAAATGATGCATTGGTAAATGTAATTACCAATACAGCTGGTGTAAGTAATGCTGATATTACTAAAGCAGACGCAAATAATACGACTACCGAAAAAACAACTGCCAACAACAATTTTACATTCGCGATTAATGAATATGCCTTCACTAATTTTGATGTTAAGTATGTTGATGAAGCTTCTAAATTGAAAGTGGTTTTAAATGATTTTAATCATCATGGATCAGGAAATTTATCTGAAGCCATTACCACACTAAAAACAAATACCACCTCAAACATCACTTATAAAAGTGGCGAAAACACATATTTAGACAATCATAAACTAGCCTTAAATGCTGATTTAAAAATCAACCAAACAGAAAATAAATATACCTTTTTGGAAAATGAATTATCAGTAAACGATTTAAAATTAAAATTTGATGGTTATGTACAAATACTTAAAGAGGCTACGGATGTAAATGTTAAGTTTAATACGCCAACATCTGACTTTAAGAATTTCATAGCCCTATTGCCAAAGCAATCACAAAACTTAAATGGCGTACAAACCAAGGGTAGTTTTACTATTGGTGGCTTTGTAAAAGGATTGGTAGCGGATACTACCATACCTAAATTTGAAGTAGATGTTGTTTCAAAAAATGCATCGTTTAAATATCCAGATTTGCCAAAAGGTGTAAAAAACATCAATTTAATAGCCTCTTTAAAAAATACTACAGGAAATGCTGATGATACTTTTGTGGAAATTGATAAATTGAGCTTACAAGTAGATCAAGACGTCTTTAATGCTTCAGGAAAAATAATCAAAGCCTTTAGTGATAATCGATATGTAAACGCCAAATTAGACGGTGTTTTAAATCTAGAAAACTTGTCCAAAGCTTATCCTGTACAAATGGATGACGAGCTAAAAGGGGTGTTGACAGCAAATTTGAAAACTGCCTTTTCACAACACGCCCTAGACACCAATAATTTTGAGCAAATGAAAAATAATGGAGAATTTACCATTACGGACTTTCAGTATGCATCAAAAGATATTGTAAACCCTATTGATATTAAAAAAGCAACCGTAACATTTACCTCTAAAGAAGTACAGCTAAATCATTTTGAGGCAAAAACGGGAGATAGTGATATTAACGGAACAGGAACTATTGATAATTTATTCGGATTTTTATTTTCCGATAAAAAATTAAAAGGAAACTTTAAAGTACAATCTAACCTCTTTAAAGTAAGTGATTTTATGGTAGATAATACCACTGAAACAGAAAATACACAAAAAGAATCTGAAACGGGTGAAGCCTTAAAAATTCCTTCTTTTATAGATGCTAAATTTACCGCCAATGCAAAAACGGTAATTTATGACAACCTAACCTTGCAAAATGTAAAAGGTGATTTGGTGATTAAAGATCAAACGGCAAGTTTGCAAAAAATGACTGCCAATTTATTTGGAGGGACTATGAATATTGATGGAGAGGTAAGTACAAAAAATGAAAAACCACTTTTTAATTTAGATTTAGGAATCGATAAATTTGATATTGAAAAATCATTAAAAGGGATGGAGTTGTTAGAAAGTTTGGCGCCAATTGCTAAAATTTTACAAGGAAAATTAAACACAACAATGAAATTATCAGGTACCATTGCCGATGATTTTTCAATCAATACTAATACGCTAGCGGGTAATGCATTGGCAGAGGTATTAACTAAAAAAGTAAACACACAACAATCACAAGTGCTAAGTGCGCTGGACTCTAAATTGAGTTTTATAGACTTTAGTAAGTTGGATTTAAAAGATTTTAAAACGGCATTATCATTTAAAAATGGAACTGTAGTTTTAAAACCTTTTCAAATACAATATGATGACATTGCTATAGAAGTAGCGGGTGCTCATGGTTTTGATCAAACACTAAATTACAAAGCTACCTTTAATGTGCCTGCAAAATATTTTGGTAATGATGTAGGTGCTTTATTGTCAAAATTAAGTGATGATGATATTAAGAATGTAAAAGTACCTGTATTAGCAAACATAATGGGTAATATGTTAAAGCCACAAATAAAGACTGATATGAAGCAGTCCATGAAAAATTTAACCACACAATTAATAGCCATTCAAAAAAAGAAACTCCAACAACAAGCAACTAATGCAGCAGGTGATGTGATAGATGATGTTCTTGGTAATGTTTTGGGTGGTAATCAAAATGCTCCAAAAGATACTACTCAAACTAATCCAATAGACCCCATAAAAGATGCTGCAACGGATGTTTTAGGAGGCTTGTTTGGTGGTAAAAAGAAGAAAAAGTAATTTAATTGTGGCGTTTCCCCTCGAAGAAAAACGAGAGGGGTTGTGCTATGACTAGCGAAAAAGCAATTGAAGGTAGTTTCAACTATAAAACGTTTGTAATAATTTCTTGCACCACTTCGGGGTTTAATAAGGTAGAAGTATCTCCTAAAGTATCAAATTCGCTACTCGCTATTTTACGTAAAATTCTACGCATAATTTTACCACTTCGAGTTTTAGGTAAGCCACTTGTAAATTGAATTTTATCTAATTTTGCAATCGGTCCAATATGTTCTGTAATAATTTGATTGATCTCTTTTCGTAAATTATCATGATTTCTGTTGGTTCCTGTTTCTTTTAAAATCACATACCCATACAAAGCATTTCCTTTAATGTCATGTGGGAAACCAACAATAGCAGATTCTGCAATTGCAGGATGTAAATTAATAGCATCTTCAATAGGAGCGGTACCTAAATTATGTCCTGATACAATAATTACATCATCTACTCTTCCTGTAATACGGTAATAACCCACTTCATCACGCAAAGCACCATCGCCTGTAAAATAGTTGTTTTTATAAGCGGTAAAATAAGTTTCTCGGTAGCGTTGGTGGTTGTTCCAGATGGTACGTGCCATTGATGGCCACGGAAATTTAATACACAAACGCCCATCTACTTGATTGCCTTTTATTTCGTTCCCATTCTCGTCCATTAAAACCGGCTGAATACCAGGAAAAGGTAAGGTAGCATACGTAGGTTTTGTGGGAGTCGCATACGGAATGGGAGAAATCATAATACCCCCCGTTTCGGTTTGCCACCAGGTATCAATTATCGGACATTTCTTTTTGCCAATATTAGTATCGTACCAATGCCACGCTTCTTCATTTATAGGTTCGCCAACCGACCCTAATATTTTTAGTGAAGACAAATCGTGTTTTTCAACATGTTTTAAATTTTCTTTTGCCAATGCTCTAATGGCAGTAGGAGCGGTGTAAAACTGAGTAATTTTATGTTTTTCAATAATTTTCCAAAAGCGTCCCCAGTCCGGATAATTGGGTACGCCTTCATAAAGTACGGTTGTTGCTCCATTGGCAAGTGGTCCGTATACAATATAGCTATGTCCTGTAATCCAGCCAATATCCGCAGTACACCAGTAGACATCATTTTCTTGATACTGGAAAGCATTTTTAAAGGTGAAGGCGGTGTATACCATATATCCAGCAGTTGTATGCACCATCCCTTTAGGTGTACCTGTAGAGCCCGAAGTGTATAAAATAAACAAGGGGTCTTCTGCATTCATAATTTCTGGTTCGCATTCGGTTAAAGCATTATCTAATAGAGGTTGTAGCCATTTATCACGATTTGTTTGCATGTTAATGCTGCTGCCAATTCGTTTCACCACAAGTACATTTTTTACGCAAGGTGTGTGTTTTAAAGCATCATCAACAATTGTTTTTAGGTCAATCGTTTTTGCTCCTCTGTATGATCCGTCTGCTGTAATAACAAGTTTGCAATCGCTATCATTAATTCGGGTTGCTAATGCTGTTGCGCTAAATCCAGCAAAAACTACGGAGTGTATGGCGCCAATACGAGCACAGGCAAGTGTTGCAATAGCCAATTCAGGAATCATGGGAAGGTAAATACACACTCGATCTCCTTTTTTAATACCTTGGTCTTTAAGCACATTTGCAAATTGATTGACTCGTTTGTATAGTTGATTGTATGTAATGTGTTGTGTGGATTCGTCAGGGTTATTGGGTTCAAATAATAATGCAGTTTTACTGCCACGAGTACGCAAATGCCTGTCAATACAATTTTCGGTAATGTTTAATTGAGCGCCTTTAAACCATTTAATTTCGGGTTTGGAAAAATCCCATTCCAGTACGGTATTCCATCGTTTACGCCAAACAAAGTGCTCTTCAGCAATTTCTTCCCAAAAGATATCTGGATTTTGTATAGACTTCCGGTATACTTGATAGTATTCTTCTAAATGTTTGATGTGGTAATTACTCATATGCTTGTAGTGTTTTATATCAAATAAAAGGCTTAATTATGCCAAAATTAAAAGATATGACAAGGTAAAAAATATTTTGTCATATCAATGGCGTAATATTTAAAAATTAGGTTGTCTGGTAAAAATTATTTTATTGAAGTTGTAATCAGTTGAATATGTGGTCTTTGTGTTAATAAGTAATGATTTTTCATAATATAAAATTGTCATGTTATGATGTTGGCATCATTGTTGTACAGTATGTTTCGAATTAATAATTAAAATTAAATACAATGAATACAGGAACAGTAAAATTCTTCAACGAAACAAAAGGTTTCGGATTTATAACCGAAGAAGGTTCTAACACAGAACATTTTGTACACATCTCAGGAACTATTGACGAAATTCGTGAAGGCGATACCGTTGAATTTGACCTAGAAGAAGGTAGAAAAGGATTAAATGCAGTAAACGTAAAAGTAGTTTCATAAATAGATTACCAATATTTTAATGCAAAGCCCCATCTTTATAGGTGGGGCTTTTTATTGTGAAACATTTTGTTTTAATGTTAAACTGGTCTTATTGAAATGGCGGTTTTTTTTTCAATCATATCTACTTGCTTTTTCACAAAACTTGGGGCATTAAAACGATATCCTATAAATATTTGTACGTGTGTATTTGTAGTGTCAAAATTAAAGGCTCCTGTTTGGCTTCTAGAGGTTGCAATAAGGCGATAATAAAGTCCTCTAAAGAATTTTTAGAATTGTACCCTAATCCAATAAAGTCATCAAAGTTAGCTGTTGTTTCCTTTTCTTTAATAATGTCTTTAGTATTATTCAATTTAGTGGTAAGTTTATAAAATTCAATTCCAATACCCGGAATTACCCCCATCTCTAAATAGAAGTTTTGATGCAGAACAAAAGAGTGTAAGTATCCCGTACTTAATATAAAGCTTAGTATTTCTAACTGTTGCGGAAGTCGCTATTTGCATATGGTGAATAGCTATATTGAAGTTTAGGTAAAAAGCTACCTGTGCTAATGCGTTGTATTTCTGTTTGTGTAGTTAATGCTTTTATGGAGTAGTAGCTATTAAGTTTGTATGTTGTAGATCCGCTATAATGTGTTATTTTTTGACGAGGAAGTTTTATATAAGTTATGCTATTGTTTTCAAGAGGTTAATTGGAGGTGTAAAAACCTTTTACGCGACTGTAATTAAAGCTTTGTAATCATTTTTTGAAACGTAAGTCAGCACCATTTTTTTATTATATTTTCCTTTTAATCTATATCATAAGTTGAAAATAAATGGGGAGAAACCCAAAGTTAAAGGCGATAAACCTGTAATTAACACTAATATTCATTTTATAATCAATATTAGGTTTAATGTCGTAATTTAAATTATTTTGACTGTATTGTAATGTTTCAATCTCATCATCGAAAGCCAATTTAACACTCAATTTATCATCAAATCGCGTTATAAATCGCGTGTCCAATTTTTGTAAAAAAGCAACATTTATGCTTAGTATAAATAGATGTAAAATTGTTTTTTTATCACTTTAAAAGAGTTTTAAAATTAAATTTGGTTTTATTAAAGCAATACTAAAAACACCAGTTACAATTATAAATTTTAAAAGGTTGTGTAAAAATATGTATTCATTTTTGGTATTAGCTTTCCATAGTTTTATAAAATAACCAAGTAAAAGGATACTACCCAAATACAAAAAATAATACATATTACCTATTTCGGGTTGTTGTGCTAAAATTAACATGGCTAAAAGGGTGAAAATAGTGAATGAGGTTAATAGCTTTTTAGTGTAAGCGACACCATATTTTACAGGTATTGTATTGTAATTATGTGCAAAATCTCCTTTTAGGTTTTCGAGATCTTTTGTAATTTCTCTCATCGATATGATAGAAATTAAAAAAAATCCATGTAGTAAAACAATCCATTTAAAATTACCATAGTATATCAGTACCGCAAAAAATGGAATAATAGCTAACATTGATGCGGTAATGTTACCAATAAAAGGATGTTTTTTAAGTTTATGAGAATAAAACCAAATAAAAAAAATATAACTTGAAAAAAACAAAGTAGCTTTAAAAGAAACATAGCTTGCCAGTGCAACACTAATCATGTTCAATACAAAATAAACGGAAAGTTTTGTATTTTGACTTACTAGCTTATCTAGCATTGTCTTTTTTGGTCGGTTGATTAAATCTTTTTCAGAATCGTAAAAATTATTGATAATATACCCTCCAGCAATTGAAAGTGCGCTAGCCAATACCAACATGAGTAGCTTGGAGTCTAAAATAATTTCTTTTGGAGAGATATGTGGTGCTAAGATGTAAATAGCACTTAAATATTGTGCAAATACTATGATAAAAATATTATATCCGCGTACTACGCTAAACAAACTGAATAGTTTTTTTAAAAACAATTTGTTTTGACGTGTAAACATTTTTTATCGTAAAATTTATGGGTGTCTAATTTAAAAAAAACCTCATAAAAGAGTACTATTATTTTAAATGTGCATTGCCCGATTTAAAAGTTATAAACCACTTCTAGTTGATAGCCTGATAATGATTTTTTTGCTTTTTCTAAGTCTTCAGTAAATCCTAAAATATAACCACCACCTCCAGAACCGCAAAGTTTTAGGTAATAGTCATTCGTTTCAATTCCTTTTTTCCAAAGCGCATGAAATTGCACTGGTATCATAGGTTTAAAGTTATTTAATACTACTTTTGATAGTTGCTTTACATTGCCTAATAAAGAGGTAATATTTCCCTTTAAAAAGTCATCTACACAAGCGTCAGTGTGCTTGGTAAATTGCTCTTTTAACATGGTTCGGAAGCCTTCATTTTTCATTTTTTCCATAAAAGCATGAACCATTGGGGCGGTTTCCCCAATCATACCAGAATCTAATAAAAATACAGCGCCTTTACCAATAGTTTGTTGAGAAGGAATCCCTGTAGGCTCAATATTGTCTTGTGAGTTGATTAAAATGGGTAGACTCAAATAACTATTTAACGGGTCTAAACCAGAACTTTTACCATGAAAAAAAGATTCCATTTGTCCAAAAATAGCTTTTAAAGTTAATAATTTTTCACGCGTTAAGTTTTCTAAAACGGTAATTTTATTTTGTGCATATTTGTCATAAATAGAAGCAACTAAAGCGCCACTACTACCCACTCCATAACCTTGCGGAATGGAAGAATCAAAATACATGCCGTTAGCAACATCGGCTTTAAAATTATTTAAATTAAAAATAGCTAAGCTTTTGTTGTTGGTTTCTAATTCTTGTAGATGATTAGCTAATTTTCTCAAATTTTCATTTGATTTTTTAGCGGTTTCAGAAGTGTTGTCGTCTAATTTTAAAGCGCCGTTGTAAAAATTATAGGGAATGGACAATCCTTTAGAATCTTTAATGATTCCGTATTCACCAAAGAGTAATATTTTTGAATAAAAAAGAGGTCCTTTCATAACTTAATTATTTGATAATTGTTTTGCTCCAAAACCAAGCGTGTCACAAATATAGTGTTCATTTTGGCAATAGCCAACTAACTTGCTGTTAATGAATGCTAAAATTTGTTCTTTTTCATTTTCAGGATATAAAACGTGTACGTTTGCGCCCGCATCTAAGGTAAAACAAATGTTGCTATTGGTTTTTTGTCGGTACTTCCAAATTTCATTAATAATGTTTAGCGTGTTGGGTTTCATTAAAATAAAGTAGGGTAAGCTGGTCATCATCATGGCATGTAGGGTAAGCGCTTCGCTTTCTACTACTTCAATAAAATCGGTTAAATTTCCGCTTTTAAAAATAGCAATAAGTTTATCCAAATTATCATGTGCTTGCTGAAAACGGTTTTGTGCATACGGGTGGTTGTGCATTAAATTATGCCCCACGGTGCTGGACACTTGTTTTTCGCCTTTATCAACCAACAAAATAGTGTCTTGATAGTTTTTTAAATTTTCATGTACTTCATACGGATATTTTGTTCCAAATAAATCCGAAGTACCTACAATGTTTTTGTGTGCTCCCCAGCAAACAATATCGCCTTCTAAGCTCCTGCATGCACTACCCGACCCTAAACGTGCTAAAAACGATGCTTTTTGGGTAAAATAGGTTTCTGTAATTTCTGGATGCATCGTTTTTTCCATATTCATAATACATAGTGCTAATGCACTCATTCCTGATGCGGAAGAGGCGATACCTGAACTGTGCGGGAAAGAATTGGAGGTTTCTATTTTGTATTTATAGTTTTTTATAAACGGAACATATTGTACAATTCGTTTAAAAAAAGCATTGATTTTGGGTTTAAAATCGTCTTGTTTATTGCCTTCTAAGTAAATTTCAAATTGAAATTCATTTGTAGGGTTGGCTAACTTTTTATAGTGTAATGTAGTGGTGGTTTTACAGTTACTTAACGTAAAGCTGATACTGGGATTAGCAGGGATTTGGTGTTCCTTTTTTCCCCAATATTTAACCAATGCAATGTTACTAGGGCTTTCGCATTTGGTAAGTCCATTTTCTAAAAAAGTGTCGTTGTTGGTAAATATGAATGCTGGTGTTGGCATTTAGTGTTTTATTTTCGGTAAAGATAGTGGTTTTTTTTGAGTAGAAACTCAAATACTTTGATGTAAAAAAAACGTTAAATTAATATGCAATCGCCTTGGCAACTAAGTAACCCGTTGTCCATGCATTTTGGAAGTTAAAACCACCCGTTACGGCATCAATATTAAGTACTTCTCCCGCAAAATATAAATTTTCATGAAGCTTGCTTTCCATTTTTTTAAAATCAATTTCTTTTAACGCTACACCGCCAGCCGTTACAAATTCTTCTTTAAAAGTACTTTTTCCATCTACATTAAAAATAGCAGATGTTAGTTGTTGTGTAAGTGCTTCTAATTGTTTTTTGTTGAGGTCTGCCCAACGTGTAGCTTCGGTTATGCTTGATGCGGTTACCAATTTATACCATAAGCGTTTTGGTAGTTCAAATTGATTATATTTATAGACGCTTTTTTTAGCGAGTTCTTTTTTAAAAACATTCAACTGTTCGCGACAATTTTCATCAGAATATCCAATAAAATTGATTTTAATATTAAATTGATAGTTGCATTCTGCTAATATTTTTGATCCCCAAGCAGATAGTTTTAAAATGGAAGGAGCACTCAATCCCCAATGAGTAATGAGTAGCGGTCCGTTCGAAACTAATTTGGTGTTGACTACTTCAATTTCGGTATTTTGTATAACCACTCCAGGGATGTCTTTTAATCGTTCATCTTTAATATTAAAAGTAAATAGCGATGGGGTAGGTGATATAATTGTATGTTGTAAATTTCTTAAAAGCTTCCAAATTTGATTGCTGCTGCCAGAAGCAATCACTATTTTTTTACACGTAAATTGATGTGTTTTGGTTTGGATGTTCCAAATGTTGTTTTCGGAATAAAAATCAGTAACACCTTGACTTTTTAATACGTCAATTTTTAGTTTTTGCACTTCGCTTAAAAAGCAATCCACAATGGTTTGTGAGGTATTGCTTTCAGGAAAAACTCTGCCATCATCTTCAATTTTTAGCGGAATATTACGTTGGTCAAACCACTCAAAAGTATCACCACAGTTAAATTGATGAAAAGGTCCTAATAATTCTTTTGCTCCACGTGGGTAGTATTGTGTGAGTTCTTTTGGATCAAAACAGGCATGGGTAACATTGCAACGTCTGCCACCAGAAATTTTCACTTTTTGAAGCACTTCTTTACTCCGTTCCAAAATGGCAACTTTTAGCTTCGGATTGAAAGTTACGGTGTTAATAGCAGTAAAAAATCCACCAGCACCTCCGCCAATAATAATAACGTCATAGTTTGATTCCATTTGGCAAAGATAGTTTTTTTGGTTTTCGTTTCTAATAAAATTGAGGTATAAAAAAACTGCCTGAAAATATTTTTCAGGCAGTTTTTTATAATTTGTAAATCGATTGCCGACTTAATTGAAATCCATTTTTGTACAAGAGTCAGCGTATATGTAAGATAATACTACTTTTACAGCTTCTTCTGGTGAGTTTGCTTTTCCAATTTTACGAGCACCGTCTAAAATGTCATTGTTTTCCGTCCAAACATAATCTTTTTCATTTCCTTTTACTACACGTTTTCCGTCACGAGTACCCACTCTAAACGATTGGTATTCTCTGTCATACTCAACACCTGCTGGGTAATATGTTTCGGCATTAAATACTGTTGTTCCTTTGCTAAATAGGTAGCATACGCAATTTCCGATATCTTTTCCTTCAGCAACTCTTACCGTATTGTTGTGCATAATTTTCCAGTTACCACGTACTTTAGCGCCAACAAGATTCATTAGCATCGTTCCTTTTTCAGCAATTTTACCATCAATTTTAGATTCGAAATTTACCAATGCAGAAACGGTACCTGCTCTTTCTTTTTGCGATTCGTAAACAACTTCTTGCAAAGTCATTGTAAAGTCGTAATTTTTATTTTTGATGTTTTGTTCTAATTGAATTGCAAATTGTTCAAAACTTGTTGTTGAACTTTTTACCACACCCGATAATCCTACGTAAGCCGTATTGTTTTTGTAGCGATCATCAAACAAAGCTAAAACACTATTGGCTTGTTTGGTTTTACTTAACGCATTTGAAGCACTAATGTATTGGTTTAATAATTTGGTTACAGGTTTGTCTTGTGCAAAACTGGTAACGAATGACAATGTAAATATTGCCAAAACGATTTTTAATAATCTAGGGTTTTTCATAAGTATAATTGATTAGAAATGAGTACTGTTTTTAATGTCCGCTAATATATAAAAAAAGAGCATTTAAATGACTAATTACTAATAAAAATACGAACGATAGTGTATAAGCAAGCTTTGTGCCAAAAAAATGCTACCTGATAAGGTAGCGTTTTGGAAATATTATAAATTCTCATTTATTTGGTGTATGTAGGATAGTAGCTCTTCTTTGCCTTGGTGTTTGCTAGATGAGGTTATAAAATGTTTTGGGCACTCCTCCCATGTTTCTAATAAAACACTTTGGTAATGCGCAACATTGCGTTTTAAAGCTTCAGGTTTTATTTTGTCGGCTTTTGTAAAGACAAGATTAAAGGGTACTTGGTTTCGTCCTAGCCAGTCAATAAATTCTAAATCTACTTTTTGGGGTTCGTGGCGGCAATCAACCAATACAAAAGCACAAATTAGTTGCTTGCGTTTTTCAAAATAATTGGTAATAAATTTTTGAAATGTTTTTTTAGATTTCTTAGAAACACGCGCGTAACCATATCCAGGTAAATCTACCAAAAACCATTCATTATTAATTAAAAAATGATTGATCAATTGTGTTTTACCAGGTCGTCCAGAGGTTTTTGCTAAGTTTTTTTGATTGGTTAACATGTTGATTAAGGAAGATTTTCCTACATTAGAACGTCCAATAAAAGCATATTCTGGATACTGCTCTTTTGGGCATTTTGCAACATCTGAATTACTGACTATAAATTTCGCTGATTTAATTTTCATAAGTAATATCGCTTAAAATTTACGAGCGGTTAACCAAGCATCTAATACGTTGTTAAATTCATCAGGATGTTCCATCATGGCAGCATGACCACATTTATCAATCCAAAATAAATCAGAATCGGGTAGTAATTTATTAAACTCTACTGCAACTTCTGGAGGTGTAACGGCATCGTTTCTTCCCCAAATAATGCAGGTAGGTTGTTTCATTTTGGGTAAATCTTTTGCCATGTTATGGCGTATAGCGCTTTTAGCAATAGCTAAAGTTCTGATCAGTTTATGTCTGTCATTAATGGTATCATAAACTTCTTGTACAACTTCTTTAGTGGCTACTTTAGGGTCGTAAAAAACATCTTCTGCTTTCTTTTTAATGTATTCATAATCGCCTCTTTTCGGGTAACTACCACCCATAGCGCTCTCATAAAGACCAGAACTTCCTGTAATAACCAAGGCTTTTACGTATTCAGGATACATTTTAGAGAACAATAAGCCAATATGTCCACCCAATGAATTACCTACTAAAATTACATTTTTTAACTCTTTATGGTCTAAAAATGCTTTTACATATTTTGCAAAACTTTTTACATTTGTTTTTAAAAGAGGCATGCTGTAAATAGGTAATTCTGGTATGATTACCTGATACCCTTTTTTAGGAAAATACTTTGTAACACCCGTAAAGTTGCTCAACCCCCCCATTAAGCCATGTAAAACGATTATCGGAGTTCCAGTTCCTTCTTCTATATAATTGAATTTTTTTTCTTTTTTTAATTTAAATGCCATGTAGTGTAATTAGTCAGTAACTCTTTTTTTGTAACGCACAAAAATACGCTTTTTTTTTTTATCATTATTTTAAAATAAAAGAAACTTGTGTAAGAAGTAATGTTTAGGGCGGTAACATCTTTTTAGAGGGTAAATTAAGGAATGTATGGTGCGCTTTCAAACGGATTTTTTCTTTTCATTTTTTGATATTTCTTTTGTCTGACCGAGCTTTCAACATATTAAACATCTACGTATTAATAGTGTTTTAACTTGTTGTGGTGAAACTTATTAACAAAGTGGTAAGTTGTGGTAAAAAGTGGTAAAAATCTATTATCTTTGACAAATAAAGAAGTGTAAAAAAAACAGTGATAAATTTAATAGGAACATACGAGTGTAAAATTGACGCAAAAGGGAGAATAATGCTTCCTGCGGTGTTAAAAAAGCAATTGTCTTCGGTTTTGGAGGATGGTTTTGTTTTAAAGCGCGCTGTTTTTCAATCGTGTTTGGAATTGTATTCTATGGAAGAGTGGAGCGAGTTGATGCAAAAAGTAAACAAGCTCAACCGTTTCAATAAAAAGAATAATGATTTTGTGCGTCGTTTTACGGCGGGTGTAAAATTGATTGAATTGGATAGCTCTGGTCGTTTATTGGTGGCGAAAGATTTAATTGGTTTTGCAGGATTGAAGAAGGAAATAGTGATTTCATCATCAGTAAATATCTTGGAAATTTGGGATAAAGAAGCGTATGAAAAAGCAATAGATGATGCAGCGGTAGATTTTGCTGATTTAGCAGAGGAAGTAATGGGAGATAAAAATGAAGAAAATGGAATATCATAATCCTGTATTGTTAAAAGAAAGTGTTGATGGGTTGAATATTAATCCTGACGGCGTGTATGTTGATGTTACTTTTGGTGGCGGAGGGCATTCAAAAGAAATTCTTTCTCGTTTAAGTGAAAAAGGAAAATTATTTGCTTTTGATCAAGACGAAGATGCATTAAAAAATGCAATTGATGATAAGCGTTTTACATTAATACATGAAAATTTCAGATACATTAAACGGTTTTTGCGTTTCTACGGAATTAAAAAGGTAGATGGTGTTTTGGGTGATTTTGGAGTTTCTTCACATCAGTTTGATGTGCCAGATAGAGGGTTTTCTATCCGCTTTGATGGTGATTTGGATATGCGAATGAGCACAAAAATGAAAACATCAGCTTATGATGTTGTAAATTTTCATACAGAAGAAGCGTTGCGAAAAATGTTTTCGGTTTATGGGGAGTTAACCAATGCAAAAGCAATAGCCGAAACAATTATAGGGGCAAGAGAAACGCCTATAAAAACAGTTGAAGATTTAAAAACCGTATTGGATAAGTTTTTGCCGCAACATGCAGAGCATAAAGTGTTGGCTAAAATTTTTCAAGCCATTCGTATTGAGGTAAATGAAGAGTTGTTGGTAATAGAGGAGTTTTTATTGCAAACTACAGATTTATTAGATAAAAATGGGCGCATTAGTTTAATATCCTATCACTCTCTAGAAGATAGGTTGGTGAAAAGGTTTATTAGAAACGGAATGTTTGAAGGTGAGCCTGAAAAAGATTTTTTTGGAAACTTTTCCGTTCCTTTTAAAAAGGTGGGAAAATTAGTTATTCCGTCAGCAGCAGAAATAAAAGTAAACAATAGAGCTCGAAGTGCAAAATTGCGTATAGCAAAACGATTGTAATGAAAAGAAACTTGCTACACATATTAAAAGGGAGGTTTTTGATTGATGATGATTCGGCAAAAAACTGGAGGTTTATACTGTTTGCAACCTTATTATTTATTGTAATGATAGGGAGCTCTCATCGTACCGAAAAAAAAATACAACAAATTAATGTGTTGGATAAAAAAGTAAAAGAACTCCGCTCAGAATATGTTGATTTACGTTCCATTTTAATGAAGCTCAAAATGGAATCGCTAGTGGTGAAAAAAGTAAAAAATAGTGGTTTGGTGTCTTCTAATGAGCCGCCTAAAAAAATAAGAATCATACAAAAATAAAATAGTGTCAGCAACAAATAAAAATATATTATATCGCTTGTACATTGTGGTAGTTCTCCTTTTGGTGTTGGCTATTGCAATTGTAGTGCAGCTAATTAATGTGCAGTATGTTGATGGTGATGCTTATCGGAAATTAGTAGAAAAACGGAACATAAAGCATAAAACAATATACGCAAATAGAGGTAGTATTTATGCTGATGATGGTAGCTTGTTAGCAACATCAGTACCTAAATATGATATTCGTTGGGATGCGGTTACGGTTACGGATAAAAATTTTAAAAAACACATTAATGCTTTATCAGATTCATTAGCGGTAATGCTTCCTGAAAACGCATCCTATTATAAAAGAGCTTTAAAAAAATCACGTGTACATAGAAACAGATATAAGCTTATCGCTAGAAATTTAGGGTATTCTGATTATGTGCGTATTAAAAATTTTCCACTATTCAAGTTGGGAGCCAATAAAGGAGGGATTATTGTGGAACAACGCACAATACGAGAGCATCCTATTGCAGGTATTGCTCGAAGAACAATTGGTTTTGAAGGTTCGGGAGCAGGTATTGAAGGGGCATATGGAAAAGCTTATTTAAAAGGGGTTGATGGCAAACAACTGGTTCAAAAAATAGCAAAAGGAAAATACAAGCCGATTAAGGATGAAAATGAAATAGAACCAGAAAATGGTAAAGATGTGGTTACTACATTGAATGTAAATATTCAAGATATTGCACATCATGCGTTATTAGAACAGTTAGAAAAATTTGAAGCAGACCACGGTACTGTGGTGGTAATGGAAACCAAAACAGGAGAAATAAAAGCAATATCAAATTTAAAAAGAACCTCAAAAGGAGGATATTATGAGCAATTAAATCATGCTATAGGAGAATCCTGTGAACCAGGATCTACATTTAAATTAATGGTTATGGTAGCGGCTTTAGAGAGTAAAAAAATAGATAGTAGTACGGTGGTAGATACGGAAAAAGGGGTGCTTACTTTTTTTAATAAATACAAAGTGCGAGATTCTCATCATGGAGGTTATGGTAAAATAACAGCAGCACGTGCATTTGAGTTGTCTTCCAATACAGGATTTGTAAAAATTGTGATGAAAGGATTTAAAAACAATCCCGAAGCTTTTGTAAATCGTTTGTATAATATGGGGTTAAATGAACCGTTAGGATTGGATTTTAAAGGGGAGGGAAAGCCTATTATCCCACATCCAAATGATGCTAGTTGGAGTGGAATTTCATTGCCGTGGATGGCGTATGGGTATGGGGTTTCATTAACGCCATTGCAAATTTTAACGTTTTATAATGCCATTGCAAATAATGGCGAGATGGTAAAACCTCGTTTTGTAAAAGCTATTCGTGATTTTAAAGAGGAAGCACCAATAAAAGTATTTAAAAAAGAGGTTATCAACCCTAAAATATGCTCAGATGCCACAATAGGAAAAGTTAAGGAAATGATGAAAAATGTGGTTAAAAGAGGTACAGCAAGAAATATTTATACTCCAAATTTTTCAATGGCTGGTAAAACGGGAACCTGTCGTACAGATTATGGAGATAAAACAGCAAAAAAGAACTACATAGCTTCTTTTGCAGGATATTTTCCTGCAGACAATCCAAAGTATTCCTGCATAGTAGTAATACACAAACCCAATACTGCCATTGGTTATTACGGTAATGTGGTTGCAGCTCCAGTATTTAAAAAAATAGCTAAAAAAATATATACTGATACGCCTTTGGTAGATGAAGTATCAATAGCTTTTGATGCAGATAATAATTTAAAAGATATATATGCTTCTTATGATGTAAAGTGCGAAAAATCATATAAAGTAATTCCGAATGTAAAAGGAATGAGTGCAATGGATGCTATTCCGTTTTTAGAAAACTTAGGATTAAAAGTAATCGTAAACGGAAACGGAAAGGTAAAAAAACAATCCTTAAATGTAGGGGAAAAAATAAAAAGTAATCAAGTAATTGTATTAACGGTATCGTGAAAAATTTAAAAGACATATTATATAAAGTAGCTATTGAAACCGTAAAAGGAAGCACAGATGTTGAGGTGTCTACTATTCAATTTGATTCGCGTAAAGTGAAGCAAAATGATGTATTTGTAGCATTAGTAGGTACGCTTAGTGATGGTCATGATTATATTGAAAAAGCAATTGCATTAGGAGCAAACACAATTGTATGCCAAGTGTTGCCTACACAAACTAAAGATGAGGTTACCCATGTTCAGGTAGCAGATACCAATTTGGCATTGGCAATATTAGCAGCAAATTTTCACAATCATCCGTCTCGTAAATTGCAATTAATAGGAGTAACGGGTACTAATGGTAAAACTACTATTGCAACACTATTGTATCAACAATTTAAAAATGCAGGATATAAAGTAGGATTGTTGTCTACAGTTACCGTAATGATTGATGAAGTGGAATATAAAGCAACTCATACCACACCAGATTCATTAACCATAAATAAATATTTATCTATGATGAATGATGCTGGGGTTGAATATTGTTTTATGGAAGTCAGCTCACACGGTATTCATCAAAAAAGAATAGATGGTTTGCATTTCAAAGGAGGTATTTTTACAAACCTTTCTCATGATCATTTAGATTATCACAACACATTTGCCGAATATCGAGATGTGAAAAAAGTTTTCTTTGATCAATTACCTAAAGATGCTTTTGCATTGGTAAATATTGATGATAAAAATGGTAGCATCATGTTGCAAAACACCAAGGCTAAAAAAGTAACCTACGCATTAAAAAGTTATGCCGATTATCGAGCACAAATATTAGAAAATCAATTTTCAGGATTGTTATTAAAAATTAATAATGAAGAAGTTTGGACAAAATTAATAGGAGCCTTTAATGCTTATAATTTGCTAGCCATTTTTGCAACAGGAGAATTATTAGGTTTGGAGCATATTGAGAATTTACGGCTAATTAGCATGTTAGAAAGCGTGAGTGGTCGTTTTCAATATTTAGTTTCTAAAAATGAAAAAATTACAGCAATTGTAGATTATGCACACACACCAGATGCACTAAAAAATGTATTGCAAACCATAAATGATATTCGTACAGGTAATGAGCAACTCATTACTGTTGTAGGTTGTGGAGGTGATAGAGATAAAACCAAGCGACCAAAAATGGCACACATAGCGTCAGAGTTAAGTAGTCATGCAGTTTTTACAAGTGATAATCCACGTACAGAAAACCCAGAAATAATTATTGAAGAAATGGAAGCTGGAGTAGCTCCACAAAATTTCAAAAAAACAACGTCAATTACCAATCGTTTCAATGCAATTAAAACCGCTTGTCAAATGGCAGAAGGCAATGATATTATTTTAATAGCAGGTAAAGGTCATGAAGATTATCAAGAAATTAATGGTGTGAAAAATCATTTTGATGATTTAGTAACGGTAACCGAAATATTAAACAAATTAGAAAAATAACATCAGTTCGAGCGCAGTCAAGAACAATTAAGTAATTAAAAATATGCTATACTATTTATTCCAATTTTTAGAAGATCAATATCAGCTACCAGGAGCAACATTGTTTCAGTTTATTACGTTTAGAGCTGCAATGGCAGTATTGGTGTCGTTGTTAATTTCTATGATATTTGGGAAGCATATCATTAACTTTTTGCGCAATCAACAAATTGGTGAAACCGTACGTGATTTAGGTTTGGAGGGGCAAAAAGAAAAACAAGGTACGCCAACAATGGGAGGCATCATCATTATCATTGCAACACTAATACCAGTATTGCTTTTCGCAAAACTAGATAATGTATATGTGTTGTTGTTAATTGTTACCACGTTGTGGATGGGGACGATAGGGTTTATTGATGATTACATTAAAAAGTTCAAGAACGATAAAGACGGATTAAGTGGAAAATTTAAAGTTTTAGGACAAGTAGGTTTGGGTTTAATTGTAGGATCGGTATTGTATTTTAATGAAAATGTAACTATAAAAGAACAGGTTCCAATACACATACAAATGGCAATGGTGAGTACGGGAAATACTAATTTAGTAATGCATAACCCTGCAATAAAACAATTTAAAGCAGAAGAGAAATCGACAAAAACAACCATTCCATTTTTAAAAAATAACGAATTTGATTATGCCGATATTCTAACAGCAATTAATGAAGATTGGGGTAAGTACGCATGGATAATTTTTATACCAATAGTAATATTTATTATTACAGCAGTATCAAACGGAGCCAATTTAACGGATGGAATAGATGGGTTGGCAGCAGGAACATCGGTAATTGCAGTATCCGTATTGGGTTTATTTACGTGGTTGTCTGGTAATATCATATTTTCCGATTATCTCAATATAATGTATATCCCACGCATTGGAGAAATGACCGTTTTTGTAGGTGCATTTGTAGGTGCGCTAATCGGTTTTTTATGGTATAACACTTTTCCAGCACAAGTATTTATGGGAGATACGGGGAGTTTAACTATTGGAGGAATTATTGCTGTAATTGCAATTGCGGTGCGTAAAGAATTGTTGATTCCTATCTTATGCGGAATCTTTTTAGTAGAAAATTTATCGGTGGTATTGCAAGTGAGTTACTTTAAATATACCCGAAAAAAATATGGAGAAGGAAAACGAATATTCTTAATGTCACCCTTACATCATCATTATCAGAAAAAAGGAATGCATGAAAGTAAAATTGTAAATCGATTTTGGATAGTTGGTATCATGCTAGCCGTTTTAACTGTTGTAACCTTGAAAATGAGATAAACATAATAATTTATTATTTAGGATACTAAATTTAAAATGATAAAATGAAAAAAAATAGTCAAACGTCAAACGCCAATCGTAATTCGTTAGTTATCCTTGGTGGTGGAGAAAGCGGAGTAGGGGCAGCTATTTTAGGAAAGCAAAAAGGTTATGATGTTTTTGTTTCTGATAAAGGAAAAATTAAAGGTAAGTATAAAAAAGTTCTTATAAATAATGAAATAGATTGGGAAGAATTGCAACATACCGAAGCTAAAATTTTAATGGCTGATGTTGTGGTAAAAAGTCCGGGTATTCCAGATACCGTTCCGTTAGTGGTTCAGTTAAAGAGGAAAGGAATTCTTGTAATTTCAGAAATTGAATTTGCAGCGCAATTTACCAATGCAGCCCTTGTGGGAATAACAGGTAGTAATGGTAAAACAACCACGGCATTGCTAACACATCATTTGTTAAAAGATGAGTTAAATGTAGGGCTGGCAGGTAATATAGGTGATAGTTTTGCTTTGCAGGTGGCAGAAGCTAAATTTGATAACTATGTTTTGGAGCTTAGTAGTTTTCAATTGGACGGTATTATTGATTTTAAGCCGCACATTGCTGTAATTACCAATCTTTCAGAAGATCATTTGGATCGATATGAGTACCAATATGAAAAGTATATCGCATCTAAATTTAGAATAACAAAAAATCAAACCGCATCCGATTATTTAATTTATGATGCTGATGATATTGAAATAGAAAAATATTTGAAAACGCATCCCGTTCAAGCAACATTATTGCCGTTTTCATTAACAAAAAAAATAAAAAAAGGCGTCTGTTTAGACGATAACAATATTAAACTAACTATAAATAACGAAACATTTATTATGCCAATACAAAATATCGTATTACAAGGAAAACACAATGTTAAAAATGCAATGGCAGCAGCTACAGTTGCTAATTTGTTGAAAATTAGAAAAGCGACTATAAGAGAAAGTTTATCAGATTTTCAAGGAGTAGAGCATCGATTAGAAAGAGTATTAAAAATACAAAATGTGCAGTACATAAATGACTCTAAGGCAACAAATGTAAATGCTGTATTTTATGCATTGGACAGTATGAACTCACCAACCGTTTGGATTGTTGGAGGAGTAGATAAAGGAAACGATTATGCTGATTTGTTGCCACTTGTTCATGAAAAAGTACGTGCTATTATTTGTTTAGGTGCAGGTAATGAAAAAATTAAAAATGTTTTTAATGGTACCGTTGAGGTGTTAACAGAAGCACAGTCCATGCAAGAAGCTGTAAAGATGGCATATATGTTAGCGGAAAAAGGTGATAATGTATTGTTATCACCAGCTTGTGCAAGTTTTGATTTATTTGAAAACTATGAAGATAGAGGAAGACAATTTAAAAACGCAGTACGTAAGTTATAATAATTTTAAATCAACAAAAATAAAAAGAACTATTGTTCCGTAATTAAATGACAACAATTTTTAAACATATAAAAGGAGATAAATACATTTGGGCTATTATTTCGCTTTTAGCATTATTTTCATTTTTACCTGTGTTTAGTGCTAGTAGTAATTTGGTTAATTTATACGGTAAAAATTCAATAGGTTTATTACTTAAACATGCATTTCATTTATCAGTGGGGTTTGCTGTTATGTACGGGGTGCATAAAATGCCACCGCATTATTTTAAAGGATTATCAAAAATAGGACTTCCAATTGTAATTGCGTTGTTGTTGTATACGATGTTTTTTGGAATTACTCGAGGAGGAGCAACTCGATGGGTTGGAATTCCTATTATAGGAGCTTCTTTTCAAACGTCTACATTAGCGGCAGTAGTTTTAATGGTGTATGTAGCGCAATATTTGTCAAATATTAAGGGTGAGGTAGTTACGTTTAAAGGGAGTTTTATAAAACTTTGGATTCCTGTGGGAATAATACTAGCGCTTATTTTACCGTCAAACCTATCTACTACAGCTATTATTTTTACAATGGTATTAATGCTCACGTTTGTTGGAGGGTATTCATTAAAATATATAGGCTATATTTTAGGTTTAGGATTAGTACTTTTATTACTTTTCGGACTAACCGCAAAAGCGTTTCCAGATGCTTTTCCTAATCGTGTAGAAACATGGGTAAGCAGAGTTGAAAATTTCTCAAATGGAGAAGATACAGCGGAAGACTATCAAATAGAACGTGCTAAAATGGCAATAGCTTCTGGTGGATTAACAGGTTTAGGACCAGGTAAAAGTGTTCAAAAAAACTTTTTACCACAATCATCTTCCGATTTTATTTACGCCATAATTGTAGAAGAGTGGGGTTTATTTGTAGGGGTATTCATATTGGTATTATATCTATCCTTGTTGTTTAGGATGATTGTTTTGGTTAATAAAACAACAAATTTGTTTGGCAAGTTTGTGGTAATAGGTGTTGGGTTTCCTATCATTTTTCAGGCATTTATTAATATGGCGGTTGCAACGGAATTGTTTCCTGTTACGGGGCAAACACTGCCGCTAATAAGTTCAGGAGGAACA
The DNA here is from genome assembly GCA_024280635.1 of Bacteroidota bacterium. Lineage (GTDB taxonomy): Bacteria > Bacteroidota > Bacteroidia > Flavobacteriales > Flavobacteriaceae. The sequence goes on along the minus strand of JAJRPS010000003.1, from coordinate 32,212 downwards.
TCTATTTGGATAACTTGTGCGGCACTAGGTGTTATCTTAAGTGTAAGTAGTCATACAAAAGCAGTAGTGAAAAAAGCAAAATTAACGCAAACCGATAACCCGCTAGATGTGTTAACGCAAACAATGTAAAAAAAAGTGAAATCAAATTATAAAATCATATTATCAGGAGGTGGTACAGGAGGACATATTTATCCTGCAATAGCTATTGCTAACGAAATAAAAAGTCAGTATCCAAATACCGAGTTTTTATTTGTAGGCGCAAAAGACCGTATGGAAATGGAAAAAGTTCCCGCTGCGGGTTATGCAATAAAAGGATTATGGATTTCAGGTATTGAGCGGAAGTTATTATCAAAAAACAATCTATTATTTCCCTTTAAATTAACGAGTAGTTTATGGAGTGCTAAAAAAATAATCAAACAATTTAAGCCAGATATTGCTATTGGTACAGGAGGGTTTGCTAGCGGTCCATTGTTACAAATGGCAAATGTAAAAGGAATTCCTACATTAATACAAGAACAGAACTCATACCCAGGAATTACCAATAAATTATTATCTAAAAAGGCAAATGCTATTTGTGTAGCGTATGATAATTTAGAGCGATTTTTTCCTAAAAATAAGTTGATAAAAACAGGAAATCCAGTCCGTCAAGATTTATTAGAAATTGATTCAAAAAGAGCAAAAGCATTATTGTTCTTTAATTTAGATACAACCAAGAAAACAATCTTGGTTTTAGGTGGTAGTTTAGGGGCAAGAAACATTAATAAATTAATAGAAAAAGAACTTGGTTTTTTTCAAAATCAAAAGGTACAGTTGATATGGCAATGCGGAAAACTGTATGAAAATCAGTATCAAAAATACAATGATAAAAAAGGAGTTCAGGTGCATGCATTTTTGAATAAGATGGATTTAGCGTATGCCGCTGCTGATGTAATAATTTCTCGTGCAGGAGCAAGTTCTGTATCAGAGTTGTGTGTGGTAGGGAAGCCAGTTGTTTTTATTCCGAGTCCAAATGTTTCAGAAGATCATCAAACTAAAAATGCACAAGCTATTGTAAAAGAAAATGCAGCAATTTTAATAAAAGAAGCTGATTTAAACATGGAGTTTGAAATGCAATTTTCAGAATTATTAGCTAATGAGAATCAGCAACAAAAATTAGCAGTAAACATTAAAAAATTAGCATTAATAAATGCAACAAAAGATATTGTTAAACAAGTAATAAAATTAATAGAGGCTTAATTGTTTTTACTAAAAACAATTTTGAACTTTAAATCTTTAAATTTTGAATATTAAAAGTATACATAACGTTTATTTTGTAGGTATCGGAGGTATCGGAATGAGTGCTTTAGCACGATATTTTAAGCATATTGGTAAAAATGTTGCGGGTTATGATAAAACCGAAACAAATATTACATCCAATTTGCAAACACTGGGTATCACAATTTGTTTTGATGAAACACTTAAAAGTATACCAGAAAGCCATAAAAATTCAGAAAATATTTTAGTGGTATATACCCCAGCAATACCCAATACTCATGAGCAGTTGCAGTATTTTGTAGCCAATAATTTTGTTGTAAAAAAACGAGCGGAAGTATTGGGGTTGATTACACAAAATACGTTTTGTTTTGCAGTTGCAGGAACACATGGTAAAACCACAACATCTGCTATTTTAGGACACTTGTTAAAAGTGTGTAATGCAAATATGACAGCATTTTTAGGTGGAATTACAGAAAATTATCATTCCAATTTAATTGTAAACGGTTCGGAAATTTCAGTAGTAGAAGCAGATGAGTTTGATCGTTCTTTTTTAGAATTGTCGCCAAACGTAGCGTGTATAACATCTACAGATGCTGATCATTTGGATATTTATGGGCAAGCAGATGAATTGGAAAAAAGTTTTAAAGCTTTTGCAAACAGGTTGGTAGATACATCCAAACTATTTGTAGCTAAAGGAGTTGCTTTAAGTGGTATCACTTATGGTGTAAATACAAATACCGATTATGTAGTACAAAATATAAAAATTGATAAGGGAAGTTATGTTTTTGATATCAAAACACCCAAAGAAATTATAGAAAAAGTAGTGTTTCATTTACCAGGAAATCATAATCTATCAAATGCATTAGTTGCTTTTGCAATGGCATATGATTACGGATTTAATACTCAAGATTTAATTAAAGGATTAGCCTCTTTTAAAGGAGTAGAGCGTAGGTTTACGTATCAAATAAAAACAGAAAAATTGATTTTTATAGATGATTACGCACATCATCCTACAGAAATAAATGCAGTGCATCAAGCGGTGAGAGAAATGTATCCTAACCAAAAAATAATGGCAATATTTCAGCCGCATTTATTTAGTAGAACACAAGATTTTGCTGATGATTTTGCAAAAAGTTTAAGTCAGTTTGATGTAGTAAGGTTGTTGGATATTTATCCTGCTCGAGAATTACCGATAACAGGTGTAACCGCATCATGGTTATTGCAAAAAATTGAGACTTCTGATAAAAAATTAATTACAAAAAACCAGATAGTTTCCGAAATAAAAGAAGCAAATGCTACAGTAATTTTAACTATTGGTGCAGGAGATATTGGTGCGGAAGTAAAAAAAATAAAAAAAGAATTAACAAGTAAAGTGTAAAATGGAAAGTATCCCTAAAAAAAGCTTCTTTCAAACCCAATTATTTGCCACTATAAAATTAGTGTTTATTTTTGGTGTAGTTGCCTTTCTGTATGCCTTTTCATCAGGCAGAAGTAATCGTCGTTTGCTGTCTAAATTAGAAGTAAATTTTGAACATCCAGAGCAATTGTTATTAGCAGAAAAAACGGTTAATAACTTGTTAATACAAAATAAAGGAAGTATAAAAAATATAACCAAAGAAGCGTTAGATTTGAGTAGGTTAGAAAAAACATTAAATAGTAATCCTTTTGTAAGGAAATCAAATGTGTATGTTTCTGTAAATGGGTGTGTTGGTGTAAATGTTTTGCAGAAAACACCACGAGCAAGAGTGCATACAAATGAAACATATTACATTGACGAGATGGGTGAAAAGATGCCTATTTCGCCAAACTTTGCTGTACGAGTGCCTTTGGTAACAGGAGATGTTACAAAAAAAAACTTAAAAGATGTGTTTAAAGTAGTGCAAACCATTACTAGTGATTCGTTTTTTAAACAAAGTGTGTCGGGTATTGTAGTGATGAAAAATAAATACACATTGTTGCTACGCAAATTTGATTTTGTAATTGACTTTGGTACATCAGCAAATGGAAAACGTAAAATAGAAAATTTCAAAGCCTTTTATCAAAAAGCAAAAAAAGATAAAACATTGCATCAATATAAAAAAGTAAACTTACAAATAGCATCTCAAGTAATTTGCACTAAAAAATAAGCTATGGAAAACAGTAAAATCGCAATAGGATTAGACATAGGGACCACAAAAATTGTGGCCATGGTGGGTCAGGAAAATGAGTACGGCAAATTAGAGGTATTAGGTGTTGGTAAAGCCAAAAGCTTAGGAGTACATAGAGGTGTTGTCAATAATATTGTACAAACTATACAATCTATACAGCAAGCTGTAGAAGAAGCCGAAGCAGCATCAGGATTAAAAGTAAAGGAAGCAGTAGCAGGTATTGCAGGTCAGCATATTCGCAGTATTCAGCATAATGACCATATTACTAGAGCAGATGCTGATAAAGTGATTACGCAGCAAGATATTGATGAGCTAATTGGTCAAGTAAATAAATTAGTAATGCTTCCTGGTGAAGAAATTATACATGTATTACCACAAGAATATAAAATTGACGGGCAGTCAGGAATAAAAGAGCCTATAGGTATGTGTGGCGGTCGATTAGAAGCAAACTTTCATATTGTAGTAGGGCATATTTCGTCTATCAGAAATATTGGACGCTGTATTGTAGATTCAGGATTAGGTTTAGCGGGTATTACTTTAGAGCCTTTAGCGTCAGCTGATGCAGTATTGAGTACTGAAGAAAAAGAGGCGGGAGTAGCTTTAGTAGATATTGGTGGAGGTACTACCGATTTAGCTATTTTTAAAGACAACATAATTAGGCATACAGCAGTAATTCCGTTTGGCGGAAAAATAATCACGGAAGACATAAAAGAAGGCTGCTCTATTATTGAAAAGCAAGCAGAACTGTTAAAAATTAAATTTGGATCTGCTTTACCAGGAGCAAATAAGGAAAATGAAATTGTTTCTATTCCGGGGCTACGAGGCAGAGCTCCTAAAGAAATTTCTTTGAAAAACCTATCTAGAATTATTAATGCACGTGTGGTAGAAATTATTGATCAAGTACATGCCGAAATTCAAAGTTATGGATGTGATGAGAAAAATAAAACACTTATTGCAGGTATTGTTTTAACAGGTGGAGGATCGGAGTTAAAACATTTAAAGCAAGCGGTAGAGTATATTACCGGTATGGATACACGTATAGGTTACCCAAATGAACATTTAGCAGGAGAATCGTCAGAAGAAATGTCAAGTCCATTATTTTCAACTGCAGTAGGCTTATTAATGAACGCTATTGAAATTGATAAAAAACAAACCAAAGCCTTTGAGAAAGATAATCAAATTTCAGAAGAAAATGCAACACAAACGGCAGTAGCGGAAAGTGAAGAAGAAATAGAAGTTGATACAGAAGTAGCGGAAGTTCCAAAACAAAAAAGTAAAAACTTTTTGGAAAAACTTACGGATAAAATAAAAGATTTTTTAGATAACGCAGAATAATATAACTATAAAGAGAAGAAGGATGAGTAGTAGCACAGAATTCGGAGGTATATCTTTTGATTTACCAAAAAACAGGTCAAATGTAATCAAGGTAATTGGTGTAGGAGGTGGAGGTAGCAATGCTATTAATCACATGTTTAAGTCAGGTATTGTTGGAGTAGATTTTGTTATTTGTAATACAGATGCACAAGCACTAAACAATAGCCCTGTACCCAACAAAATTCAGTTAGGAGTTTCCATAACAGAAGGTTTAGGGGCGGGAGCAGACCCTAATGTAGGGGAGGAATCTGCTATTGAAAGTTTTGATGTGCTTGCAGAAATGTTAGATACCAACACTAAAATGATATTTATTACTGCAGGTATGGGTGGTGGTACCGGTACAGGAGCAGCACCGATTATTGCTAAAATGGCAAAAGAAGCAGGTGTGTTAACAGTAGGTATTGTAACCGTTCCGTTTGTATTTGAAGGTAAAAAACGAAACGAACAAGCACAAATAGGTATTGAAAAATTAAGAAAAGAAGTAGATTCCTTAATTGTCATCAACAATAATAAGCTACGTGAGGTGTATGGTAATTTAGGGTTTAAAGCAGGTTTTGCAAAAGCAGATGAGGTGTTAGCTACCGCCGCAAAAAGTATTGCAGAAGTAATTACCCATCACTATATTCAAAATATTGACCTTAGAGATGCACGTACCGTTTTGGAAAATGGAGGAAGTGCAATCATGGGGTCTGCCGTAGCATCTGGAGCAGGTAGAGCTATTGAGGCTGTTTCAAAAGCGTTAGACTCACCTTTGCTAAATGATAATAAAATTACAGGAGCTAAAAATGTACTCTTGTTAATTCTTTCAGGATCAGAAGAAATTACCATGGATGAAATGGGTGAAATTAATGAATACATCCAAACAGAAGCGGGTAATAATGCAAATATTATTCAAGGAGTTGGAGAAGATGAAAAACTGGCAGACGGTGAAATTTCAGTAACTGTAGTTGCTACGGGTTTTGATGCCGCACAACAAGATAGTATTGTAGATACAGAAACTAAAAAAATCATACACGCGTTAGGTGATGATCAATCGGTAACACAAGTATTGTCTGCTAAAAATGTGATTTCAGATATTCAATTACCAACTAAAGAGAGTACAATAGAAGATAAAGCAGTAGTTGCACCCAAAAAAATAGATGAAGCACCTCTAATTATTCACAATTTATTTGAAGAAGAAGTTGTTGAAGATTCATTAGTAAATTTAGTATCTACTACGGAAGAGATTAAAAATATTGATGTTATATATGATGAAGTAATGTTGCCTGCAGCATTAGAAGATGCATTTATTATTACCGATGTTTCTTCAGATACAGCAGAAAAAGAAGAGGACGTAGTTGAAGTAGAAGAGCAAACTACCATTTCTTTTGATATGCCAATTGAAGCAGCAACTACCGATTTGTTTCAGCCGTTATCAGAAACAGAAATAACAGAAACAACAGAGAAATCTGAAAAAATAGTCTTTAATTTAGAAGATACCGTTTCAGAAATAGAAGTGAATGCACCTACGGAAGTAGTTGCTGTAACCGAGCATAATGATCAAGGTATTATAAAATACGTGTTGGATGTTCAAGAAGATGAAAATGCGGTTGCCGAAACAACAACAGAAGCATTTGTGGTTAAAGAAAAAGTAGTAGAATCTGTTGCGCCATTAGATGAAGCAAAAGAAGAGGTAGAAGTAGATTTGTTTGAACTTCCTATTGAAGAAGCTAATAAGTTATTAGCAGAAGGGCGTAAACGAAATTTAAAACGTTTTAATTACAATTTCCGTTCTAATATTAATAAAAATATTGATGAAATAGAGCGTCAACCTGCTTTTGTGCGTAAAGGAATAGAATTGAATGAGCAACAAGGAGATGGTACTATTTCACGTACAACATTAGGTGCAGATAGTAATGATGATATCCAATTACGATCAAACAATTCATTTTTACATGATAATGTAGATTAATCTCTCGAGGTTTATTTCAATTGAATTTAGAAATTATAAAAGAATTAAAACGTAAAAAGATGAGTTTATCAACAGAAGTAATGGTGCAATTAAAAGCAGCAATGAAGGCTAAAAATCAAGTTGCCTTAACCTCTTTAAGAGCTATTAAATCCGAAATATTATTGGCGCAAACAAAAACAGGGTCTAAAGAAGAATTAACGGAAGAGGAAGAAGTGAAACTTGTTCAAAAATTAGTAAAGCAACGCAAAGATAGTGCAGCTATTTTTAGTGAGCAAGGACGTGAAGATTTAGCACAACCTGAATTGGAACAAGCAGCAATTATAGCGCAATTTTTACCAGAACAATTAACGGAATCTGAAGTAGAAAAAGTTGTTTTACAAGTAATAGAAACTTTAGGAGCAAGCGGTATGAAAGACATGGGAAAGGTAATGGGATCTGTAAATAAAGAAGTTGCTGGTCAAGCAGATGGTAAAACCATATCTACTTTAGTTAAGAAAAATTTGATGTAATATAAATATTGGCTGCGTAGTTCAACTGGATAGAATATCAGATTTCGGCTCTGAGGGTTGGGGGTTCGAGTCCCTTCGCGGTCACGAATAAAAAATAAAGTCGCTAAAAAAGTAATCAAGTTTACTTGAAATTACTTTTTTAGCGACTTTATTTTTTCGAAGCGGAGCTCTTTGAGGAAAAAGATTAAGCTTATCTCTTTATAATTATAGAGTAGTTGTTTAAAAAATGACAATACTTTTTAGAGTTGTTTATTTAGCAACTTAAATAAGTATAGATTCGGATTTAAATTCAAAATACATAATTTTGTAAATAAATAAAAATATAATTCAATGATAAATATTCCATTAGTAGCAGGAACTTTAGCTTCGTTGTTACATGTTATATCCGGACCAGACCATCTAGCAGCAGTTACACCGTTGGCTATAGTATCTAAAAGAAAAGCTTGGAAAATTGGTTTGTTGTGGGGGTTAGGCCATTTAATCGGGATGCTTTTGATTGGGGTTTTGTTTTTATTTCTCAAAGATTTAATTCCTGTGGAAGTTATTTCTAAACACAGTGAGCAATTAGTTGCTTATGTTTTAATAGGTGTAGGAGGATGGGCTTTGTTTCGTTTATTTAAAGAATCTAATAATCATAACCATGCTCATATTCATGCAGAAAATGGGGAGTTTGTTCATTCGCATAGTTTTAAAGGTGATTTGAAAGAACATAATCATGCAGATGACGTTAGGCAAAAACAAAGTTTATTTTCAGCTTTTAGTATTGGGTTTTTACATGGTTTAGCAGGGGTGGCTCATTTCTTACTTTTATTGCCGGCTTTAGGGTTTGAATCTCAATTTGAAAGTGTTATGTATATTATTGGTTTTGCAATAGGAACTGTTTTAGCAATGACTATTTATGCATTTATTTTGGGTCAAATAGCCTTTATTTCTAAACGACAAAATAATGATATTTTCTTCAAAGGTATTCGTTTATTGGGAGGTGCATTTGCTATAATCATTGGTGTTTATTGGTTGAGTTTGACGAATTAATAATTTAGAATAAATTTAAATAAAAAAAACATGTTTTAGTGTAAAATAAATAAACTATCTTTATTCCAGATATTAATAATATTTTAATTTATTATGGCTATAAACAAAGAAAGAGATACTTATCTTCAAACAATAATCAAGCAAGGTTATTCAAGAAGAGATTTTATGAAATTCACAACTTATATGGCAGCATTTATGGGGTTACAAAACTCTGCTATAGGTCAAATTACTAAGGCATTAGAAAAAACACCTAGATTGCCAGTTATTTGGGATCATTATCAAGAGTGCACATGTTGTAGTGAATCATTTATTAGGTCAGATCATCCAATTGTAGCAGATATTATTTTAGATAAAATATCATTAGATTATTCATTAACATTGATGGCTGCTTCTGGGCATCAGGCAGAAGCTGCAAAACATGATACTATGAAAAAATATCATGGTGAATATATATTATGTGTTGAAGGATCTATCCCTACTGGTGATGATGGGAACTATTGTTGTATTGCAGGTAAAACAGCTATTGAGCAATTTAAAGAAGCAGCAGAAGGAGCTAAAGCAATTATTGCATGGGGTTCTTGTGCTTCTAATGGATGCGTTCAGGCGGCAGCTCCTAACCCAACAAATGCTACCCCTATTCATAAGCTAACAAACAAACCCGTTATACGAGTACCAGGTTGTCCTCCAATTGGAGAGGTAATGGCTGGTATTATTGTACATGTTGTGGCTTTTGGTAAATTACCAGAATTAGATAGACAGAACAGACCAAAAGCTTTTTATGCAAAAAGAGTTCATGATAGTTGCTATAGAAGAGCCTATTATGATGCAGGTTTATTTGCAGAATCTTTTGATGATGAAAATGCTAAAAAAGGATATTGTTTATATAAAGTAGGTTGTAAAGGGCCAATGACGTATAATTCATGTGGTACTATTAAATGGAATGGAGGGGTTAGTTTCCCTATTCAGTCAGGACACGGATGTATTGGATGTAGTGAAGATGACTTCTGGGATAACGGACCTTTCTATGAAAGATTAACTGCTTTACCTGGATTTGGAATTGAAGCAACTGCAGATGGAGTAGGGAAAGCAGTGGCAGGAGCATTAGCAGTTGGTGTTGGTGTTCATGCGGTAGCAAGTCTTGTTAAGAAAAGGAAAGACGTATCTAGACGAATTAATAAAGGAATAGAAAATAAAGATAATTTACAGATTCCAGAAAACGAAAGATAAGGTTAATTTAAGTTTAGAAGGAATTTATTCATATTAAAATAATTTTAAATGTCAGAAAATAAAGAAGGGCAAATACCTACAAAATTAGGTAAAAATGGAGGGAACAGAATTGTTGTTGATCCAATTAGTAGAATTGAAGGGCACTTAAGAATAGAAGCGGAGGTTAAAGATGGTGTTATTGTTGATGCTTGGAGCTCTTGTACGATGGTTCGTGGTCTTGAAAATATAGTAAAAGGAAGAGATCCTAGAGATGTTTGGGCGTTTGTACAAAGAACATGTGGGGTGTGTACGAGTATGCATGCTTTAGTTTCAGTTAGGGCAGTGGAAGATGCTATCGGAATTGTGGTTCCGCCAAATGCAGAATTGGTTAGGAATATAATGTTACAAGTGTTATATATGCATGATCATGTTGTGCATTTTTATCACTTACATGCATTGGACTGGGTAGATATAGTTAGCTCATTAAAAGCAGATCCTAAAGCGACATCAGAATTGGCACAAAGTATTTCTCCATGGGCAAAAAGCTCTCCTGGTTATTTTGCTGATTTACAAAAAAGGTTAACAAAATTTGTTGAAAGTGGACAGTTAGGTATTTTCGCTAACGGATATTGGGGACATCCTCAAATGAAATTACCGCCAGAAGCAAATTTAATGGCTACAGCTCATTATTTAGAAGCTTTAGAATGGCAAAAAGAAATTGTAAAAGTACATGCTATTTTTGGAGGTAAAAATCCACACCCAAATTACTTAGTTGGGGGTATGGCTTGTGCAATAAATACAGATGATGCAGGAGGATTGAATGCTGAAAGATTAGCTTTTGTTGAAAGGCTTATTAACGATGGTAAAAAGTTTGTAGATGAAGTTTACTTACCGGATGTTATTGCTATCGGAGGTTTCTATAAAGACTGGGGGGCAATAGGAACAGGATTTAAAAACTATATGAGTTATGGTGAATTCCCTACAGGAAGTTACAATGATGTAGATACTTATAGATATAAACCAGGTGTTATTTTAGACGGAGATTTAACTAAAATACATGATGTTGGAAATAGAAATGTTGAAAATAGTGATTATATTAAAGAATACATAAACAACTCTTGGTATGATTATGATAAGGTTGATGGAGATAAAGAAGGATTAGAACCTTGGGAAGGAGAAACAAATATTAATTATTCAGGACCTAAACCACCTTATGATTTCTTAAATGTTGAAGAAAAATATAGCTTTATTAAAACACCACGTTGGAAAGGAAAGCCTATGGAAGTAGGTCCATTAGCTAGAGTTTTAGTTAATTATGTTTCTGGAGTAGAATCAACAAAACATTATGTAGACACAGTTTTAAGTACTCTTAATGTGCCAGCTACAGCATTATTTTCAACTTTAGGAAGAACAGCTGCAAGAGCAATTTGCGCTGCTGAAGCTGCAAATTGGGCGCAAGATGATTTTAAACAATTAATGACCAACATTAAAAATGGTGATGATCGTATGGCAAACCATGATAAATGGGAACCAGAAACTTGGCCAAAAGAATGTAAAGGTGTTGGGTTTGGAGAAGCTCCTCGTGGTGCTTTAAGTCATTGGATTAAAATTAAAGATGGTAAAACAGATAATTATCAACAAGTAGTTCCTTCTACTTGGAATGCATCTCCTAGAGATCCAAAAGGACAGCGTTCTGCGTATGAATCTACCTTATTAGGTACTCCCGTTGCAGATGATAACTTGCCTTTGGAAATTTTAAGAACAATTCATTCATTTGACCCTTGTATTGCTTGTTCTGTTCATTTATATGATGAACATGGAAAACATATTGTAGGCGTTGATGGAATATCAGTTTGTTCAGTATAATTAATTTCTAATCATTATTTTCAATAAATATGGATACAAATAAAAAAGAAATTACTAAAATACCTACAAAGTCATATAAAAGAGTATATGTTTGGCAATTACCTGTACGTATATTTCATTGGGCTAATGTAGTTGCTATATTAGTGTTAAGTGTAACAGGATTTATAATAGGAGATCCTCCAGCACTTATGTCGCAATCAGAAGCGTGGAATACATTCTTATTTGCAAAAGTAAAAGTGATTCATTTTATTGCAGCTTATGTATTTTTTGGAGTAATGATATTGCGTTTTTACTGGGCATTTGTAGGAAACGAATATGCGCATTGGACAGCATTCTTGCCATTTAATAGAGATTTTACCATTAATAAAAAAGCAATAGGTAACATTTGGCATGTTATAAAGTACGATGTATTATTAATGAAAGAGAAAAAACATAATTTATCCGACATTAGTATAGGGCATAATTATATGGCAACATCTGCTTACGTAATAATGTTTTTTGTAGGGTTAGCTCTTGTTTTTACAGGATTTGGTTTGTATTCAGATTTATCTAGTTGGTGGCTTCCAAAACTATTTTCTTGGGTTCCTGATCTTTTAGGGGGTGACTTTGTTGCAAGACAAATTCACAGAATTTCAATGTGGTTAATTATATTATTTATTATAATACATATTTATTTAGTTCTTTTTCATGGATGGTTACATGCAAGGGGAGAAGTATCTGCAATGATAAGTGGATTTAAATTTGTAAGAACAGAAAGAGTTAAGAAAACAGGTATTGATTTTTCAAAAGAGAGTGATGAAGATTCTGACCTGAATTACGATGAAAATAATAAATTTAAAAATAAAGAATAATTAGTAGAAATTATTTTTGAAAAGGTATTTTTACTTAGTGGTAAAAATACCTTTTTTTTTAATAAAAAAGATAAAATGGCAAAAAAAGAGATATCTTCTATAACAGCAAACTTAACAAATATTTTTTTTGAAAATAAAAAAGATAAAATACTAGTATTAGGCATCGGAAACTACTTAATGGGAGATGAAGGAGTAGGAGTTCATATAATACATGAAATGGAAGGAATGGAGCTTCCAGAATATGTAGAGGTATTAGATGGAGGTACAGGAGGTTTCTTTTTAATGAATGTATTTGATGAGTATGGAAAGGTTGTTTTTTTAGATGCAACTATGGATGATTTAGAACCGGGAACAATTGTAGTTAGGTATCCAAAATTTGCTTCCGATTTTCCCAAGTCATTGAGCGTACATGATGTTGGATTAAAAGATATGGTTGAAGCTTTGTATATACTAGATAAACTACCAGAGCTTCACCTTATAACAATATCTGTAAATGGCATTCAACCAATGGTTGTTGGTATGACTGAAAAAGTGGAAGCTTCTGTTCCAAAAGCTATTGATGCAATTTTAAAGCTGTGTAGAGAAATACATAATAAAGGAGAATAAAAATACGTGGATACTTATAAAATTAGAATTAATGGAATTGTGCAGGGTGTTGGCTTTAGACCCTTTGTATACAATTTTTTTTCAGCAGAATCTTTGTTAGGTTCAGTTAATAACACAAATGAAGGAGTTGTTATTTATTTAAATTGTAATGCTACAGATGTTGATAAATTAATTGAACAATTAATAAAGAAGAAACCCCAAAATGCAATTATTACATCATGTGTTTATGAAAAGGTTGATTGTTTATCATTTAATTCATTCCAAATTAATGACAATTCCAATACACAAAATTCCAACTTGTTTTTAACTCCAGACTATGGAATTTGTAATAATTGCATAAAAGAAATAGATGCGTTAGAAAACAGAAGATTCCAATACCCGTTTACCACCTGTGTTAATTGTGGACCAAGACTTTCCATTATAAATGATTTGCCATATGATAGGAAAACAACCTCAATGATAAGCTATAAAATGTGTGTTAATTGTGAAAATGAGTATAAAAATCCAAAAAATCGCCGTTTTCATTCTCAAACCAATTCATGTCCAGCTTGTCGTATAGAATTATCGCTTTTTGAAAATAATGAATGGGTTAATAATTTTTTAGATTTAGATTATATTGTTCAAAAATGGACAGAAGGTAAAATAATAGCTATTAAAGGAACTGGAGGTTTTGTGTTAACTTGTGATGCTAATAACCCTAAAGCGATAGAAAGGCTACGTAAGTTAAAGCGACGTCCTAGTAAGCCATTTGCATTAATGTATCATGATGTTTATGAATTAGCAGAAGATGTAGAAATGGGAATAGGAGAAAAACTTGAAATAGAAGAATTATACGCTCCAATTATATTGTTTACCTTAAAAAAAGAAATGGATAGGTGGACAAAATTGTCTACAAATGAGATTGCTCCAGGATTAAATTCCATAGGAGTTGTACTTCCTAATTCTGCACTATTTAAAATTTTATTAGATAAATTTAAGAAACCAATTATATATACAAGCGCTAATGTTTCTGGAGCACCTATTTTATTTGATGAAAAGAAATCATTAAAAAGCCTAGTAGAGTTGTCTGATATTGTCCTATCAAACAATCGTGAAATAAAAATACCTCAAGATGATAGTGTTGTAAAATTAAGTTCAATTAAATCTTACAAAACAATTATAAGGAGGTCAAGAGGATTAGCACCTTCATTTATTCAAGAAAATTTAAGGTTGCCTAATAAACCAATTTTAGCTTTAGGTGCGATGTTAAAAAGCACATTTACAATTTTAAATAATCAAAAAATACATGTTAGTCAGTATATTGGAAATACCGATAGTTTTGATACACAAGAATTGTTCAAGCAAAACTTAAAACAGTATAAACAAATCTTGAAATTTGACACTAAAATTATTTTAATAGACAAACATCAAAACTATTTTACTTCTGAATTAGGAAACGACTTAGCTAACAGTCTTGGTGTTGAGTTATATAAAGTTCAACACCATAAAGCACATTTATTTGCTGTATTGGCAGAAAATGATTTGTTAAGAACTAAAGAGGATGTATTGGGAGTAATATGGGATGGTACTGGACTAGGAGATGATGGGAATATTTGGGGAGGAGAATTTTTCAATTATAATAACGGAAAAACAACAAGGGTTAATCATATAAATGAGTTTCCTTTTATATTAGGAGATAAATTACCAAAAGAGCCAAGAATTTCTGCATTGGTTTTATGTGCTAATCTAGATATAAAAGGTAGAATAGAAAATAAATTTTCAAAAACCGAATGGAATATCTTTCAAAAGTTAATAACAACATCAACATTAAAATCAACAAGTGTAGGAAGACTTTTTGATGCTGTAGCTTCTATTGTATTAAATATAGATAAGCAAACTTATGAGGGAGAGGCAGCTTTAAAACTGGAAAACGCAGCATACCGATACTTTAGAGCTAATAATTTCACAAAATATTATTCTTATATTATAGGAGAAAAAATACCAAAAGACATTAATCAATTAATTATTGAAGGGGTAATGATGGACTTGGAAAAGGAATATCAACCCGATTTTATAGCTGCTAAATTTCATATAACACTTGCTCATTATATTAATAATATAGCATTAAAACATCAGAAAGAAACAGGATGCAATAAAATAGCTTTTAGCGGTGGTGTATTTCAAAATCAATGGTTAAAAGAATTGATATTGTCATTTATGTCATCTAAATTTGTACTATTGTTTCATAAACAATTATCTCCAAATGATGAAAATATTTCATTTGGGCAATTAATGTATTACCTTCATAATAAAGACTAAAAAAAATGAGTAGTTTAAAGAAGTTTTTAGATAAAAGAGCAGAGGGCGTTGCTAAAAATCAAACAAAAAAAGAAGTTGTTATTGATGATAAGCCTAAAAAAACATTAGAATACGAAACTGTAATAACTCCAAATTTGGGTTTTGTAATGATGGAGAGAGAAATAGATGCAGTCCCTGACTCTATTGATTTGACTGATGATGAGTTTTGGGACATTTCAAATGAATTTAACAAAATGATAAAAATTAGTGAAGATTCTCCTGTCTTAATTTTACAGTCAATATTAAAAAAATATACTCCTTTAAAAATTGAACAATTTGGAAAACGATATGCTGAGTTAAATACGTAACAATTGTTACATGTTTAATTATACCAACTTTATATCTTCGCAAAAAAAAACATACTATGGAAGACATGCTATTTTATGACAGATTGCAATTTGCATTCACAATTACGTTTCATTATATATTTCCTCAATTAACAATGGGGTTAGCCTTAATTATTGTTTATCTAAAAGGTAAATATGTTTTTGGAAAAGATAAAGATGAAAAATATAATACAGCTGCTCATTTTTTCATGAAAATATTTGCAATTAATTTTACAATGGGAGTTGTGACAGGAATTCCTATGGAGTTTCAGTTTGGGACCAATTGGTCAGAATTTTCAAGGCTAACAGGTAATGTTATTGGGCAAACACTTGCTATGGAAGGAATGTTTTCTTTCTTTTTAGAATCCTCTTTTTTAGTATTATTTATTTTTGGCGAAAAGTTAATGAGTAAAAAAATGCACTTTTTAATGGCTTTTTTAGTGTTTTTGGGGTCTTGGGCAAGTGGTTATTTAATATTAGCAACAAATGCTTGGATGCAAAATCCTGTAGGGTACGAATTACTTGAAAATGGAGTTTTTAATCTTACTAGTTTTAGCGCTCTAGTTTTTCAAAACCCATGGACAATACCTGCGTTTTTACACAATCAAATGGCATCTCTAGTTACATCATCATTCGTAGTTTCATCAATTGGAGCGTTTTATGTTTTAAGAAATAAAAATGTTGAATATGGTAAATTATTTTTAAAAACAGGAGTTGTATTTGGTTTAATATCTAGTTTTTTAGTAGCAATGCCTACAGGTGATTGGAATGCAAAAAATGTAGCAAAGTTTCAGCCAGCTACTTTTGCGGCAATGGAAGGTATTTTTGAAACAGAGCATGATGGGGCAGAAATTATATTAATAGGTCAGCCCAATATGCTTGATAAAAAATTAGATAATAAAATAGCCGTACCCAATATATTAAGTTTTTTAACTTACCAAGACTGGGACAAGCAAATACGAGGAATGGATCAATTTAAAAAAGAAGATCTTCCAGATAATATACCTGCGTTATATTATGCATACCATATTATGGTAGGTTTAGGTACTATTTTTATAGCAATTATGGCTTTAGCAGGTTTTTTTCTATGGAAAAATAAATTACATAAAGTTAAATCTTTATTATGGACAATTATGTTTTTAGTACCCTTTCCTTACATAGCTAATATTACGGGATGGTATACGGCTGAGCTAGGTAGGCAACCTTTTCTTGTTTATGGTTTATTGCGTACAAAAGAAGGTTTATCTCCAACAGTATCATCAGGAAATACATTATTTACCTTATTAGGGTTTGTAGCTCTTTATATGCTTTTAGGGTTACTATTTTTAGTGTTGGTTGGTAAAACTATTAATGAAGGTCCAGCACTTCAATCATCGCAATCATCTCATTAAATAGTTAAAAATTAAGTTATTATGGAAGTTTTTTGGTTTATATTAGTAGTAATCGTTCTAGGGGTCTTTTTTGTTTTGGACGGATATGATTTTGGTACAGGTATTATACATTTATTTTTTGCTAAAAAAGAAAAAGATAAAGAAGTCATTGCTAAAGCTGCAGGGTTATTTTGGGATTCAAATGAAGTTTGGTTGGTAGCCGGTGGTGGTATGATTTTTATGGCATTTCCATTATTATATGCATCTGCATTTAGTGGGTTTTATTTGCCCTTAATTATGATTTTATGGTTTATTGTTTTTAGGGCAATAGGCTTGGAGTTTAGAGGTCAATTTAAATACCAAATGTGGAAAGATATTTGGGATAAAGCTTTTGGAGTTTCTAGTTTGTTGTTAGCATTGTTTTTTGGAGTAGCATTAGGTAATGTAGCAAGAGGAGTGAATTTAGGAGGGGTAGAAAATGGAGTTTCATTATATGAAAAATATTATTTCTTTTTACCTTTATGGAATAGTAGCTTTAGCCCTACACAAGTAGATGTAGGTGTTATTGATTGGTTCACTTTAACAATTGGAATTATATCTGTAGTAACGCTTTCAATTCACGGAGCCAATTGGGTTATTTTAAAAACAAACTCGTCTATTAATAATAAATTAAAAAAAGTAATCTTTAATTTAGCAATTGCTCAAGTAGTTTTAACAATATTTTCATTAGCAATATGGCATTTAATTAATCCAACACCATTTAAAAATTTCATAGAAAATCCTCTGTTTTTTATTTTTCCAACACTATATTTTGGAAGCCTATTTGGACTGTTTTTTATTAGAAAGTATAAAAATGATATGTACAGCTTTATACTATCCTCTTTAATGATATTAGGTGCTATAACATCAACATTAGCATCTATGTTTCCTGTTGTATTACCGTCTACAAATACTATAAACGAATCATTAACCATATATAATACTGCAAGTACAAATTATGGATTAAGTGTAGCTGCTTATTGGGGAGTAGTAGGTTTTATTTTATTATTTATATATTTAATAGTTCAAAAAAGGCTGTTAGGGGGTAAAATTGATGAAATGAATTATGGACATTAAATGAAATAATGACAGAAACATTACTCTCTTTATTAAGTATTATACTCGGTATAATAGGTACATTGATTTTTACAAAGGTATATAGCAAGTATTCTTTTGGTTTTAAAGGAAATGTGCTTGTGGGAGTTTTTGGAAGTGTCTTTTTTATTAAAATTTTTAATAGATTAGGGCTTTCTCCATTTGAGATTGTAAATGAAAATAAAATTATTGTTTATCTATTGATACTAAATTTGCTAATTTCTGCAATAGGAGGGGTTTTTGGAATTTTATTTTTAAATAAAATAAAATCGTACTTAAATAGAAATAAATAAAGCGTTGTTATTTTAATCTTGATAAACTCAATATTTTTAGGCGATAATAATCCTATATTTGTATTTATAATTAACTTTGATTTAATAAAATGAAATATTTAACTGAATATAGAGATCCTGAGTTAGCGTTAAAAGTTTTAGAGGAAATAAAAAAAACGGTTACCAAACCATGGAAAATAATGGAGGTTTGTGGAGGGCAGACACATTCATTGGTGAAAAATGGAATTTTAAGTGTTCTTCCAAAAGAAATTACCATGGTTCACGGTCCGGGATGTCCAGTTTGTGTTACCCCTTTGCATCTTATTGACAAAGCAATATACTTAGCAGAAGAAAAAAATGTTATCCTGTGTAGTTTTGGAGATATGATTAGAGTACCAGGATCCAGTAAAAGTATTTTAGAAGCGAAAGCACAAGGGGCAGATATTAGAATTTTATACTCTCCATTAGAGGCTGTTAATATAGCTAAAGAAAATCTTGATAAAGAAGTCGTTTTTTTTGCAGTTGGTTTTGAAACTACAGCACCTGCAAATGCATTATCTGTTATACATGCCGAAAAATTAGGATTAAAAAATTACTCAATTTTAACATCTCATGTATTAGTCCCTCCAGCAATTGAAAATGTAATGGAGGATGTTGATAGTAATATTGACGGGTTTTTGGCTGCTGGTCATGTATGTGCTATTATGGGATATTGGGAATACTATCCTTTAGTAGAAAAATTTGAAGTACCTATTGTTGTAACAGGATTTGAGCCGTTAGATATATTACAAGGCATTTTAATGACTGTAAAACAATTAGAAGAAGGTAGGTTTGAAGTGGAAAACCAATACTCAAGAATAGTTACAGAAGAGGGTAATGAAACAGCCCAAGATGTTATTGCTAAGGTATTTGAAATTACAGACAGGGTTTGGCGTGGTATGGAAAACATTCCAATGAGTGGATATCAATTAAAAGAAAACTATGCTGCATTTGATGCGATGTTAAAATTTGATGTGAATATTGAAGAAGCAGAAGAAAATCAAGCTTGTTTAGCAGGGGATATTATGAAAGGTATAATCAGACCTAATCAATGTCCTGAATTTGGAAAAACTTGTACTCCGCAATTTCCAATAGGAGCTCCAATGGTAAGTTCAGAAGGAGCCTGTGCAGCATATTACCATTTTGCAGACATGATAGAGGAGATAGAATAAATGAGAATTCAATTCATAACTACAGCATTCAACGGGATGGCTCAAAGGCTTTGGATAGAGTTAGATAGACTAAATCATGAAGTAAATGTTGTTATTCCGAAATCAGAAAAGCAATTAATTTCTGAAACTGATAGTTATAACCCTGACATCATAATTTCCCCTTTTTTGATTTCAAAAATTCCTGAGGAAATTTACACAAAATACATTTGTTTAATTGTTCATCCTGGTATAAAGGAGATAGAGGGGCTTCTTCATTGGATTGGGCTATATTGAGACAAGAAAAAGAATGGGGGGTTACTATTCTGCAAGCAGTAGAAAAAATGGATGCAGGAGATATTTGGAGTTATAATTCATTTAAGCTAAGAGATGTTAGTAAAGGAGAATTATATAGAAATGAGGTTACACAAGCTGCATCTAAAGGTGTTTTACAAGCTATTGATAATTTTAATAATCCAAATTTTAAAGCTCAAAAACTAGACTACTCTTGTTCTGATATTAAAGGAAAATGGAATAATAAAACTACACAAAGTGATTTTTGCTTTTCATGGAGTGATGACACACATTCAATTATAAGGAAAATAAAGGCAGCAGACAGTTCTCCAGGGGTATTGATTTCTTTATTTGATGAAGAATATTTTTGTTATGGCGTACATTTAGAAGATAATTTAAAAGGAAATCCTGGAGATATTTTGGCTCAAAGGAATAACGCTATTTGTATTGCAACTAAAGATGATGCGATATGGTTGACGCATTTAAAGAAGAACGAAAAAGGATTTATAAAAGTACCTGCAACAATAGCTTTAGAAGGAAAAGATTTGGAACTAAAAGAAGAACCGTTATCCCCATTTGATGTTTTTAATACCAATACTTGGCAAGAAATACGATTTGTTGAAGAAAATGAAATTGGATATATTTATTTTGATTTTTATAACGGTGCGATGAATACAAATCAATGCAATAGGTTGAGGGAAACTATAATTGAAGCCAAATTAAGAGTAAGGCTAATTGTTTTAATGGGAGGTAGTGATGTTTGGTCAAACGGAATTCATTTAAATATTATTGAAAACTCTAATAAACCAGCAGTAGAATCTTGGGACAATATAAATGCCATTGATAATTTGATTTTAGAACTGATTTCGTCAACAGAACATTATATAATTTCAGCATTACAAGGTAATGCGGGAGCAGGAGGCGTATCTTTAGCTTTAGCTGCCGATAAAGTTTTATGTAGAGATGGAATTGTTTTAAACCCTCACACTAAAAACATGGGGCTTTATGGTTCAGAATACTGGACTTATTTATTACCCAAAAGAATTGGTTTTAAAAAAGCAGAACGATTTACAGAAGATTGTTTGCCATGGGGGGTAGCTGTTGCTAATGAAATTGGACTAATTGATGGATATTTTGGGGGAAATAACAATGAATTTGTTAAATATGTAAAAGATCAAGCAAAAAAAATAATTGAACTTGATTATTTTGATAAACTAATTAGAGAAAAAAAATTTCAACGAAAAAAAGACGAACGTAATAAGCCTCTAGAGCAATATAGAAAAGAAGAACTTGAAAAAATGCACAAAAACTTTTTTGAAAACGATTTAAACTATAATTATAAGCGGTTTTGTTTTGTACATAAAATTGAAGATTCTACCTCTGAAACAGTGCAAAATTTGTACCAAAACAGAAGGGAAATTTATAGAAAAAGGAAGTGGGAAAATATTAAATATTAAGGTTAAAGATTATTCTTTTAATGATTCAACAATAAATATTTTAGAAACAATCCACTTACCCTTAGTGTTACAATTGGTACATTTTTTTTGTTCAAAATTGTTTAAAATTTCAACAAGTTTTTGATGAGATAATATTTCTATTGATTGATTAGTATTAATGCTGCTAATTCCATTTAATTGGAGGTTATTGCAGTTTTGACAAACTAGGTCATGAAGTATTTTATTTTTAAAAATAGCCATGGCTTAAACTCTTTTTTTATCTTCAATAATAAACGGAACGGCTTTAAATGGCGTCATGGGTACTTCTATTAAATCTAAAGGTTCAAAATTAACAAGAGGGATGCCTTCAATTATTTTTTGTTGTGTATATTCATTGGTTAAAATTCCATAATAAATTTCAGCATCTGGTAATTTAGCTATGATATAAAAATTGGTTAGTTTGTCTTTACTTTGTAAATGAGTTATAACTAAAGGGTCGTTTTGATTAGCTTTTAAATCTTCAAAGGCGTCTTCTAATTTTTTATTTAATTTACCCGAAATACCTTTTATGTTTTCTTTTCCTGTAAGGCTATTAATAGTGTCAATTAACTCTTCAGTAGAAATTCCTTCTGTTTCGTAATTTGTAACTCTTATGTAGGGTTTTAAATCAATAATTTCCACTAAAAAATGGGCATATCCATTGTTTTTTATAGGGATATATTGCCCTTTTAGTTCTTCAATTCGTGCTCTCAGTTTGATGTAGATTTCATCAAGTTGCTGATCTGAAAAGTCAGAAAATTTTGTAGAGCTTTTAAGCTTTCCTTCATTTTTATGAACAGTCAATTCAAACTTTTTTAAAATTTTTCCACTTCCATTTAAACTCGTTGAATGAATCCTAAATTCTCCAATGGCTTTGCAAGATTCACAAATTAAATTAGAAAACCCACCTATTTCTTTACCTAGTTTTTCAGGAATGTATTTCTTTGGAGAGTCTTCAGTAAAAATAGTGGTTTCTCCTTTTGTTTTAGTATTACAAGAATTACAAATAAGGCTGTAAGATAAGTGGTTAAAATGCATTATAGTATTTTATATAAGGGTAGATATTAGTTCTTTAGTAAGTAAACCATCTCTTTCTAGGGTACTTAAGTCTTCGGCAATAACATTTGAAAATGATTTATTTTCTTCGTTTACTTTTCCATATAAAGACTTGTAAATATTAATAGCTTTTTTAACATCTTTTTTTAATAAAAACAAATGTGCTTCATTTGCTTTTAAATTTAGGTTATCGTTATTTATTTTATAACCACTTTTTATAGATAATTCAGCTAGTGGTAATTCATTTGACCGCAAAGCAAACCATGAATATTTTACGTAAGCATTTAAGAGTACTTCTTTTAACCTTGGGTTGTTTGGGTATTTTTCTTTCAATAAGTAATACAAGTTTACTACATGTTTTTGCATTTTCAGCTTCTCTTTTGGGTCAAAAGTTTCGTTGATTTTTTCTAAAACGGCATTTTCTTTAACAATGGCATCAAATACATCTAAGTATTCTAGGTTAATGGTATTAAAATAGTCTAAAAAATATTTGTAATCACTAAACATGCTTTGTACAACAGGTCTTTTATCATCTTCATAGCCTTTCATTCTGGTCTTAATTTCAGCTAATATTTTTAAAGACTCTACTTTAAAATCTAGATTTACTGTTTGCTCTAATAAATTTTGGTACATTGTTACAATATTAAATAGTGTAACACACACATCTAAATTAAAAGATTCGGGTTGCTGTTCGGCTAAATTTCTTCTTATTTTTAACGCTTTTTCAAAGTTTTCTTCAGCTAACTTAAAGTCTCCTTTACTGTCATATAGTACACCTAAATTGTGAAGAGATGTTGCTAAGTAATGAGTATAAAGCTCAGGTTGATTAACTGCTAGTTCATTGTATATTTTTATTGCTTGAGTATAATACTCTAATGCTTTACTTTTTCGGTAATCTTCTAATTGAGCCTTTTTTTCAATAGATCCAATTGAATTGTCAGTAGAGAGTGTACCAAACCCAGAAAATCCAGTTAAACCGAAACTATCATAATCATCTTTCACTTCATGTTGTTCAGAGTAGATTATAGCAGTACTGTTAAGTGTTGCAGCATAAAAAGGTAAATAAGCATCTCTATTTTCGGCTATTAATTGCTCATATACTTTTAATGAGTTTTCATAATATGTTATGGCATCACCGTATTGATACATGGTTTTAGCAGTTACAGCTAGGTTATTATATGTTGCAGCAACTAAAGAGTTAAAAGCGCTAGGATTACCTTCAGATAATTTTCTAAATATTTTTAAAGCTCTTAAGTAATTACTTCTAGCGTCATAGACTGCATTTTCGTCAGTATAAACATTACCTAAATTGTAATGTGCATTTGCAATAAATGGTTCTGTAGCAATAGATATTCCTATTTCGGTATATTTTTCAATAGCAGCTTTGTATTGCTTTTTGGCCATATAATAATCACCTTTTGCAAAAGCAGCATCTGCATAAGAGTAATGTGTGTTGGCAATATGGATGTTGTAAAGATCAATTTCTTCTGGTGAGACATTTTCAAAAATAGCTAATGCTTCTTTATGAAAAACCATTGCTTTTTTAGGGTTATTTTTTACAACTAAAACACCAAGGTTATTTAGCACAGTGGCTTTGTTTATAATAATTGTATTCGCTTTATCTTTTTTCAACGCGTTATGAGTAGCTAATGATAGTTCAAAATAGGTTATAGCATTATTAATGTCTTTTAGATTTAAATATAGCCTTCCTATGGTATTGTAAAGGTCAATTTTTTGTTCGTCCCTTTCAGAATCTTTTACAGCTTCTTTATATAATTCAATAGCTTGGTTATACTTTTTACTTTCAACTAAAATATTTGCAGTATTTATTGTATTATCTATTTTGATCATTTTTTTATTGTTTTAAGATTCTTATGTATTCGCTTCTTGATATTTCACTTAAGCCTACATCAATCGTTTCGTTTGTTTCTTTTTGTAAATCTAATAGTGCTAAATCTAATTCTTGTGCTTTTTTAGCCAATTCTATTAATGCGAATTCTTTCGCAAACGCTACAGTTTCATTTATATATTCGCCAAAATATATCTTTCCATTACAAGCTCCAAATGCTCCACCTACTAGTTTTTCATTTTGATAAACTTCTACAGAAAATGCAAGCCCTCTTTCTTTAATTTCAGTATAAGCTTTAACAAGCTTTCCTGTTAGCCATCCGTTATTCATTTCACCTTGATTTTCAACAGACTGAATTAATTTCATCACTCCTTCCAAATCTTGATTAAATGAAACTTTAAAGTTCGCTTTTTTTATCCCGTCTTCAACATATTCGGGGATAGATATGTCATTAGGAAACATGACTATTCTAGGGTCTGGTGTCCACCATTTAGGATATCTCATTGGGTTAGTCCAAAGAAAAAACCCACTTTTATATCCTTCTAATAACCAATGAGCGGTAATTTCACCACCTTCCGCTAAAAAACCGTCGTTATCAGCAAAGTTAGCAGGAGGAAAAGCTATTATATGATTTTGTAATTTAAATACTGGCATAAAATGTATATTATAGATTGCAATATAGTATTTATATAATTTATATCTGTATTTTTGTTAAAGATACAATATGAAAATTATGAAAATGACTTTGTCTTGCCCTATGCCAAAATTTGATTTTGAATTTATAACAATGGGACATGGTTCTGGAGGATTATTAACAAATAAACTTTTGGATAGTGGTGTTTTTGATGTTTTGAAAAATGAAAAATTAGATAAACGACATGATGGGGCTTATTTAAAAATAGATGGTGAAATAGCTTTTTCTACAGATAGTTTTGTTATTTCTCCTATATTTTTCCCTGGCGGAAACATTGGTGAGTTAGCGGTAAATGGAACCGTAAATGATGTAGCGATGTGTGGTGCTGTTCCAAAATATATATCTTTAAGTTTTATTCTTGAAGAAGGATTGCCAATGACAGAATTTTGGGATATTCTTGTAGGGATTAAAAATGCGTGTGATAAAGCAGGTGTTATTGTAGTTACCGGTGATACGAAAGTAGTTGATAAGGGAAAAGGAGATAAAATATTCATTAATACAACAGGTTTAGGGGAAGTGCATCCGAAAGCTAACATTGACATTAGTAATATTAAAGTGGGAGATAAAGTAATTGTAAGCAATCAAATAGCTACTCATGGTATAGCAATAATGTCAGTAAGGCAAGGATTAGAATTTGAAACAACTATAGAAAGTGACACTACTTGTTTAAATCATTCTATAATATCATTGTTAGATGAATTTGGCGAGGATATTCACTTGTTTAGGGATCCTACTCGTGGAGGGCTGTCATCTACATTAAATGAAATAGCTCGTGATACAAATACTGGAATTCTTTTAAACGACAGTAAAATACCGGTTAATACTCAAGTAAAAAGCGCTTGTGAGATATTAGGGCTAGACCCTCTATATACTGCTAATGAGGGTGTGTATATAGCTATAGTGTCAGCGGAAAAAGCAAATGAAATTGAATCTAAAATGAGGACTTTTGAGAATAGTAAACATGCAACTATTATTGGGGAAATAACAAATCAGCACCCTTCAAAAGTTGTAATTACAAATACAATGGGCGGTAGGCGTGTAGTAAGCATGCAGGTAGGTGAGCAATTGCCTAGAATTTGTTAATCCCAGGCTGCATTATCATTTTCTTTTAAATCATTTTTTTTAGAGTCTTTTAGTCTCGTAATTGGTGAACTGTTATCAAGATTTTTATTTTCGTCTTCTTTGTTAAGCACTTCTTTTGTCCAGTTGCTAAGATTTAAATCATCTGTTTCTCCCATCTGCATTAAGATGTCAAAAGTAATTTTTGCTTCTTCTTCATCTATAACACTAATAGCAGCTCCTACGTGTACTAGGACATAATCTCCAATTTTTGCTTCAGGAACCATTGCTAGGTTAACATCTTTTTGGATGCCTTCAAAATCTACTTTTCCGATTCTAAAAGTAGGGTCAAGTTCAGCAACTATTTTGATTAATTTACCAGGTATTGATAAGCACATAATTAGGCGTTTTTTAAGTTATTAGATTTTAATTCTTTTTTTAACCAATTATACCAAGCATCCATACCCTGTCCTGTTGTAGCAGAAACTTCAAAAAATTGTAAATGATGGTTCACTTGTAAGGCATAATTTTTTAAAGCCTCTAAGTCAAAGTTTAAATGAGGTAATAAATCCATTTTATTTATGATACAAATATCAGCACTTTGGAACATGTCGGGGTATTTTATTGGTTTATCTTCTCCTTCAGTAATGCTAATAATAACCACTCTTTTTTGTTCCCCTAAGTCAAACATTGAAGGACAAACTAAATTCCCTACATTTTCTATCATTAAAATGGAATCATTTTTAGGTTTTAATTCTTTTACTGCATTGTAAATCATGTCGCTTTCTAAATGACAACCTTTCCCTGTATTTACCTGTACAACAGGTATATTTAAGGCATCTATTCTGTCTGCGTCATTAAGGGTCTGTTGGTCACCTTCAATTACGTAAAATGGGATTTCGTTTTTTAAATCCTTTAGTGTAGTTTCTAGTATTGATGTTTTTCCTGAACCAGGAGAACTTACTAGATTTAAAGTGAAAATATTTTTGGCTTCAAAATAACCTCTATTTCTTGCAGCTTCAATATTATTTTGCCCTAAAATATCTCTTTCTAAATCAATAATAGTCTTGTCATGAGTGTGATGATCATGAGTGTGATGATCATGAGTGTGATGATTATGGTCATGGTCATGATTACTTGTTTGATTAGGTTTATTTATTGCGATACCATCTGTACCGCATCCGCATACTCCACACATATTATATATTTTTTAATTAACTTCTAATGATTTTACTCTTAATTCTTTTCCTTGTATAATTTCTTTAAAAAAACTATTGCACTTAGGGCAACTATCATAGACTTTTTCCATTTCATAGAGAGTCTTACATTCTAAACACCTAGCTTGAGCAATTTTATAATCTATTTCAAGTTCTGCTTTTTCTAGTACAGTGCCTTTAGTGGCTGTTGCCCAGACATAATTTAATGATTCTAATTCAACCCCAGCTAATGAACCGATTTCTAACTCTATTAACTCAACTTTTGTTTTGTTGGCTTTTTTAGTTTCTTCTTCTGCTATTTTAATTATACCCATAGCTATAGATAATTCGTGCATTCTACTAAGTTTTGTAACAAATATATGTATATTATCTTGATAATAATAAGGAAATTACAAGAGAAAAATAATTAAACCTTACATCCGTTTTATAAGGAGTAAAAAATATTAGAATTTCGATTATTGGTGTTTTTAAAAATCCTAAACTTTAGGAAAGAGGGTTAGTTTTCATAAATTCACTTTTTATATAATGAAAGTTTAGTAGCTAACCTATTTGCAAGCAAAATGCCACTACAATTTGTAGTGGCATTTTGTTTTTTGGTATTAATAATAAGATTACATGTAATCTTCAATAGGGTTACAGCTACAAATTAAGTTTCTGTCACCATATGCATCATCTACCCTACGTACAGCAGGCCAAAATTTATTATCAGCAATATATGGTAAAGGAAAGGCTGCTTTTTGACGAGAGTAGGGTAAGTCCCATTCATTTGCAGTTACCATTTCTTGTGTATGTGGTGCATTTTTTAATATGTTATTAGTATCTTCTTTGGTGCAAGATGCTATTTCTTTTCTAATAGCAATCATAGCATCACAAAAACGATCTAATTCGGCTTTATTTTCACTTTCTGTAGGTTCAATCATTAAGGTTCCTGCTACAGGAAACGATACGGTTGGCGCATGAAAACCATAATCCATTAATCGTTTTGCAATATCAACTACTTCAATACCATTTTCTTTAAAATTACGGCATTCTACAATCATTTCATGCGCTGCTCTGCCCATTTCTCCAGTATATAGTGTTTCGTAATGTCCTTTTAAGCGCTCTTTTAAATAATTTGCATTTAAAATGGCATTTTTAGTGGAGTTGGTTAATCCGTTTGCTCCAGACATTGCAATGTACCCGTAAGAAATTAAGCACGCTAATGCAGAACCCCAAGGTGCTGATGAGATAGCGGTAATTGCTTTTACTCCACCTGTAGGTAAAACGGGGTTACTAGGTAAAAATGGTACTAATTGTGGTGCTACACATATTGGTCCCACACCTGGTCCACCACCACCATGTGGTATAGCAAAGGTTTTGTGTAGGTTTAAGTGACAAACATCTGCTCCAATAGTAGCAGGATTGGTTAAACCAACTTGTGCATTCATATTGGCGCCATCCATATATACTTGTCCGCCATTATCATGAATAATTTGTGTGATTTCACGAATTGCTTTTTCATAAACACCATGTGTTGATGGGTAAGTAACCATTAATGCAGCAAGATTTCCCTTATGTAATTCGGCTTTTTCGCGTAAATCAGCTACATCAATATTTCCTTTTTCATCCGTTTTGGTTACAATAACTTGCATGCCTGCCATTACAGCAGATGCAGGATTGGTGCCGTGTGCTGATGCTGGAATTAAACAAATGTTACGATGCGCATCTCCTCTTGATAAATGATAGGCTCTAATAACCATTAATCCTGCAAATTCTCCTTGAGCACCAGAATTAGGTTGTAGTGATGTACCTGTAAAACCTGTAATTATATTTAATTGATTTTCTAAGTTTTTTAATACGGTTTGGTATCCTTCCGCTTGATTTAACGGTACAAATGGATGAATATTCCCCCAATTAGGATTGCTTAGTGGTAACATCTCAGAAGCGGCATTTAATTTCATGGTACATGATCCTAATGAAATCATGGAATGATTTAATGCTAAATCTTTGCGTTCTAATTTTTTAATATAACGCATCATTTCTGTTTCTGATTGATACGTGTTAAATATTTTGTTATCTAAAAATGAAGTGTTACGTTTTGTATTTTCACTAATTGTTTCTGCAGTAGTAAAAGCTGTTACCACATATTCTTTTAAAGAGAAAGCAGTAGTAAAACAATTTATAATTGCGTTTATAGCCGCTAAATCTGTTGTTTCATTTATAGATATTGAAATGGTATTATCATCAATGTAATTAAAATTGATTTCATTTTCTTCAGCAATTATACGTAATTTTTTAGCTTCTACCTTAATGGTAAGTGTATCAAAATAAGAAGTGTTGATTTGTTCAAAGCCTAATTTTGTTAAGGCATCGGAAAGAGTTACTGCTGTAGTATGTACATTGTTTGCTATAAATTGTAATCCATCTTTACCGTGATATACGGCATACATACCTGCCATAACTGCTAATAAAACTTGTGCAGTACAAATGTTTGAAGTTGCTTTTTCTCGTTTAATATGCTGTTCACGTGTTTGCAAAGCCATACGTAATGCAGTGCCGCCATCAACATCTTTAGTAACTCCAATAATACGACCAGGTATATTACGTTTGTATTTTTCTTGAGTTGCAAAATACCCAGCATGAGGACCTCCATACCCTAGAGGTATTCCGAAACGCT
Source organism: Bacteroidota bacterium (assembly GCA_024280635.1). Classification (GTDB taxonomy): domain Bacteria; phylum Bacteroidota; class Bacteroidia; order Flavobacteriales; family Flavobacteriaceae. Next base: position 2,490 of record JAJRPS010000003.1, on the reverse strand, counting down.
GTGTGGTACCCACTACAACATCTGCTCCAAATTCAGCAGGAGCTTTTAACTTTACTAAGGATAAAATATCGGCAGCAACGGCAACTTTTATACCAGCTTCATGTGCTTTTGCAATAAAGTTTGTGTAGTCATATACTTGACCGTGTTTTGCAGGATATTGAACGATTGCACGAAAAAATTCTGATGAAAAATCAAATTCTTCATGATTTCCAACTATTAATTCTATTCCAATAGGAGTAGCTCTTGTTTGTAATATGGATAGTGTTTGTGGTAAAATTTCTTGCGAAACAAAAAACTTGCATACGTTCGCTTTTTTCTGTTTTCGGTCACGTAAAGCAAATAACATTCCCATTGCTTCTGCTGCGGCAGTACCTTCATCTAATAATGATGCGTTAGCTAACTCCATACCTGTTAAATCACAAATCATGGTTTGGTAATTTAACAAAGCTTCTAGCCTACCTTGAGCAATTTCTGCTTGATATGGTGTGTAAGCGGTATACCAACCTGGGTTTTCTAAAACATTACGTAAAATGACACTAGGTACAATTGCTTCATGATAGCCCAAACCAATGTAGGATTTAAATACTTTGTTTTTTGCAGCCAAAGCGGTAATGTGATTTAAATAATCATATTCACTTAAAGCTGGACCCAAATTTAGTTCGTTTTTTAGGCGAATATCATCTGGAATGGTTTCTGAAATTAATTGATCTATAGTATCTGCTCCTATGGTTTGTAACAACTGTTGTTGTTCTTTTGCATTTGAACCGATGTGTCTGAGTTGAAATGAGGTTGTGTTCATTACGTTACTTTTGTTGTGTTGTTTTAAAAAAATGATAACAAAAATACGGATTTATTTGATAACTTTTTCAAAGATTTGTTAACGATAATAAAAAAATGATGAACAGTTATGATGGTTTTAAGAATAGAGTAGGTTTAAAACCTTATTTTTGCAAAATGAAATGGTTTTTTAAATTTGTTGATTTTATTATTTATTCCAGTATTTGGGTAGCTTTATCAGTGGCCTCATTAACAAAAATTACGGCATACAACTTGGGGTTTGAAGCAGAAAATGATTTAGTATTTTTTGTTTTCTTTAGTACAATTATTGGTTATAATTTCATCAAACATTATCGGCCAAAAAAAAATCTTTTTAAGTTTCAATATTCTAAAACTCATTTTTTGAATGTAATCTCCTTTTGTTTGGTTATTTTTTATTTTTCTCAATTAAAAGTACAAACACAAGTAATGGTTATTGTTCCATTTTTAATTGTTATTTTTTACACCATTTCATTCGGAAATAAAACGCTACGAAATATTTCTGGCACTAAGATAAATGCGATTGCTTTGAGTTGGGTATTTGTTACCAGTGTGTTGCCTATTATAGAAAACGAGTTGGTTTTTAACCCTGATTTTTATTTGGAATGTATGCAGCGTTTTGTGTTTGTAGCGGCAATAACATTACCTTTTGAGATTAGGGATTTAACTTTAGATGAAACTATTTTAGGTACAATACCTCAAAAATTTGGAATTAAGTATACAAAAATATATGGTTTATTACTCTTGATGTTATTTTTGTTGCTAGAATTTTTTAAAGACACAATAGTGCCGCAAAATTTAATAATTTTGCCACTTATTTTTTTGGTAAGTTTGTTATTTGTGGTATTGTCAAAAAAAAGTCAGCAAAAATATTATGCTAGCTTTTTTGTAGAAGGAATTCCTATTTTATGGTTAGGATTATGGATTGTTCTGTAGCTCTTTCTGTAATTTTTCTTTTAGTTTTTCTTTAACGCTTTTGTTCATGCAAACAACGTCTTTTTGTGAAACCAAATTCGTAATTTTTTTATTTTGCGCAACATACTCTTGTGTCACATTACAATATAATAAACGAATACCTAATCGTAAATGATCCCACCAAGAGGCTTCATAATACTGTGTTTTATCACAAATTTGTTTTGCTTCTGGGCAACTGATAAATATTTTACTTTTTCTTGCTTCCAAATTTTATTTATTTAAACCAAATTCTATTTAAACACGTAGCCAATGTTGTTCGAGCTCTATGAATAATAACCCATAGGTTAGACGCTGTAATGTTGTATTCATTACAAATGGCCTCTGTATCATAATTTTCAATGGTTTTGAGTTTGAAAATTTCGGCTTGTTTTATAGGTAGTTTTGATAAACAGTGGTGTATTGCCAAACCTAACTCTTGATTTTCTAGTTCGTCTTCTGCTGTTTTGTCAAAAGGGTCTGCTACGCGATCCTCTAACCAATCGCCTCCACTTTCATCATCTTTGTAATTGATGCGTACTTCCGCTTTTCCTTTATTAGAATTAATTTTACGATAATGGTCAATAATTTTATGCTTTAAAATAGATACCAACCAAGTGCGTTCAGCCGCTTTTCCTTTAAAGTTTTTTGCCGATTTTAATCCTGCAAAAAAAGTTTCTTGCACCAAATCTTGCGCAATACTACTACTACTAACTCGTGTTA
>JAJRPS010000095.1 GCA_024280635.1 Bacteroidota bacterium | reverse complement strand
CAGGACCTTTGTGACAGGTAATTACTATGTTGTCAGCATTTTGTATTGCTGATTTTGTTTTTTGAATATCCTTTTCTTTCATAATTATTGCGAATATAAGCATTCAAAATAAATTATTGGCACAGTTTGTGAATATACCTTCCGGGATTACAAAGTGAAGTTTATCTGATATTTGTGCTGTTTGTCGAAAAAGTAAAAAAATAACAAGTAAGTGTAAAAGATAGTCTATTTTTGCGCCCGATTTTAAAAATAATTAAAATATAAAATAATGAAAAATAATTACGTATTAAGTATTGTATTAGCAGTTGTGTTCTCGTGCTCTTTTGCACAGGTAAGTGATAATTCTTGGCCAGAAATGGTAAAGGTGTCAGGAGGAGACTTTATGATTGGTGCTAATAAAAAGGATCAACAAGCAGAAAAAGATGAAAAACCATCTAGAAAAATTACTGTGTCTGATTTTTACATGAGTAAATTTGAGGTTACTGTTTGGGAATGGAAAGAATATGTGAAAGCAACAGGTGAAAAAATGCCTCCAAAGCAAAAATGGGGATGGAATAATGATTTTCCAATTACAAATATTACTTGGGAAGATGCAGTAGAATATTGCAATTGGTTGAGTAGAAAACAAGGGTTAACACCAGCGTACTCAAAAAGAGGCCCTCGTTATGTGTGTGATTTTGATTCTAACGGATTTAGGTTACCAACAGAAGCAGAATGGGAATATGCAGCACATGGTGGTAAAAAATCTAAAGGATATAAATATGCTGGGGCAACAGATTTAGAATTGATTGCTTGGTATGTTTCAAATAGTGAGGGGAGACCACATGCTTACGGTTCTAAGTATAAAAATGAATTAGGGATTTATGACATGTCAGGGAACGTTTGGGAATGGTGTTGGGATTTTTACAAAGAAACACACTTTAAAGCCGTTAAGAAAGGGATGGAAAGTGATCCAAGTGCAAGAGGTCCAAGACGTGGAGAAAAACGTATTGTAAAAGGAGGTTCATGGGACAGTAAACAATCTTTTTTAAGAATATCTAATAAAGTAGCAACGCTACCGGGTAATACTTATGAGTTTTACGGAATGCGTTTGGTGCAAACAAAAAGATAAGATTTGCGGTAATAAGTAAATACAAAAAGAGCAGTTTTCTGCTCTTTTTGTATTTTATAAACAAATAGCTTGCAATTGTAGTTAAAAGCACTACTTTTGCCCAAAATTTAATAAAAAAATCAGATGGCAACAAATAGAACATTTACCATGATTAAGCCAGATGCTGTTGAAAACGGACACATCGGAGCTATTTTAGCAAAAATAAACACAGCAGGGTTTAAAATTGTAGCAATGAAATTGACACAGTTATCAAAACGTGATGCAGAAATTTTTTACGGAGAACACAGTGAACGCCCATTTTTTGGAGAGTTAGTTGAGTTCATGACTCGTGGACCAATTGTTTCTGCAATTTTAGAAAAAGAAAATGCAGTTGAAGATTTTAGAACCTTAATAGGCGCTACAAATCCAGCAGAAGCAGCAGAAGGAACAATTCGTAAAATGTATGCAACTTCAATAGGAGAAAATGCAGTACATGGTTCTGATAGTGATGCTAACGCAGCTAAAGAAGGTGCTTTTCATTTTTCAGGAAGAGAAACTTTCTAATTGTAGTTAGATAGTTATAAATAATAAAAAAAACACCTAAAGCATTTTGCTTTAGGTGTTTTTTTTTATGACTAATAAAATGTATAATATCTCTCTATTTTTTTGTAAATTAGCACTACTTAATATTGAAAAATAAAATATGTACAATTCTAAAATAATAGGTTTAGGTAAATACGTGCCAGAAAATGTGGTAACCAATCATGATTTATCTAAAGTAATGGACACCAATGATGCTTGGATTACTGAGCGTACCGGGATTAAAGAACGTAGATGGGTAAAGGAAGGTGATGGTAATACAACCACAACAATGGGGGTGAAAGCCGCAAAAATAGCCATAGAGCGTGCAGGTATTGATAAAGATGATATTGATTTTATAGTATTTGCAACACTAAGTCCCGATTATTATTTTCCAGGACCAGGTGTTGAGGTACAACATGCGCTAGATATTAAAACAGTAGGAGCATTAGATGTTCGTAATCAATGTTCGGGGTTTGTGTATGCCCTTTCAGTAGCTGATCAATTTATAAAAACAGGCATGTACAAAAACATCTTGGTAATTGGTTCGGAATTACAATCAAAAGCGTTAGATAAAACCACAAGAGGAAGAGGGATTTCAGTTATTTTTGGAGATGGAGCAGGAGCAGCAATTTTAACGCGTGAAGAAGATAATAGTAAAGGAATTTTATCAACGCACCTACACGCACAAGGAAAATTTGCTGACGCTTTAATTTTAAAAGAACCAGCAATGGGAACCCGATGGGTAAACGAAATAATTGCCGATAATAACCCAGATGAAGCAGGGTATTTTCCTTATATGGACGGTCAATTTGTATTTAAAAATGCAGTGGTTCGCTTTTCTGAAGTAATTAATGAAGGCTTAGAAAAAAATAATTTACAAAAAGAAGATATTAATTTATTAATACCGCATCAAGCCAATTTGCGCATCGCACAATTTATACAGCGCAAGTTTAATTTGTCAGACAACCAAGTGTTTAATAACATTCAAAAATATGGGAACACCACAGCAGCTTCTATTATCATTGCTCTTACTGAAGCTTGGGAAGAAGGTGAAATTAAAGAAAATGATACTGTGGTATTAGCAGCTTTTGGTAGTGGTTTTACATGGGGTAGCGTCATTATAAAATGGTAGTTTAGGTATTGCAAAATATTTAACATGGGCGTTTTAACGCACTACAATTGCTGTCTTTTTTAAACACAATATGATGTGTAAAAAGGACAATCCGTTTACGTGCTAACGCAAAAAAAGTAATACATGTAACTGTTAACAACTATTAACAGTTACATGTATTGCTTTTTGAGTTAAAATGATTATTTTTGAATTTCGAGTATATTGCTTCGTTAAACTAATTATTAAGATACTTTTTTTATAAAGAATAAAATATTTTATGCGTTTACCAACATTATTTAAGCAAACCAAAAATAAAACCTACGGGTATCAAGCACGTTATTATAATGAGCGTAAAGAGCGTTTGCAGGCATTGCATGAAAAACATCATGGTAAAAAAAGGGGGGGGGCTAACAGTAATTTTCAACGCAAAATTTCATTTAAAGATGACTGGAAAGCAGTAAATAAAACTACAGAAACTAAAAAATCAAATTTTAGAATATTAATTATTATTGTTTTACTATCTATCATAGCTTACTTAGTTTTAGGAAAATATAACATCAAATTGTTTTAATGTCAGATATCATACAATTATTACCCGATCATGTTGCCAATCAAATTGCAGCGGGTGAAGTAGTACAACGTCCAGCATCTGTGGTAAAAGAATTGTTAGAAAATGCGATAGACGCAAAAGCTACACACATTCAATTACTAGTAAAAGAAGCAGGTAAAACCTTAGTGCAAGTAATTGATAATGGTACAGGAATGAGTGTTACCGATGCTCGTCTGTCCTTTGAACGTCATGCAACTTCAAAAATTTCATCAGCAGAAGATTTGTTTCAACTTAATACTAAAGGATTTCGAGGAGAGGCATTAGCATCAATTGCAGCCATTGCGCACGTAGAGCTTAAGACTAAACGAGATGAAGATGAGCTGGGAACACTTATTAAAATAGAAGGAAGTCAGGTTACCAGTCAAGAAAATGTAGTTACTCCAAAAGGATCATCAATAGCGGTTAAAAATTTATTTTTTAATATTCCCGCACGCCGTAATTTTTTAAAATCAGATCAAGTAGAAATGCGTCATATCATGGACGAGTTTCAACGGGTAGCACTAGTGCATCCTGATATTGCATTCTCCATGTATCATAATGGTAGTGATGTGTATGAATTGCGAAGTAGTAATTTTAGACAGCGTATTGTTGCTGTTTTTGGTAAAAAAGCCAATGAAAAATTAGTACCTGTAAATGAAGATACCGAAATAGTGAAAATAACAGGTTTTGTGTTAAAGCCAGAATTTGCAAAGCGAAGCAGAGGAGAACAATTCTTTTTTGTAAACGATCGTTTTATTAAAAGCGCTTATTTAAATCATGCGGTAACCGCAGCTTTTGAAGGCTTGTTAAAAGATAAAGCATATCCAGGGTATTTTTTAAAATTACAAGTAGATCCGAAAACGATAGATATTAATATACATCCTACTAAAACGGAAATTAAATTTGATAATGAACATGATTTATATGCCATTATTCGTTCGGCTGTAAAACACAGTTTAGGGCAGTTTCAAATTGCACCCATATTAGATTTTCAGCGAGATGCAAGTATGGACACGCCATACGCACATCATCAAAAAAATGTTTCAGCACCAACAATAGAGGTAGATAGAAGTTTTAATCCCTTTGCTAATGAGGTAAGGAGTGCTTCAAAAAATAAAGGATTTGTGAGTAAAAGTTATCCTAAAAAAACTACAGAAAACTGGGAAGCTTTATATGTAGGGTTAGACTCTAAAATGGCAATGCCAGCAACAGATGAGGTAACCATGTCTTTTGAATCGGAGGAAACTACAGGTTCTTTTTTTGAAGATGACGCCATTACTCAAGAACAAATAACGCTTCAAATTCAAAATAAATACATCATTAGTAAAATTAAAAATGGAGTGATGGTAATTAACCAACACCGTGCACATGAACGTATTTTGTTTGAAGAGTTTTTACAACACATTACCATTAATGAGGCAGTAAGTCAGCAGCTATTATTTCCAGAAAAAATAAACGTAACTCCGTCAGAAATATCATTTTTAAAAGAGGTGCAATCGGTTTTAGAAAGTACCGGTTTTATATTTTCTAAAATAGCAGATGAAACGGTAGAAATTAGTGGAGTGCCCGTAAGTATAACCAATGATAATGCCACTATTATTATAACAGATTTGTTGGCTACAGCAGCACAAGAAACCATCACTACCGAAAGTTTACACGCTACTTTGGTGGCAAAATCATTAGCAAAGTCACTAGCAATAAAAAGTGGTAAAAAAATGAATAATCAAGAACAAGAAAATATGGTAAACAGATTGTTTGCATGTAAGGAACCAACAGTTTCACCTACAAATAAACCAATTTTCATCACCTATTCTACAACAGATTTCGATAAAAAATTATTATAAAAATGGCAAAATTAACCGAAACCGTAAAACATTTAATCATTATAAACGTACTATTTTTTGGTGCTACGTTTATATTAAAATCTAGAGGAATAGATTTAGAGCAGTATTTAGCTTTATTTTTTATTAAAAATCCATTGTTTAAACCATGGCAATTTGTAACAACTATGTTTATGCACGCCAATGTAAATCATATTTTATTTAATATGTTGGCACTTTGGATGTTTGGGTCGCCTTTGGAACAAATGTGGGGTAAAAATAAATTTTTGTTCTTCTATTTTTCAGCAGGTATTGGGGCAAGTTTGATTTATACCTTAGCAAATTATTTGCAGTTTCAACCCACTTTTGATCTATTACTTTCTTCAGGAATGCAAGAACCAGAAATCATTCAAATACTAACAACGGGTAAATACAATACGTCAATTTTAGAATTCGTCTCGGCAGAGTCGCTAACGTCATTATATCAAATATTCAACTCTCCAGCGGTGGGAGCTTCAGGAGCAATAATGGGGTTATTAGTAGGTTTTGGTATGCTATTTCCAAATGCAGAGTTGATGTTGTTGTTTTTTCCAGTACCCGTAAAAGCAAAATATTTTATACCAGTATTAATTGGGTTAGATGTCTTTTCTGGGTTAACAGGTGTCTCAATATTTAGTCCTGGTAATACCGCATATTGGGCACATATTGGTGGTGCTTTAGTGGGTTTATTGATGATGTTATATTGGAAACGCACACAATTTGATAAAAATCGTTGGGACTAATGCAAATAACAGAACTACAAGAGAAATATAAAAATTTCAATTTAGCAGAAAAATTAATCGCCATTAATGTAGTGGTGTTTATTGTTGTAGGGATAGTTTCGTTTTTATTTCAAACACAATGTATTTCGGAGTGGTTTGCGCTTGATGCTAGCTTTTCGGAAACTCTTTTTAAACCGTGGTCTATACTTAGTTATGCTTTTTTACACCATAGTTTTGCACATTTGTTTTTTAACATGTTGATGTTGTATTATGTGGGTAAAATGTTTTTACCGGTATTTAATCCAAAATTGTTTTTAAATGTATATTTATTAGGTGCAATTGTGGGTGGATTGTGTTATTTATTAGTATATAGTTTGTTTCCTGTTTTTGTAAATGCGATATCTTTTTTGGTAGGTGCATCTGCAGCAGTTTCTGCAATTTTGATATTTTTTTGTGCAAGTTTTCCTAATCAGGAAGTAAGTGTATTGTCTTTTAAAATAAAATTATGGCATGTAGGTGTCTTTTTTGTTGGTTTTGATATTTTGATGTTGTTGTCTAGTAATACTGGTGGTCATATAGCACATTTAGGTGGTGCTTTATTGGGGTATGTGTATGCAAAACAATATGTAAAAGGGAATGATATAGGAAAGGGTTTTGAAAAAGTAATGGATGCATGTGTAGGTTGGTTTCAAAAATCAAAACAGCCTAAAATGAAAACCGTATATAAAACCAGACGTGAACGCAACGCAACACATAAAACGGTATATCAAAAAAATAAAACACATCAAGCTCAAATAAATTCCATTTTAGATAAGATTAGTAAAAGTGGTTACGATAGTTTAACAAAAGAAGAAAAGGCTTTTTTGTTTCAATCAGGAAAGTAAATAGGGGGATTGGAGTAATCATTTCAACGATAGGAGAAATCGCATAGTTGTGCGTTTTTTAAAATAAAAACGAAGTAGTCAATGACATTCAATTCCCAACAGTAGCACATGAAAAAACTAAACTACATAGATAAAATGATTTACCTGCTTAACAGTGTTTTTGCAGTAGTGCTACTTTTGTCTTATGTATTGCCGTTTATAGCGCCTAAAGTATTTTCAGCGCTATCAGTGTTGAGCTTGTCAGTGCCTGTTTTACTGGTTGTAAATGCAATTTTTTTATTGTATTGGATATTGAAAGTAAAAAAACAACTCTTATTGTCATTAATTGTATTAGCAGTTGGTTATAAAAATGTAAGTACGCTATATAAGTTTTCAGCTCCTGTAAAAATAGAAAATACAAGGCAATCGCTTTCGGTAATGAGTTATAATGTGCGTTTATTTAATTTGTATGGTTGGATAAAAGATATTGATGTAGCTAAAGAGGTCTCGGAATTTATTAAAAAAGAAAACCCAGATGTTGTTGCTTTTCAAGAATTTCATCCACATAAAAATGTAAAACTGAAACAATATCCATATCAATATCAATCGTTATCAAAAGGAAAAATAAAATACGGACAAGCAATTTATTCTAAGCATGAAATAATTAAAAAAGGAGAAATTGTTTTTAAAAACTCACATAATAAAGCTATTTTTATTGATGTTGTAAAAGGAAAAGACACATTGCGTATTTACAATGTTCATTTTGAGTCGTTACACATTAATCCAGATGTTAAAAAGTTAAAAGATACGGATAAAGAACTGTTGGTAAAACGCATTGGAAATCGTTTTATTTTACAGCAAAATCAAGTAGAAAAAGTGTTGCTGCATCAAGAAAAATGTAAGTATGAAAAAATTATTTTGGGCGATTTTAATAACACCGCCTATTCGTACATTTACAAGCAATTTAAAAAAATAGGCTATCAAGACGCTTTTGAATTAGCAGGACATGGTTTTGGAGAAACTTTTAATTTTAAATTTTTCCCACTCCGAATCGATTTTGTTTTGATGGATAAAAAACTAGCAACACGTAAATTTAGAAATTATAATTATAAATACTCCGATCACTATCCCATACAAGCAGAAATTATTTGGTAGGTATTGTGTATCTTTGTGAAGCAAATTTCCTCAATCTAAAGGTTTGAGGTGCTAAATAATAATAAGTTGCCTTTCTGTGTGAAAATAATATAAAGGCTATCATCTCATGATTAAATAAAAAATATGGAATTAAAACTAACAAAACCCCTTTGTTTTTTCGATTTAGAAACAACAGGAATTAATGTATCTAAAGATAGAATTGTAGAGATTTCAATTTTAAAGGTATATCCAAACGGTAATAAAGAATCAAAAACATTACTGGTAAATCCAGAGATGAATATCCCTAAAGAAGCATCGGATATTCATGGTATTACCAATGAAAAAGTAGCCAATCACCCAACTTTTAAGCAATTGGCTCCAGAAGTTTATAACTTTATAAAAGATGCTGATTTAGCAGGATTCAATTCTGATCGTTTTGATATTCCGCTATTGGCAGAAGAGTTATTGCGTGCTGAAATTGATTTCGATTTAAAAAACAATGTAACCGTTGATATACAAACCATCTTTTTCAAGAAGGAACAGCGCACACTAAGTGCAGGTTACCAATTTTATTGTAATAAAAGTCTAGAAAATGCGCATTCAGCAGAAGCAGATACCATGGCGACATATGAAATTTTATTAGCACAATTAGAGCGTTATCCCGATTTAGAAAACGATGTTAAAAAATTAAGTGAGTTTACTACACGCCGTAAAACAGCCGATTTTGCAGGGTTTATCATCTATAATGAAAAAGGAGAGGAAGAATTTGGTTTTGGGAAACATAAAGGCAAGTTAGTAACCGATGTAATTGCAAAAGAACCGGGTTATTTTGGGTGGATTCAAAATGCTGATTTCCCACTATACACCAAAAAAGTATTAACAGGAATCAAGTTACGCCAACTAAACAACAAATTTTAATAAATAAAATTTACCCTTTTCTTAGGAGAGGGTAAGGAGAGGAATATGAAAATAATTTGCATTGGTAGAAACTATACCGAACACATAACGGAACTAAAAAATGAAAAACCTGCGGAACCAGTAATATTTTTAAAACCTGATACAGCAGTACTATTAAAGAAACAGCCTTTTTTTATTCCAGATTTTTCAGATAATGTACAGCATGAAGTTGAAGTTTTGGTAAAAATAAATAGATTAGGGAAATATATAGATGCTAAATTTGCACATAAATATTATCAAGAAATTAGTTTGGGTATTGATTTTACAGCACGTGATTTACAGCAAAAACTCAAAGAAAAAGGGTTGCCATGGGAAAAAGCAAAGGCTTTTGATGGCGCAGCAGTAGTAGGGAAGTGGGTAGATAAAAGTAGATTTAATAATATTAACAATATTGATTTTAGCCTGCAAAAAAATGAAATTACGGTACAAAAAGGAAATACAGCTAACATGCTTTGGAAAATAGATGAGTTGATAGCGTATGCATCACAATATTTCACTTTAAAAATAGGAGATATTATTTTTACAGGAACTCCTGCTGGAGTTGCAAAAATAGTTGCTAATGATAGTTTAGTTGGTTTTTTGGCTGGAGAAAAAATGTTTGATATCCGAGTAAAATAAAATAATATGGAAAACAGTTATAAATTACATCAAATACGGGAAATAGCAGGAGGAGATGAAAGTTTTATACCTGTTATTATAGCTGCTTTTTTGGAAGAAATACCAGAAGCAGTACAGTTAATTTCCGAAGGGTTGGAGCAAAATAATCATGAACAAGTTTACCAAAATACGCATAAAATAAAGCCCACATTAAAGCAGTTTGAATTGACAGTGTATGATGATTTGATAACACTTCAGGATTGGGGTAAATTTAAGCAAAATACAGATGTAACCCCTGTTTTTGAACACTTTCTATCAGAAATAAGTACTGTAATTGTAGAAATGAAAACCGATTTTAACTTATAATGAACGCTGAAATTATAACCATTGGAGATGAAATTTTAATAGGGCAAATTGTCGATACCAACTCAGCTTTCATTGCAACGGAATTGAATAAAATAGGAGTTTCGGTAGTTCAAATATCTTCCATTCAAGATGATAAACAACATATTATAAATGCTTTTCAGGAAGCGGAATCTAGAGCTGATTTAATTATTGTAACTGGAGGTTTAGGACCAACAAAAGATGATATTACCAAACATACATTCTGCGAATATTTTAAGGATACATTAATAGAAAACAAAGCAGTTTTACGTCACATTGAACAACTTTTTCAAAAAATAGTAAACAAACCTCTTAATGATTTAAACAAAAAACAAGCTTTAGTACCATCCAAAGCAGTTGTTTTGCATAATGAAAATGGTACAGCACCCGGTATGTGGATGGAGCAAAACAACAAAATATTCATTGCCTTACCAGGAGTACCTTATGAAATGAAGGCGATAATGAATGCTGTTGTAATCCCTAAAATAACAACAAAATTTAAGTTACCTTATATTGTACACAAAACCATTGTAACACAAGGAGAACCAGAAAGCGAGTTAGCAGCACGCATTGCCTTTTGGGAAGAAGCACTACCTGAACAAGTGCGTTTAGCTTATTTGCCAAATTTAGGAATGGTAAAATTAAGGTTATCAGCGGTTGGAGTAAATAAAATTGAGGTAGAAAAACAAGTTGATGATCAAATTGAAAAGATATTACCACATTTATCAGAAATATTTTTAGGCTTCGAAGGTGCTTCTTTAGAAACTGAAATAGCAGGTTTGTTGAATTCAAGAAACCAAACATTGGCATTGGCAGAAAGTTGTACAGGAGGATTAATAGCGTCTAGTATTACTAAAAATGCAGGGGTTTCGTCTTTTTTTAAAGGAGGGGTGGTAACGTACCAAACGCAAACAAAAGTAATGTTGCTGGGAGTGTTGGAGGAAACCATACGGAAGTATTCCGTAGTCAGTAGTGAAGTAGCAAGAGAAATGGTTTTGGGAGTTCAAAAAGTATTACAGACAGATTATGCTATTGCGGTAACGGGTAATGCAGGACCATCAAAAGGAGATGCTGCTGCTGCTGAGGTAGGAACGGTGTATATTGCCATTGCAACACCACAAGAAACCGTTGTTGAAATGTTTAATTTTGGAAAAAACAGATATAAAGTACAAAATAAAGCAAAAAATAAGGCGTTGGAAATGCTTAAAAAAGCTATATTTGCTGCTGATAACAAGTACTAAAACGTAGGTTTTGTTGATTTGAAGAAAATATTTTAAATAATTTAGTTATTTTCTTTGCGTAATTGATGAAAAGCTGTAAATTTGCACCTCGTTTAGAAATAACAAAAGAATAGAAAAATGTCAAGAGTTTGTGAACTTACTGGAAAAAGAGCAATGGTTGGAAACAACGTTTCTCACGCATTGAATAGAACAAAGCGTAAATTTAATGTTAATTTATTGAAAAAACGCTTCTACATTCCAGAGGAAGATAAGTGGATTACATTAAAAGTTTCTGCTGCAGTATTGAAAACAATCAACAAGAAAGGAATTTCTGCTGTATTGAAAACTGCAAGAGAAAAAGGATTTTTAAACAAATAGTTTTAACGTTTAAAAGACAACAAAAATGGCAAAAAAAGGAAACAGAGTTCAGGTAATATTAGAATGTACAGAGCATAAAGCCACTGGTAAAGCAGGTACGTCAAGATATATTACAACAAAAAACAAAAAGAACACTCCAGAGAGATTAGAGATTAAAAAATTTAATCCAATCTTGAAAAAAATGACTGTTCATAAAGAAATTAAATAATAGTACGTTATGGCAAAGAAAGCAGTAGCATCGTTACAGACAGGATCTAAAAGATTGTCTAAAGCAGTGAAAATGGTAAAATCTCCAAAATCAGGAGCATACACATTTGTGGAAGCTATTATGGCTCCAGAATTGGTGAAAGATTGGTTGGCTAAAAAATAATTTTAGTAACCTTTTTAAGATATCGAGCTACTTTCTATTTATAGAGAGTAGCTTTTTTTATATGACATTTTTACCGATATTTAAAATTGGTAGTATATTTGTCATTGTAAAAGTATTGAAGTATTAAAATTACTTGTTCCAAAAGAATGAGATGGTATTTCAAATAATAAACTTCCGATGTGACAATCGGAAAATTAAATTCAACGAGGTGTTTGCCTCTGGTTAAAATATGAGTTTTTTTAAAAAAATATTTTCGAAAGAAAAAAAAGAAACCTTAGATAAAGGTTTAGAGAAGACAAAATCATCTTTCTTTTCAAAGTTAAGTAAAGCGGTTGCAGGTAAATCTAAAGTAGATGATGATGTTTTGGATAACTTAGAAGAAGTATTGGTTTCTAGTGATGTTGGGGTAGATACTACTTTGAAAATTATTGATAAAATTGAAGCACGAGTAGCTAAAGATAAGTATTTAGGTACAGATGAATTGAATAAAATTTTACGTGAAGAGATAGCCGATTTATTATCTAAAACCAATTCAGGAGAAGAAACAGAATACACCATTCCTGAAAACACAAAGCCGTATGTAATTATGGTAGTTGGGGTTAATGGAGCGGGTAAAACGACAACTATTGGTAAATTAGCACATCAATTTAAAAAACAAGGATTGAAAGTTGTTTTAGGGGCGGCTGATACCTTTAGAGCAGCTGCAATTGATCAATTACAAGTTTGGGCAGATCGTGTAGATGTTCCTATTGTAAAACAAGACATGGGTAGTGATCCTGCTTCTGTGGCATTTGATACTTTGGAGTCTGGATTGGCACAAAATGCTGATGTTATTATTATTGATACCGCAGGTCGTTTACACAATAAGATAAACTTAATGAATGAGCTGACAAAAATAAAACGTGTCATGCAAAAAGTAATCGGTGATGCACCACATGATGTATTACTCGTTTTAGATGGTAGTACGGGGCAAAATGCATTTGAGCAAGCCAAACAATTTACCAAAGCAACTGAAGTTACTGCGCTAGCGGTTACTAAATTAGATGGGACAGCAAAAGGTGGCGTGGTAATAGGTATAAGTGATCAATTTCAAATACCTGTAAAATATATTGGAGTAGGAGAAGGTATTGATGATTTGCAAGTATTTAATAAATATGAATTTGTCGATTCCTTTTTTAAATAGAAAAGATTCAAATAAAATCAATAGTAAATAGCTATTGCTAAAAAAAAATATAGATAAAAAGCCAGCCATGATAGTTGGCTTTATATATTTGTAATATGATTGAAACAATATCCGAAAATTGGAAAGCAGTATTAGCAGAAGAGTTTAGTAAAGATTATTTTTATAAACTTAATCAATTTGTTACTGAAGCCTATCAGGAAAATACATGTTATCCAAAGTATAATGAAATTTTTGCGGCGTTTAATAACTGTGCATTTGAGGATGTGAAAGTCGTAATTATTGGTCAAGACCCGTATCACGGAAAGGGGCAAGCAAATGGATTGTGTTTTTCGGTACATGATGGTGTAGCGCATCCCCCATCTCTTAAAAATATTTTAAAAGAATTATCGGCAGATTTAAACTGTATGTATCCTGTTTCAGGCGATTTAACCCATTGGGCAAAACAAGGAGTTTTATTGTTAAATGCAACGCTTACGGTTACCGAAAAAAGTGCTGGAAGTCACCAAAAAAAAGGATGGGAAGCTTTTACGGATGCGGTAATTCAAAAAATATCTGAAAAGAATAAAAAGGTAGTTTTTTTACTTTGGGGAGGTTATGCACATAAAAAAGAAAAACTAATTGACACCCAAAAACATTTTGTTTTAAAATCAGGGCATCCATCTCCATTAAGTGCAAATAGAGGGTATTGGTTCGGGGATCAACATTTTTCTAAAACGAATGCTATTTTAAAAGCAAACGGGTTTACTAAAATTGACTGGGTGTTATAAATGATGTACTAAATTTTCATATTTTACTTTATGATCAATAATATTTAAATCTAGGAGCTTATTCTGAATTTTTTCAATAGTTTGTTTGTTAATATTTTCTTGACTCCATTGGGTTAAGCTAAGCCATTCTTGTACGTCTTTAATTTTTTGGTCGTATCTGTTGGCTATCATCTGATCTATGGATGGAATCATTTTAAACTCTTCCGTTGTGGTATTGATAATATCTAAAATAGTTTGTATGGCTTCAGGATCATTTTCAAGAACCTCATTGCGCACAGCAATCACAAAACAAGGCCAAGGAGTGGGGCAGTAATCGAGTGCTCTAAAGGAGCCATTATCTACATACGGTTTTGTGGTAAATTTTTCCCACATGAAGTAATCACCTATTCCGTTCGGCAATCCAATTACGGCTCCTTCTAAGTTTTTAATGACTTCAAAATCTAAGTCTTTGCTGGTATCCCATCCATTATTTTCAGCATTTACATAAGCCATTAAATGTGACCCAGATCCAAAACGACTAATGGCTGCTTTTTTACCTTTTAAATCGGCTACTTTTTTATAAGGTGAGTTTGCGGCGACATGAATGCCCCAAATTAATGGTGATTGTGTGTAAATTTGTACAATTTTACATTCGTTCCCATTAATAATGTCACGTATAATACCTTCAGTAAGTATTACTGCCATATCAATTTCTTTATCTCGGAGGGCATTGCACATTTGCCCTGTACCGCCATAGTAGTCATGCCAGCGAAGGTTAATGTTTTCTTTTTGATAGCTCTTATCTCTTAAAGTTAAGTACCAAGGTAAATTAAAGTGTTCTGGTACGCCTCCAATTTTAAAGTTTTTCATAGTAATGGGTTAAGAAACAAGTTTATTTAAGGTGTATGTAATTAGGCGTTCAACAACTGCATAAGGGTCTTTACTGAAGGTTCCGTTTGCTCTGTTGGCAATAATAGCATTCATAGATAAGGCTTGATGCCCTAATAAGGATGATAAGCCATAAATAGCGGAAGTTTCCATTTCTAAATTACTAACTTTTAGTCCGTTGTAATTAAAACTATCAATTTTACTATTTAATTTGGGGTCTTGTAGTGCTAAGCGTAATACTCTACCTTGTGGGCCATAAAAACCAGGTGCGGTAGCGGTAAAGCCTTCAAAAACATCATTTCCAGCAAGTTGTTTTGCTAACTGTTCACTTCCTTTTATAATATAAGGTCTTGCTTTTTTATTAGACCAATTGGTGTGATTGATAAAGGCATTTTCAATATCGGTTTCAAAAAGATATTTTGTTTCATAGGAGTGTAGTAATCCATCCAAACCTAACCCGTATTTTCCCATAACAAAACTGTCAACAGGAATGTCTTTTTGTAATGATCCTGACGTACCAATGCGTATAATTTTTAATGCAGTGTGTTCTTTTTTAACCGTTCTAGTTTTTAAATTAATATTAACCAATGCATCCAATTCATTGATAACAATGTCAATATTGTCAGGACCAATACCTGTAGAAATAACGGTTAATCGTTTTCCTTTATAAACACCTGTTTGGGTTTTAAATTCTCTTTTTTGAGTGGTAAATTCAATAGCGTCAAAGTGTTTGGTTATTTTTTCAACTCTATTTTGATCGCCAACAAAAATAACGGTATCTGCAATGTGCTCGGGAAGTAAATTTAGATGATAAACGCTGCCGTCTGGATTTAATATTAATTCTGATTCTGCTATTTTCATATGTAAAGTATTGTGCTGTATGCTGTATGCAATAAGCTATATTTGTAAAATGTTTTCTTTTTTAATATAAAATTATCCACCAACGCGTTTGGTTTTAAATCCTTTTTCTTGTAAAATTTGCATGATTTTATCTCTATAATCACCTTGAATAATGATTTTATCGTCTTTAAAACTACCACCCACACTTAGTTTTTGTTTAATTTCTTTAGCAAGTTGCTTAAAATCGGAAGTGGCACCGGTGTAGCCATCAATAATGGTTATGGCTTTACCTTTTCGTTTTTCATACTTGCATAGCAAAGGTTCTTCTTGTAACCAAATGTTTGGTTTTTCAGGTTTCGGAAGTTCTTTTTCTTCGTGTGTTGGAAATAAATTTTTAAGTTGATCTCTTAAATCCATGTTTGTTATTTTTTTAGCCCTGATTGATGCGGCATCCTTTTTTTTGTGGCGTTTATGCCAAAAAAAGATACAGCGGAAAGCAGGTATCCGCTTCTAAATATTATTTCTTAATCAATCCTAATTCTACCAAACGTTCGTGTAAAAAATCACCTGCTGTAATGTCTTCAAATTGTTTAGGGTTGTGGTCAGTAATACAATTTTCTAAACAATTTAGAGGCATTTCACTAACAGGGTGCATGAAAAACGGAATTGAATATCTTGATGTTCCCCACAATTCTTTTGGAGGATTTACGACTCTATGTATGGTTGATTTTAAAGTGTTGTTGGAGTGTCGAGAAAGCATGTCGCCTACATTTATCACCAATTCATCGGGTTGTGCCATGGCATCATGCCAATTACCTTCGTTATCTTGCACTTGCAGACCTTTTCCTTGAGCACCCATTAAAAGGGTTATCAAATTGATGTCACCATGAGCAGCTGCACGTACGGCATTTTTGGGTTCGCTGGTAATGGGAGGGTAGTGTATGGGGCGTAAAATACTATTGCCGTTATGAATGAATTTGTCAAAGTAAAATTCGTCTAAACCTAAAAATAACGATAAAGCTCTTAGTACATAAATGCCTGTTTTTTCTAATTGCTGAAAGGCTTCTTTTCCTACAGTATTAAAATTTGGAACTTCAGATACGATTACGTTATCAGGGTATTCTGTTTTTCGTTTGTCATCATCTTCTACATATTGCCCAAAGTGCCAAAATTCCTTTAAATCACCTTCTTTTTTTCCTTTTGCTGATTCTTTTCCGAAAGAAATATACCCGCGTTGACCACCAAGACCTTCTATTTCATATTTGCGTTTTGTGTTTACAGGTAAGTTGAAAAAATTTTTAACTTCTGCGTATAAATCATCTACAAGTTGGTCGCTTAAAAAATGATTTTTTAAAGCCACAAAACCAATTTCTTGATAGGCAGTTCCAATTTCGTTTACAAATTTTTGTTTTCTTTTTGGGTCGTCAGATAAAAAGTCTGACAAATCTACACATGGTATTCCTTGCATATTATTATTATTATTATTATTTGAGTAAAATCACTAATGAGTTTCAAATGTAGTAAAAACAACTGTTTAAAGCAATATTTTGATACCGTAATTGTGGTTTTTTAAAAAAAGCAAGATTTACTTTTGTTAATACTGTTTTTTTGATGATTTTTGAGGGATATTATTTTTTAGAAAATAGAGCAAAAATGAATACAACAATTACGGCGCAAACACCCCTTGTTTATAACAGAAAAAACATTAGTGATGACACGCTAATCTACTTATATAAGTCGATGTTAAAGCCTCGATTAATAGAAGAAAAAATGCTGATACTTCTTCGTCAAGGAAGAATCTCAAAATGGTTTAGTGGTATTGGTCAAGAAGCTATAGCAATTGGGGTGACGGCCTCTTTAGATAAAGAAGAATATATATTACCGATGCACAGAAATTTGGGAGTATTTACTACTCGTGAAATTCCGCTAGATCGTTTGTTTTCACAATGGCAAGGAAAAGCTAATGGTTTTACAAAAGGTAGAGATCGTAGTTTTCATTTTGGAACGCAAGAGTTTAATATTGTGGGTATGATTTCGCATTTAGGTCCGCAATTTGGTATTGCAGATGGTATTGCGTTAGGGAATTTATTAAAAAAGAATAACCAGGTTTGTGCTGTTTTTACAGGAGATGGCGGTACCAGTGAAGGAGATATACATGAGGCATTAAATGTAGCGTCTGTATGGGGATTGCCCGTACTATTTTGTATTGAGAATAATGGATATGGATTATCGACACCTGTAAGTGAACAATTTAATTGTGAGCATTTAGCAGATAGAGCTAAGGGCTACGGTATGGAAAGCCATATTATTGATGGTAATAATATTTTGGAGGTGTATAGTAAAATTTCTGAATTAGCAGTAAGCATGCGTCAAAATCCACGTCCTGTTTTATTAGAGTTTAAAACCTTTAGAATGCGTGGTCATGAAGAAGCTAGCGGAACAAAATATGTGCCTAAAGAATTAATGGAAGCATGGGGTAAAAAAGATCCTTTAGTCAATTTTCAAGCATTTTTAAAGGCAGAAGGTTTACTAACAGAAGAAATGGAGGTAGCCTTTAAATCCGAAATAGTAAAAGAAATAAATGACAATCTAAAAATAGCTTTTGATGAGCCTAAAATTACAGTTGATTTAGAAAATGAATTGAATGATGTTTTTTTAGCGTCAAATAATGAGGTTGTTGCACCCAATTCCGAAATGAAAAACATTCGTTTGGTAGATGCGGTTTATGAGGGATTAAAACAAGCCATGGAAAAACATGATGACTTGGTTATTATGGGGCAAGATATTGCAGAATATGGTGGTGTTTTTAAAATTACCGATGGTTTTTTAGAGAAGTTTGGTAAACATCGTGTACGTAACACACCAATTTGTGAAAGCGCAATAGTTTCGGCAGCTTATGGGTTATCCGTAACGGGTATAAAATCAGTTATGGAAATGCAGTTTGCTGATTTTGTATCATCAGGGTTCAATCCGATAGTTAACTTATTAGCAAAATCAAATTACCGATGGGGGCAAAATGCCGATGTAGTAGTACGTATGCCTTGTGGAGCAGGTGTAGCAGCAGGACCTTTTCATAGTCAAACCAATGAGGCGTGGTTTACCACAGTGCCTGGTTTAAAAGTAGTGTACCCTGCATTTCCAGCAGATGCAAAAGGCTTATTAACTACCGCTATTAACGATCCCAATCCCGTATTGTTTTTTGAACATAAAGCCTTATATAGAAGTGTTTATCAAGATGTGCCAACGGACTATTATACGCTTCCATTAGGAAAAGCAGCTGTTTTAAAAGAAGGAAGTGATATTACTATTATTTCTTTTGGAGCAGGAGTACATTGGGCATTAGAAACCTTAAATAATAACCCAGAAATTTCAGCCGACTTAATTGATTTGAGAAGTTTGGTTCCTTTAGATAAGGATGCTATTTTTGAATCGGTTAAAAAGACAGGAAAAGTTATTATCTTGCAAGAAGACAATCAAATGGGAAGTTTTGGAAGTGATTTATCAGCCTTAATTATGGAAAATTGTTTTGAGTATTTAGATGCACCAGTACGCAGAGTATCCAGTATAGAAACACCAATCCCTTTTGAAGCTAATTTAGAACAACAGTATTTGCCAAAAGCAAGATTTGAAAACGAATTGAACGAATTATTAAAGTATTAAACTATGATTTTTGAAACCATACAACATAGACGATCAATATATCCAGTACAATTTAATGACGAGCGCGTTCCTAAAGAGGTTATTGCCACTTTATTAGAAGCAGCCAATTGGGCACCAAGTCATTTTAAAACCGAACCATGGCGTTTTAAAGTGGTTTACAGTAAGGATGCTAAGCAAAAATTTAGTGAGTTTATTTCAGAAACGTATAAGGAGAATGCTCCTAAATTTTCAAAATTGAAATATAAAAAACTACAAGAAATGCCTTTACAATCAGGTGCAATAATTGCTATTTGTATGCAGCGTGATGAAAAAGAACGCATGCCAGAATGGGAAGAAACAGCAGCAGTAGCCATGGCAGTTCAAAACTTATGGTTGCAAGCTACTGAAATGGGATTAGGTGGTTTTTGGAGTTCTCCACCAATTATAATTAGAGATATGCATCATTTTTTTGAGTTTAATAAAGGCGAAGATTGCATGGGATTCTTTTATTTAGGCTACTATGATGAGTTGCCACCCAATGCAGAACGAGGAGCTATAGAAGATAAAACTGTTTGGTTGTAAAGTGTTGCCATTCAATAGATAAACAGTAGTATGTTGAAAATATACCCAGTATTGGGTATTTGATAGTATTTCAAAAAGGTATACCTTTGTATAGTCCATAGTAATATGGATATAAGTAAGTTTTTTTGGGGTAAAAATCGCTGATTCATTTCAGCGATTTTTTTTATACTTTCTTTTCTCCTAAAAATACATTCACGCCTTCCGTTTGTGGGTTTCCTGCCAAACGCCTCCAGCTGGTAATTTGTCCAACATGTGTTAGCGCATCGGCAATAGGTCCATTGAGCATGTACCAAAACGAAAATTCTTGATTGTATTTTTTAGCGTAAAAATTGCAAGTAGTTAAATCAATAGCATTTGTTTTTAGGTGTACGCTTAGTTTTTGAAAAAGCGTTAAAATTTCTTCTCGGGTGGCTTCAAAAGTAGTGAATGCTTCTTTTTTATAGGTAGGGTTGCCTCCAAAAGTTGTATAGGTAATAAAAGCTAAGTCGTAAATGTGTAAGTTTAGCTCCATAATACTCATGCTTCCTTTTCCTGGAGAAAATGCATGCTCTTTTTCGGTTAAGTTTTCGGTAGCCCAAAAATAACGAAATCCTAAACCGTCAATAAAACGAGCAATACTTGTAGTTACTGTAATTTTAGTAGTAATTTTTGGAATTTGTTTGAAATAGGTACTCATGTTGGTCTTTTTAACAAAGTTAATATTTTATAGTGAGGTGATAACTTAATCAGGTTAATTTTTAAAGGCTACATTAAAAGTTATTTATAACGCTGTTTTTTAAATGAAACGAATTGCGTTTTACCCTTGGGATAAAGAGCTTTATTATCTTACATTTGCACATTAAAATATTATAAAATTGACGTTAACAAACTATACTAAAGAATTTAAATACAACCTAAAACTAGCATATCCTGTTGTTTTAGGGATGTTGGGGCATACCCTTGTTGGGTTAATTGATGATATTATGGTTGGTAAAATAAGTACCACCGCATTAGCAGCAGTATCTTTAGGAAACAGTTTTTTGTTTATAGCCATGTCTTTAGGTATAGGTTTCTCTACAGCAATAACCCCTTTAATAGCAGAAGCAGATGGAGCAAAAGATATTAAAAAAGGACGTTCGGTTTTTAAGCATGGTTTATTTTTATGCACTTTTTTAGGTTTGTTTTTATTTGTATTGATGCTAGCCATCAAACCATTAATGCACCACATGAAACAGCCAGTAGAAGTAGTGGCAATGGCAGTTCCTTATTTGGAAATAGTAGCCTTTTCAATGATACCGATGATTATGTTTCAAGCATTCAAACAATTTTCTGATGGTTTATCAGAAACAAAATATGCCATGTGGGCAACTTTATTGGCAAATGCTATTAATATTATTTTAAACTATTTGCTAATTTATGGTAAGTTTGGTTTTCCTAAAATGGGCATTACAGGTGCTGCAATAGGAACATTGATTTCAAGAGTAGCAATGCTTATATTTATATGGGTTTTATTGCAATCTAAAGCAAAATTTAAACCGTATATGAGTCAACTAAAATTTAAAAATATTAAGGCAACAATGCTAAAAAAAATACTGTCATTAGGAGTGCCTTCATCTTTACAAATGTTTTTTGAAGTCGCTATTTTTGTAGCGGGTGTTTGGTTGTCAGGAGTTTTAGGAAGTAACACACAAGCGGCAAATCAAATTGCTTTAAAATTATCTTCCATGACTTTTATGGTGGGTATGGGATTAAGTGTAGCAGCAACCATTCGTGTTGGGAATCAAAAAGGATTGCAAAATTTTAAGGAGCTGCGTAGAGTCGCTTTTTCAGTATTTTTATTGACACTTTTTATAGAAATTATTTTTGCAGGAGTCTTTGTGGCAATGCACAATGTTTTTCCGGATTTATTTGTAAATTATAATAACATAGCCGATTTGAGTAACACAATGGAAGTAGTTAAAATAGCCTCAACCTTATTGTTGATAGCAGCTGTTTTTCAAATTTCAGACGGAATACAAGTAGTTGTATTAGGTGCATTACGTGGGTTACAAGATGTTAAAATACCTACAATACTTATTTTTATTTCATATTGGATGGTTGGTTTTCCTATTAGTTACTATTTAGGATTGTATACCGATTATAAAAGTGCAGGAGTCTGGTTGGGGTTGTTGGCAGGTTTAACCGTAGCAGCTGTATTATTGTATCTGCGATTTAATTATGTAACCAAAAAGTTAATCCTTTCTGTTAAAGAAAATTAATTATTACCAAATGGCAACAATAAAAGTATTATTTTTAGGCGATAAAAAAAGATAATTATGGAATTACCAAAATTTATATTAGGCGATAATTCTGCCTATCCAGAAGCAATATTTGTGATACATACGGAGTTTCCTCGTTTTATTATTAATTTACAAGATGATGAAATTGAGTGGTTGGAAGATTTTGATAAAGGAGATGAAGAAGAATTATTGACAGAGTCAAGAAATTGTATTGCTGAAGCATCTAAGTTTTATGATGCAGAAGTAGCGCAATACCAAGAGTAGTTTTTGCGTTAGGGATAGTAATGACATCCTTTTTTTTGTGGCATTTATGCAAAAAAAAGATATAATGAATAGCCCGCTTGAACGCCCAAATAATTAAAAAAAATAATGGAAAAATTAATTGAATTTGATGAACAACTTTTTCTATTTCTAAACGGCTTAGGAACACCAATGTTTGACGGATTTTGGCTATTTATAACAGGTAAATGGAATGCCTTACCGTTATATGCTTTTTTGGTGTATTTGTTATTTAAAAAATTAGGTGTAAAGCCAGCTTTGACAACGCTATTGGTTGTTGCAATATTAATCACTTGTACCGATCAGCTATCCAACTTATTCAAACACGGTTTTGAGCGTTTTAGACCTTGCCATAATGACCATTTGCAAAATGTAATGCGTTTAGTAAAAGATCATTGTGGGGGAAGATATAGTTATTTTTCTGCTCATGCGGCAAGCTCCATGGCATTAGCAATTTTTTTAGGAAAAGTGTTGAAACCTCACGTAAAATATATGAGCTCATTTTTGTTTGTTTGGGCACTTTTAGTAGGGTATAGTCGTATTTATATTGGTGTGCATTTTCCTACAGATGTGCTAACAGGTTTTCTTTTTGGAGGAATATTAGCGGTATTACTTTATAAATTACAACAGTTTTTAATTAAAAAACATACAAAATAGCAACAAGAGTTATGAAAAATATTAAATTTTTAAAACCCATTATAAGCTTTTACTTGATTGGATTAATCTTATTAAGTGTAAGTAGAATTTTATTAGTATTGCTATTTTCGGAACGTGTTTTTGAAACTGGAAATTATTGGAAACTTTTTTTTATAGGGATACGTTTTGATATCATCATGTTGTCTTACATGGTATTACTACCTACATTTTTAGTCACTTTTTTACCGTATCCAGTTTTAAAAAAAATAAAAGGATTTATTCGCTGGTTTTTTGTGGTATGTTTGGCATTATTACTGTTTATGGAGTTGGCAACTCCCAATTTTTTATTGCAATATGACACACGTCCAAATCGACTGTTTGTAGAGTATTTAGTGTATCCTAAAGAGGTTGCTAATATGTTACTTAAAAGCTTGGGTTGGCAAATAGCAGTTGTTTTTATATTCTTGTTTTTTGCATATCGTTATTTGATTAAAAAATCAAAAAATTGGTTTCATATTTATCCGTCTGACTACTTAAAAAAGTTAATCTTATTTCCGCTAGTTGGTTTTTTAGTCTTTTTTGGAGTTCGTTCCAGTTTGACTTCTAAAAGACCTATAAACAGGAGTAATGCTGTGTTTTCTTCTAGTCAGTTTGTGAATAGTTTAGGGTTAAATTCACTATACACCGTTGCTTTTGCAATTTATTCGTTGAAAAATGAAGGTGATATGACTAAAATGTATGGTACACTGCCAGAAGCAGAAGCATTGGCCAATGTTAAGAAATACATGACTGCAAATTCAGAAGATTTTACGAATCCAGCAATACCTACATTACACCTTCAAAAATCATTAACACCAAGGGAAAAGCCTTATAATTTGGTAATCTTTTTACAAGAAAGTTTAGGAGCAGAATTTGTTGGGCATTTAGGAGGATTACCACTAACACCCAATTTTGATAAACTAGCAGCAAATGGTATGGCGTTTACCAATATCTACAGTACTGGCACCCGTAGTGTACGCGGTATAGAAGCTGTGGTAACGGGTTTTCCGCCAACAGCATCACGTAGTGTAGTAAAATTGAGTAATGCACAAAATGGCTTTTTTACCGTTGCTGATTGCCTCAAACAAAAAGGATACAAAACCAGTTTTGTATATGGGGGAATGGCGAATTTTGATAATATGGCAGGTTTTTTTAACGGTAATGGTTTTGATAATATTGTTGATGAAACCGATTATGACGAATCAAAAACTGCTTTTAAAGGCGTTTGGGGATATAGTGATGAGGATTTGGTAGTAAAAGCAAACGATTTGTATAAATCATATAATGGAAAGCCATTTTTCTCCATGTTGTTTTCTACTTCAAATCATGACCCATTTGAATTTCCTGATGGACGCATAGAGCTGTATGAACAACCTAAAAACACCGTCAATAACGCAATTAAATATGCCGATTTTGCCATTGGAAAATTCTTTGAATTAGCAAAAAAAGAAGATTATTATAAAAATACCATATTTGTAATAGTAGCTGACCATAACACCCGTACCTATGGTGACTACTTAGTACCCATACATAAATTTCATATTCCTGCAGTAATTTTAGGACCGGGTATCACACCCAGTAGATACAATAAATTATGCAGTCAAATAGATTTGGCACCAACAGTATTAGATTTATTAGGTTTAGATGTAGAAACCCCTATGATCGGTAGAGATTTGTTGAAACTTCCAGAAGCAACTCCAGGTAGAGCTATCATGCAGTTTGATGTAAAAAATGCCTTTAGAGTAGGTGATAAAGTGGTGATATTACAATCTAAAGGGAAAGCGATACAGTACCAACTACCTAATGATACCACGCATATTGAAGTGCCGTTAGATAAACAATTGGAAAAAGATGCATTGAGCCATATTGTAATGGCATCTAAGATGTATAATGAGCGCAGTTATCGATTAAAGAAAACGAAGAGTGAATAAAGCGAAAACAACATTTTTATTGAGTATAATAACTCTTTTTTATTGGGGATTAGTTCTTTTTTCGGATGTGTATTCCTATGCAATAGCAGGTGCTATATATGAAATATTATGGTTGCCAATGTTAGCAATGTTAGTTTTTTTACCTGCTCTATCTATTTGGATGTTATTAAAAGATAAACAAACAAAAAGGTGTAATTGGGCAACAATAGGGGTAATGTTAGTGTTGTACGTGTTTATCTATATTTGTAGATGAATATGGTAATTTTTAAGGCTAACAATTTCCTGAACAACAGTCTTTTGTTTTTACAATTCGGCATGTTAATACGGCTAAAATAGCACCAATTATAGGAGCAATAACATACAGCCATAAATGCTCTAAATGACCAGAAACCAATGCGGGACCAATGGAACGAGCAGGATTCATTGAGGCTCCTGTAATAGGACCTGCAAATTGAGCTTCAAACCAAACTACACCTCCAATAGCAATACCAGCAATTATACCAATTTCTTTCGCTCCTGTTGATACGTTGATGATTACTACCATAAGTATATAAGTTAGTATTGTTTCAAATAAAAACACACGCCAAACGTCAATTTTGGGAAGGGTAGTGCCTAATAATTCGTTATCAGGAAATAAAACCCACAACATACCAGCGCCAGCAATTGCACCTAAAGTTTGAGCCGTAATATAGGGGATGATTTTTTGTATTGGAAATTTTTTAGCGTAGGTAAAAGCTATTGTAACTGCGGGATTAAAATGAGCTCCAGAAATATCTCCAAAAGCATAAATTAATGCAGAAACAACCAATCCAAAAGTTAAAGCAATACCTGAGTGAGTAACCGTTCCGTCAGAAAATTCATTGGTAACAATAGCGCCACAACCGGCAAATACTAAAATAAAAGTTCCTATAAATTCTGATAAATATGCTCTCATAATTATTGGTTTTGTTTCGGTTTTTTACCACGATGTTTCCATCGTTTATGTGTCCATAAGTAGTATTCAGGTGCTTCTTTAATTTGTTTTTCTACCAATTCTAAAAAGATATCAGTAATTTGATAATTTTCAAAATCTTTTGCATTTTCGGCAATCGGAATAAAAGTAGCCTCATAATGTCCACGTTTTATTTTAACGGTGTTGAGGTAACAAACGGCTAAATTACATTTTTTGGCAAGCATTTCGGCTCCAGTATATGCGGGTACATTATGTCCCATAAAATTTTTCCAATGAAAAGCTTTATTTAATTTAGGGGATTGATCGGCAGCAAAGCCATAAATGGAAGCTATGTTATTTCTTTTATTATTCAATATTACCGGAATACTTTCTTTAGTGGTAATCAACTTACTGTTGTATTTGGCTCTAATTTTACGTACAAGTTTATCAAAATAAGGATTTCTAATGCGTTTGTAAATGACAAAGCATTCTGATTGTACGTGATGTTGTAAAATCACCGTCCATTCCCAACTGGCATAATGAGACGTCATTATAGCTACACTTTTTCTTTTTTCTAAATCTTGTATAAATTCAGGATTGGTATATTTAAAACGTTTGAGCATCTCTTTTTCAGAAATAGACATGGTTTTGGTCATTTCTAAAAATAAATCACATAAATGTTTATAAAACTTTTTACGAATAGTATTAATTTCTTTCTCAGTTTTTTTAGGGAAAGCGAGTGTTAAGTTTTCAGTAACTATTTTTTTTCGATAACCAATAATGTGATAAACCAATACATATACGAGGTCAGAAAACAAATAAAAAATTTTAAATGGAAGTATGGAAAGAAACCAAATAAAAGGGTAAATAAGTAGGTACGCCAATAAATGCATTGTAGTTATTTTTTAGCAAATATAAGTATATTTTAATTGCTGAAAGACATAACATAGCAGTGTTTTTTTCGTTAAAATTGTGTAGCTTTGAAAATAAAATTTTAATATGAATATCACCCTCTTATTGATCATAGGTTTAAATGTAATCATTTCTTATAAAGGTTTTAATGATTATGCTTTTTTTGAAAAATTTAAATTTCACATTGGAGCCATTAAAAACGGTGAGCAATACCGTAATATTACTTCTGGTTTTTTACATGCAAATCCACAACACTTACTGTTTAATATGGTTGGGTTGTATTTTTTTGCACCAATTATTATTAATATATTAGGAACATATATTTTTGTAATAATTTATATAGGAAGTTTGTTGTTAGGGAGTGCATTATCATATATGTTTCATAAAAATGAAAATAATTATAGCGCCATTGGTGCAAGTGGAGCCGTAACAGGAATAATATATGCTGCTATTGTTTTAATGCCAGATATGACTATTAATTTCATTATTCCGGGTTGGTTGTTTGGTATTGGTTATTTAGTGTATAGTATTGTAGGAATGAAAAAACAATTGGGTAATATTGGGCACGCAGCACATTTTGGAGGTGCAATTGCAGGCTATGTTATTGCTATTGTTTTAGGGTATCGTATCGCACTTTCAGGGCGAATGATATCATTATTTGGTATTACAAGTGTGGAGCAACAAACTTTAACAGTTTTAATAGGTTTGCCTATAATAGCATTGTTTGTTTTATTAAAAACAGATAGGATATAAAGCATAAAAAAAACTCTAAGTGATTACTTAGAGCTTTTGTGG
The DNA here is from genome assembly GCA_024280635.1 of Bacteroidota bacterium. Lineage (GTDB taxonomy): Bacteria > Bacteroidota > Bacteroidia > Flavobacteriales > Flavobacteriaceae. The sequence continues at coordinate 18,611 of JAJRPS010000095.1, read as the reverse complement.
GGAGAGCAGGATTCGAACCTGCGAAGTCGTAAAACAACAGAGTTACAGTCTGTCCTCGTTGGCCGCTTGAGTATCTCCCCATAGCGTTTTACTGCGGGTGCAAATATAGCACTGTTTTTAAATTTTGCAATATAAAAATAGATAAAAATAACATAAAATTACTAAGTGCTTGAATTTTAAAATATTAGTATATAAATATTTTTTTGCCGCAAACAAATTTACGTTTGTGTTACTACTATCTTTTGTTTTTTTGGGAAGTAAAAGTATGGCACAAGAAAACCAAAGAGATTCTATTTGGTTAACTATAGTTACTACAAATAAAGACTCATTTATTACTAAAACTCCAAAAGGAGGATATCAATTATTATATAAAAAACCATTTCGAGTCCCCAAAATACAAGCCATTCCAAGTGGGTTTGCTGTTCAAAAATTACTACCAGATTTAAAGACAATAATACAGCAGTTTGGACTAGAAAAATCATACACGGTTAGTGCAATTAAAAATACTGATTTTGAAAAAGTATTATATAATGCATCTTATTTGTCATATCCCTTTTCAGAGGTGCTAACAACTCAATTAGCCACTGCAATTGATATACCCAGCAGTCGTCCAAAATATGTAGCTTTTCAAGAAACCATACAAACATTGCAGAAAATAGATTCAACGGTAATGACAACAGCTAAAATGGTAAGCATTATTCAAAAAGATTATCAAACGGCGTTAAAAAAGAATGTTTATTTAAGAAAACGATTGCTAGATTTATTGGTGGGTAATTACAATCAAAAACCAGAAAATCAATATTGGATTCAGCAAAATAGCACCATTTTTCCTTATATAAAAAACAATCAAAATCAATATATGGATTTTGATGGTACCTATAAAATAGTAAGCAAACTACTGCCGGCATACAAACATTTTGAGAGCTATAACAACCAAATTAAAAATATAAAAAAAGTAACAGCACAAACTTTAGGGTTTGATGTAAATTTATTAAGCACGCTACCTTATGAAGTATGGGAGCAAGAAGTTCATTTTATTCAAGAGAAGTTGACAGAAGATGCGGTGATGCAAATACAAAAAATGCTTCCCAATACAGCAACTATAATTGCTAAAACACTATTTAAAAGGCTTTCAAGTCGTATCGATAATTTATCTCAACTGGCTAAAAAATATTATCAACTAGTGTCAAAAAATAAAATAGTATACGCAAGTAATGCAGATGATAAAATAGAGGTTGTCAGGAAAAAAGAAAGCACTCAAGTTCTTTTTTATAGCTTGAAAATATCAGGAGAAATACCACAAAAAAAAGTAACATTTTTAAATAAAAATACAAGTAAAATTTGGATTTATACCTTAATGGGTGCAGATTATATTGCCGATTCAGGAACTGGTAAAACTTCTATACCAATAGCTATTATTGGTGGAAAAGGAAACGACACCTATGTGCTGAAAAATGGAAAAAATAGTACTATTTACGATGATAAATCACAAACACATTTAATAGAAACGGGTAAGGCAAAAGTTAAGTTAGCAAACCATAGTAAATTTACCAAAACCAATATAAAAAAATACAGTCATACACAAAATACGATAACACCTTTGTTTGGAGCAAACCCTGATGATGGAATTTTTATAGGAGCATCCAACACTTTTTTAGTTCAAAACTTTAATCGAAATCCTTTTTCTCAAAAACATGAATTTACTGGTATCATCAATCTAGGATATTTAGGTTTTGATGTTAATTACTATGGAGAAATAGCAACAGTTTCAAATCATTTTAATGTGTTTACACAGTTAGGCTATCAAAGTCCAAATTATGCCACTAATTTTTTTGGTTTTGGTAATGAAACCCCCAACTTAGAGTCCAATTTGAAATTAGATTATAATCGAGTACGTATAGCAACATTTGACGCAAAAATGGGAGTTGTAAAAGATGAAAAACAATATGTAGCGCGTGCTAATTTATTTTTTAACAGCTACCAAATAGAAGCTACTGAAAATAGATTTATCACATCAAAAACGTTGTTTTTTCCGGAAGAAGATTTTTATAAACGAAAAAACTATGCTGGTGCAGCATTATCTTATATGCATAAAAAAATGGCAATTCCTTTTTTTACAGAGTTAAAACTTCAACCCAGTATTAACATGAAGGCAAACGTAAATGTAAGTAATTTTAAAAATAGTTTAGTCTTTATAAACCCCAATATATTGATAACACATCCTTTGTATGGTGATGCGGTGACTATTGATGCTACATTTGATTATACCGCTATTATAGGATCAGATACGCCGTTTTATTTGGCTGCAAATATAGGTGGTAATTCAGGGTTAAGAGGTTACCGTAATCAGCGTTTTACGGGGCAATCATCATGGTATAGTAGTACTAATGTTAAATGGAAGGCAAAAGATGTTCAGTCGGATGTATTGCCGCTTCAAATAGGTGTTTTTGCAGGTTTTGATGCGGGTAGAGTGGAGGTGAAAGAGGAACAATCAAATGTAATTCACACTTCAATTGGTGGAGGAATTTGGCTGCAAAGTGCAAATTTAATGAAAGTGCAGTTGCAAGTATTTGGATTTGATGAAGGTGCTAGATTGTCTTTTAATTTGGTATTTGGGTTGTAATATCGGTTAATATCAAAATACTCGGTATCAATTGTTTTGAAATTAAAATGGAATAAGATTAAAGAAATAATATGAAATTAAAAAAAGTCCGAAATACATTGTATTTCGGACTTTTTTTAATGATTTGCCAATATTTTATTTAGCAGATAAATTTTTCATTTCCTTCTCAATCATGTCATAAAATTGATCAATGCGAGGTAAGATAACAATTCGAGTTCTACGATTAATAGCTCTATTTTCTTTTGTATCATTATCAACTAAAGGTATATAATGACTGCGTCCTGCAGCTATTAGTTGATTAGGGTTTACTCCTAACTCTTGTAATACTCTAATAATAGAGGTAGAGCGTTTCACGCTTAAGTCCCAGTTATCAACTAAAACTCCTTTTTTATATGGAATGTTGTCGGTATGCCCTTCAACCATACATTCAAAATCAGGTTTGCTATTCACTACTTTAGCAACTTTAGCTAATACTGTTTTTGCTTTAGAAGTTACATGGTAACTCCCGCTTTTAAATAGTAATTTGTCAGCAATTGAAATAAAAACAACTCCTTTTTCTACTTCAATGTTAATATCAGGATCACTAATACCTACAGCGCTTTTTAAGCTGGTTACAATAGCAAGTGTAACACTATCCTTTTTGGTTAGAGCATCTTGTAAACGAGAAATTTTTAAGTCTTTTTCACGTAAACTTTCTAATGATTTTTCTAAATTAGTAGCGCCTTTAGTAGTTAAAATAGTCATGTTTTTAGAAGCTTCTAGTAAACCTTGATTAGTTTTTCGAAGATCTTTTAATTGTTCAGCCAATGCTTTAGCTCTTGCTGATGCAGCGGCATTATTTTCTAGGCAACTGTTCAGTTTTACGGTAGCACTATTGAGTAAATCTTGTGTTGTTTTATTCTTGTTTTCTAATTCGGTAAACTTTTTTTTAGAAACACAGCTGCCTAAAAGAAGCAATGTCATACTGTATGCTATTATTTTTCTCATAGTTTTTTTAGTTAAAATGATTATAGATATTCAAATTTACGATAAATGACGGTCAGAAGTGTTTATATTAACATTTTTTTATATAAAAAATGAATCAAAAAAAATCATTTTAAACTTACCAGTTTGTCAACACTCCATGCTTCAGGTTTCGCATTAAACATGGGTTTGGTAGCGCTCCAAATCCCTTTAAATAAATCGGAATGCCGATAATTGTTTAACGCAGTTTCGTCTGCCCAATAGCTATATGTGAAAAACACATTTTTAGCATCTTGCTGTTGGTAAAGCTCTAAAAACTGGCAGCCTTCAAAATTTCGGATATGCTGTTTTTGTTTTTCAAAATTAGATAAAAAAGTTTCAATCTTATCTTCTTGTAAACTTAGTTTTACAATACGTACTAACATTTTTTAGTCTTTAAATTTAACAGTAATTTGGTTGCCATAATTTAAACCCAATAGTGTAGAAGCACCACCTTCATTAAATAAGTCACTTTTATACAATGCAATTTCTAATAAATTATTGGAGTTGTATAATGCCATTTTTTCACCATCTTTTGTGGCTCTATTTTCTTTAGGAATTTCGTAATTTATAATTTCATTATATGAATTGTGTATTTTTTTAAAAACAGTCCCTCTTGCGGTGATTTCAATCGCTCTACCATTTTTTATTTTTTGAATAAGAGCTTTACTAATATTGGTTATAAGATTACCAAAATGATCAATATAAATGATAGTGCCTGTAATTATAGTTTTATTGGTATTGATAATTGGTGTGATATTACGGGTTTCCTTTAATTGATTAAAAGGTTTTCCAATAACATCTAAAGTTCCGCCTCTAGCGATATGGCAGGCAACTTTTGCAAAAATAGATTTAGCAGGAAAATTATCTTTATCACTTTCAAATGCATTAATTTCAACAAGCGATTCGGGTAAAATATTTTCAGTTAAAATAGATAAAATACCATTGTTTGCGCATATGAAGTATTGATCCTTAAAAAGCATTACCAAATGTTGGTTATCAATACTCCACTCAGCACTAACCCCAATAATATGAATGGTTCCTTTTGGGAAACTTTGATATGCATTTTGAATAATATAAGCTGCCTGATTAATGTTAAACGGATTTATTTGATGTGAGATATCAACAATATGAACATCTTTTTGCTCACTATAAATAGCGCCTTTTAGTACGCCAACATAGTGGTCTTTAAGCCCGTAATCCGTAGTAAGTGTAATTATGGTCATAAAATTGTTAATATTTTTTAGCAGATAGAATGGTTTTAATGGTGTAAAGCTACAGAAATTTTAGTAAATTTAGACAACATAACTTTTAAAACTATAAACATTTGAACGAATTAATTATTGAGTTAACGGAAGTAGCCCCACAAGAATTTTTTGGACAACAAAGGAGTACTATTGAAGCATTGAAAAAATATTTTCCAAAGCTAAAAATTGTAGCACGAGGAAATAAAATTAAAGCGTACGGAGAAGAAGATGTTTTGGATGAATTTAATAAGCGAATCAATATGCTTATTGCACATTTTTCAAAATACAATAAGATAGATGAGAATATTATAGAACGTGTATTGACAGCAGAAAATAAAGAATCTATTGCCACATCAGTTAAAGGTGATGCTATTATTGTTCATGGTGTGGGAGGGCGAAAAATTAAGGCTCAAACCGTAAATCAGCGTAAGTTGGTAGATTTAGCATATAAAAATGATATGATTTTTGCGGTAGGTCCCGCAGGTACAGGAAAAACATACACCAGTGTGGCTTTAGCGGTTCGAGCCTTAAAAAACAAGGAAGTAAAACGAATAATTTTAACACGTCCCGCTGTAGAAGCAGGTGAAAGTTTGGGCTTTTTACCCGGAGATATGAAGGAAAAATTAGACCCCTACATGCAACCCTTATACGATGCGTTACGAGACATGATTCCTGCCGAAAGGTTGACTTCTCACATGGAAAAAGGCATTATACAAATAGCACCATTAGCCTTTATGCGTGGGCGAACATTAGATCATGCTTATGTAATTTTAGATGAAGCTCAAAATACCACGCGTGCCCAAATGAAAATGTTTTTAACACGTATGGGTAAAAATGCACGATTCATTATCACAGGAGACCCAGGACAAATTGATTTGCCACGTCGTACCGTTTCAGGTTTAAAAGAAGCTTTACTAGTATTAAAAGGAGTAAAAGGTATTGGTTTTCTTCATTTAGATGATAATGATGTCATACGCCATAAGCTGGTTAAAAAAGTAATACTTGCCTATAAAGAGATAGAACATCAAGACTAAACAAATACTAATTTTTAAACATCCTATAACTTTATGTTTAGGATGTTTATTTTTTATCTTTGCGCCAACTACACAACTAATTAAAAGATTAAGATGAGCAATACAATTAACGATACCAATTTTAATTTCCCGGGACAAAAATCTATTTATAAAGGGAAAGTAAGAGAGGTTTATAATATTAATGACGATAAATTAGTAATGATAGCTACCGATAGGTTGTCAGCTTTTGATGTTATTATGCCTAAACAAATACCTTTTAAAGGGCAAATATTAAATCAAATTGCAGCTAAAATGATGCAAGAAACACAAGATATTGTTCCCAATTGGATTCTCGCCACACCCGACCCAAATGTAGCAGTAGGGTATTTGTGTGAACCTTTTAAAGTAGAAATGGTAATACGTGGGTATTTAGCAGGTCATGCAGCACGCGAATATAAATTAGGAAAGCGTACACTTTGTGGAGTAACTTTACCAGAAGGTTTACAAGAAAATGATAAACTACCAAAACCAATTATTACACCCTCTACCAAAGCAGAAAACGGTGAGCATGATGAAGATATTTCTCGTGAAGCCATTTTAGCAAACGGTATTGTTAGTAAAGAAGATTATGAAGTTTTAGAAAACTATACCCAAGCTTTATTTAAAAGAGGTACTGAAATAGCCGCTAAACGCGGATTAATTTTAGTAGATACCAAATACGAATTCGGAAAAACTAAAGAAGGAAAAATTGTATTGATTGATGAAATTCATACTCCAGATTCTTCTCGATATTTTTATGCAGATGGCTATCAAGAACGTCAAGATAAAGGCGAAGCACAAAAGCAATTATCTAAAGAGTTTGTACGTCAATGGTTAATACAAAATGGTTTTCAAGGATTGGAAGGGCAAATAATACCTGAAATGGATGACGCTAAAATTACTGAAATTTCCAATCGTTATATTGAATTATACGAACAAATTACAGGAGATGTTTTTGTAAAATCTGACACCACAAACATAATGCAACGTATTGAAAATAATGTAGTTGCTTATTTAGTAAAGTAAATATTTAAAAACGATACAGATAATCAATAAATCCTGATTTTAGTTAGACTTTTTTTGTTAGAAATTGAAAAAGGGATGATTTTGCATTTATGAATTTGAATACCTAATGAGTAATTAACTAATATAATTCCAAATATTTTTATGTTCCCCTAACATTTGGTAGGTGTAATTTAGAACTCGATTTTCTTCTATTACTAAATTAGGATCTTCTTTTAAAATTTTAAACGCATAACTGCGAGCAAGTTTTAAAATGTCATTATCCTTTACAATATCTGCAATTTTAAGGTTTAATATACCGCTTTGTTGTGTACCCATTAAATCTCCAGGACCACGGAGTTTCAAATCTACTTCCGCCAAATCAAAACCATCACTGGTACGAACCATTGCTTGTATGCGAGTTTTGGCATCTTCAGAAAGTTTATAGCTGGTCATTAATATACAATAACTTTGTTCGGCACCACGTCCAACACGTCCTCGTAATTGGTGAAGTTGTGAGAGCCCAAAGCGTTCCGAACTTTCAATAATCATTACACTGGCATTGGGTATGTTTACCCCAACTTCAATAACGGTTGTGGCAACCATAATTTGCGTTTCTCCTTTTATAAAGCGTTGCATTTCATATTCCTTATCGGCAGGTTTCATTTGCCCATGAACAATAGAAACTTGATATTCTGGAGTAGGAAAATCACGAGCAATACTTTCAAAACCATCCATTAAATCTTTATAATCCATGGTTTCTGATTCTTGAATAAGCGGATAAACAATATAAATTTGTCTTCCTTTCTTAATTTCTTTTCGGATAAAATCAAATACTTTTAAACGGTTGCTATCAAAACGATGTACGGTTTTTATGGCTTTACGTCCTGGAGGAAGCTCATCAATAACAGATATATCTAAGTCACCGTACAAGCTCATAGCAAGTGTACGTGGTATTGGTGTTGCGGTCATGACTAAAATATGTGGAGGGATGATAGCACCTTTAGCCTCACTTGCCGATGGGCTTCCTTTTTTCCATAATTTTGCACGTTGAGCCACTCCAAAACGATGTTGCTCATCAATAATGGCTAACCCTAAATTTTTAAATTTAACTTTATCTTCCAAAACGGCATGTGTACCAATCAGTAAATTAATCTCACCATTTTCTAATGCTTCGTGTATTTGACGTCTTTCGGAAGTTTTAGTACTTCCTGTTAAAAGTTTGATGTTGATGTTTAGATCTTTCACTAACTCTTGTAAACCGTTATAATGTTGTTGAGCTAAAATGGAAGTGGGTGCCATTAAACACGCTTGAAATCCGTTATCTATCGCTAGTAAAGCCACCAACAAAGCCACTATGGTTTTTCCAGAGCCAACATCCCCTTGTAATAAACGGTTCATTTGCGCATTACTACTCAAGTCATTTCTAATTTCTTTAACCACTCGTTTTTGTGCATTGGTGAGTTCAAAAGGGAGGTTATTGGTGTAAAATTCATTAAATAATTTACCTACTTGATTAAAAGGTTGCCCTTTTATTTTTTGTTTGCGAGTAATATTTTTTCTAATGAGCTGCAACTGAATGTAAAAAAGTTCCTCAAACTTAAGTCTGAACTGTGCTTTCGCTAATAAATCGACACTTTGAGGAAAATGAATATTGCGTATGGCTTCCGTTTTGGAAATAAGATTTAGCTTTTTTAAAATAGATGGGGATAAGGTTTCTTGAAATTTGCCATTAGTAGCTTCAAATAAACTCATCATAATTTTGGTTTTCACCCTATTGCTAATTCCTTTTGCGTTTAATTTTTCGGTAGAAGGATAAATGGCTTGCATTGCTGCTCGTTTTTGAGCTTTGTGTTCCACTAGTAATTCCATTTAGGGTGTGGCATAGAAAACCCATTATACCAATTGCATTTACCAAAAATGACGTAGGGAACATTTAGTTTCAGACTGTCTTTTATCCATTTATGCCCTTTAAACCAAACCAGTTCCATGTCGCCAGTATCATCAACAAATTTGGCAACCAATCGTTTCCCTCGTTTTTGTTCAACAATTTTTAGATTGACAATTTTACCTACAATTTGCACTTCTGCGGTATGCCGTTGCAATTGATTGATTTTGTAGTATTTGGTCTTGTCTAAATACCGATTTGGAAACAAGTTTAGTAAATCTTGGTACTTAAAAATACCCAGTTCTTTTTTAAGTAAATCGGCTCTGTTAGGGCCAACACCTTTTAAATAATCTATGGGAGTTTGTAGTGCGTTCAATATTTTGAAAATTGGAACACTAAAGTACTAAAAAAAATAGAATCTCAAAACTTATTTGTACATTAGTCGAGTATTCTAACACCAATCGTATGAGGGTAATTTTATTTTTTCAATTTTGTATTTTTTTTAATTTTGCACAACAAACAAATGTGGTTGATTTTAAAACGGCTACGGTAGATATTACTATTAATCCGTATCAAAAAATAATATCAGGAACGGTACAATACACCTTTGATGTTTTAAAGGCTACGGATTCTATTTATTTAGATATTAGGAAAAATGTACACCCGTTTGCAATTCTTTTAAACAAGGAAAAAGTTACTTATGCTGTTTCCGATAATAAATTATGGTTACTAACCAATTTTCAAGTATCAGAAAATAATAAATTGAGTATACAATATGAAGCTAAACCTAAAAGAGCAGTATATTTTATTGGTTGGAAAAATGAAGGGAAAAATCAAGTATGGACACAAGGACAGGGGAAATATACTTCCAATTGGTTACCTAGTATTGATGATGTGAATGATAAAATAGTGTATGATTTATCCATATCCTTTCAAAAAGAATATCAGATAATTGCAAACGGAAAATTGATTAAAAAAGAAAAAGTAAATGACACTTTGGTAAAATGGCAATATGATATGCAAGAGCCAATGAGTAGTTATTTAGTTGCTTTTGCTATTGGAAAATATAATAAGAAATTAAAAAAATCAGCTTCAGGGAAAGCGTTGGGACAGTATTATTATCCAGAAGATGAAACTAAAGTAGCTTCAACATATCGATATACTAAAAAAATATTTGATTTTTTTGAACAAGAAATAGGAGTCGCTTATCCGTGGCAAAATTACAAGCAAGTACCCGTAAAAGATTTTTTATATGCAGGAATGGAAAATACCAGTTGTACATTATTTTCTGATGCTTTTGTAATAGATGAAGTCGCTTTTATAGATGAAAATTATGTAAACGTAAATGCTCATGAATTGGCACATCAATGGTTTGGTGATTTGGTTACTGCCACTTCAGGAAAGCACCATTGGTTGCAAGAAGGTTTTGCTACGTATTATGCTTTATTAGCAGAAAGAGAAGTATTTGGAGAAGATGATTACTATTATAAATTATACCAATCAGCAGTAGCACTAAAAAATCAGAAAAAAACAAAATTGTTAAACCCAAAAGCCAGTAGCTTGGTGTTTTATAAAAAAGGAGCGTGGGTATTGCATGTGCTTCGGGAGTTGATTGGCGATAAGGCTTTTCAAAAAAGTGTTGCTCAATATTTGAAAAAATATTCGTTTCAAAATGTACAAACAACTGATTTTTTTACAATCGTAAAACAAAATTCAAAAACTAATTTAGATGCCTTTGAAAAGCTTTGGTTGCAAGATGAGGTTTTCCCTTATCAAATAGCAAAAAAATCTTTACAAAAAAATAAAACGCTTCGGAAGATACTAAAACACCCTATAAAGTATTGTAAAAATCAATCTGAATTATTACAAGAGGAAGTGTTGAAAAACATCGCAAGTGATTCGGTAATACCGTTATCTAAAAAGATAAAAAGCTACAAAAAAGCTTTCGGTAGTAGTATTAAAGTTAGGCAAACATTATCAGAAGTTATTAAGGAGATTCCACTAGTATTAAAATCTAATTTTGAATCGCTTTTAAGTGATAAATCCTATCAAACAATTGAAAATGCATTGTTCAAATTGTGGGTGCAGTTTCCTGATGATAGAAAAAAATATTTAAACCAAACAAAAGGAATCATTGGTTTTAATGACAAAAATGTAAGGACGTTGTGGTTAGCGTTAGCACTTTCTACTAAAAATTATGAGCATCAATTTATAAACGAAAGAGTGCAAGAATTGATAGCCTACACCGCTCCAAAATATCATTTTGAGGTACGTAAAAATGCCTTTGATTATTTAAAACTAATGCATTTTACAAATGATGAGGTTTTGATAAATTTAGAGGAAGCTACACATCATCACAATTGGCGATTTAAAAAATTTGCAGTCGCATTAAAAAAAGAATTGGAAATAAATAAGTGAAAAACAAATAAAAATGAAAGCATTAGTAATTAGCGGAGGAGGAAGTAAAGGAGCATTTGCAGGAGGAGTTGCAGAGTATTTGATGCAAGAAAAAAATAAGGAATACGATATGTTTTTAGGTACGTCAACAGGAAGTTTACTGCTGCCGCATTTGGCGACAGGTAATTTGACAAAATTGCATAAAATCTATACCAATGTAAACCAAAATACCATATTTAGTATTAATCCGTTTATAATTCGTAAAAAGGAAGGTCGGGAGTTTGTATCGATAAACTTTTTGAATTCATTAATACAGTTTATCAAGTTAAAAAGAACTTTTGGAGAAAGTAATGCGCTGCGAAAAAGCATTAAAAAAAATGTAACGTATGATGAGTTTTTGCAGATAAAAGATACCAAGGAAGATGTTGTTATTACCGTAACCAACCTATCTAAAAATAGAGTAGAATACAAGTCTATACACGATTGTACCTATGAAGAATTTTGCGATTGGATTTGGATTTCCTGTAATTACGTACCTTTTATGTCATTAACAACCCGTAATGGAGATGAATATGCCGACGGTGGTTTTGGGTGCGTAGTGCCTATACGGGAAGCTATTTTACGTGGTGCTACGGAAATTGATGCCATTGTATTGACGTCAGAAAACATGGAGGGGCAAAAAGTGTTGGGACAAAACCCATTTTCATTAATGATGAACTTGTTTGGATATTTATTAGATCAGGTAGAAAAAAACGATATTACCATTGGTAAGTTGGCGGCTAAAAATAATAATGTAAAATTGAACATATATTATACTCCAACAAAATTGACCGAAAACGCCTTGGTATTCAAGAAAAAATTAATGACAAAATGGTGGAAAGAAGGTTTTGAATATGCGAAAAAACGATATGTGAAATTTGAGAAAAAACTGTAATACTCCCGTATTGTTTACTGATTTTATTTATCGATTTGAATATACGTAGTTGCGGGTTTTTAAACGCTTACTTTTTGGTTTAGAGCTATACTTTGATAAAAGACAGAAACTTTGGGTATAGAACAAAAACCGCAATTACGTATATTTTTTGTTAGCCATAGTTATCTAATAATTATTTTCTTTGTATATTTATTCATTTCAGTTATGATTTCTAAATAGTAAAAACCAGTATCAAAATTATTTATATTAATAGTATTGATGTTTGTGTTTTCAACTGGAAATTCTTTGATTTTTTGACCTCTTATATTATAAAATGAAAGACTTGTAATATTAGTTTTACTTTCTATTTTTAAATAATTAGAGGTTGGATTTGGATATATTTTTATACTAGTTAAAACTTCTTCATCAACGCTTAGAGGATTTGATACTTTTGCAAAAAAACTATAAGTCACATCGCCATCATTTGGAGATGTTCCAAAATCTGATTTAAAACATATTATATCACCATTAGGTGAAGCAGTTCCCATAGAGGCTTGTGCATAACTTTGTGCACTACTAAAATGATGCCCAAAATGTTCTACAGTATTTGTGTTATCTAGTTTTACAGCTACTAATTGCGCTGACTCATCAAGTTCACTAATGGTAACATAAGCCCAACCTGGTCTATTGATATTTCTACAAGATATATGACCAGATACTCCAAAGTCGGGGTTTGCGGCAATTCTAGTAGAGCCTGAACCATTTAATTTATACATATAAATGGAGCCAACTTCCAAACCCCAAAACTGAACCAAAACTTCATCACCATCTACAGCATATCCAAGGTCACCGTGATTACCATATTCTACAATTCTACTTAGAGATACCATATCCATTGTAAGGTAAACTTCGACACCATAATGATTGATGCCATCTTGGTCTACATAATAGTTGTTCTGACCTAAAGCGTTATGAAACATAATAACAACATAGTCTCCTGATTGAGAAATTGAAACCCAATCTACAAAATCTGGAAAATCCTGGGTTCCATTGCCCCAACATCCTACAAATTTTCTACGGACGGATATTTGTAAGGTTTGTAAATCAAAAACAACAACATCCATATCTTGACCATCTTTACAAGCAAGAGCTACAAAATGGTCATTCTTGTCAATATTACCTTCTCCAGGTCCTAACATTACATAATCATAAGCACTTCCATCGGGTTTAGTAATTGTTGCAACTGTCTGGGTTGTATTTGTTGATACAAAATGTTTTTTTATATTACCATTTTGTCTAAAACTCCATATTAAATCGGGATTGGTATTAGACCAATAGGCAGGATGCATATTGGATAAAGACTGTTCTTCCTGATATGTTGTTGCATTATATACTTTCCAAGATCGAATCTTATATTTTGTTTGATTAGCATTCCAAACTTGTACTTTAGAGTATTCGTGAGTTGGGTACCAGACTGCAGGATTTCCGTTTCCATCAGTATAATTATAAACTTCTGTAACTCTTGTTATTTCTATTGGTGTAGTTACGGAGTTGTCAATCACCGACTGTCCATAATCTGACATTGCCGGTATAGCAGGTGGAGGCGTGCTTTGATATTGTTCATCTACAGGGAATTGTTGAGCATTTGCCGAAAGTAGGATAAATGCCATTGCCAAAATACTTAGTGTTAATTTTTTCATTATTGTTGTTTATTTAAGCTTTTAGTTGCTTTGAAATTTGTAATCATTTTTTTTTTAAATTATGGCTAACTTATTAAGATAAACAATCGTTTAAATGTTGTTTATCGTTAGATAAGTAAAGTTAGTTGAAAAAAACGAGAAAGTCAAGGTTTTGATCTTTAAAATTAAGGGTGTTATAAACCATTTAAAACCTCCAAAATAATTTCACAGCCTTCTAAAATTTCATTTTCGCTAATGGTTAATGGAGGGGTAATGCGTATGGCATTGGCTTCAAACAATAACCAAAAGAGTATTAATCCTTTATCTTGACATTTTAAAATGATTTCAGAGCAAATTTCAGGGGTTTCAACAAGTAGTGCTAACATTAATCCTTTACCTCTAATTTCCTTAATCAATGGATGTTGTAATTGTTTACGAATGAGTTTTTCTTTAGCTAAAGTGTCTTGAATTAAAGAGGTTTCGGTTATTTCTTGTAGTGTTGCTAGTGCTGCCGCCGCAATTACTGGGTGTCCGCCAAAAGTGGTAATGTGTCCTAATTTAGGATTGGTTTGTAAGGTGCTCATTAGTGCTTCTGAAGCGGAAAAGGCACCAATAGGCATTCCGCCACCCATACCTTTTCCCATGACTAAAATGTCTGGAGTACAGTTGTAATGTTCAAAGCCAAAAAGTTTTCCTGTACGTCCAAAACCAGGTTGTATTTCATCTAAAATAAATAATGCGCCAACAGCTTTGCAGCGTTGTTGTACTTTATTTAGGTAGTCGTTTTTGGGTTCAATAATACCTGCGCCACCTTGTATGGTTTCTAAAATAACCCCAGCGGTTTGGGAAGTTATTTTTTGTAAATCGGCTTCATTATTAAATTGAATGTAATCAATATTGGGGAGTAGCGGTTCAAATTTTTCTTTACGCTCAGTAAAATTCATTAAACTCATGCTTCCTTGTGTATTGCCGTGATATGCATTTTTAGCGGCAATAAATTGTGTGCGCCCAGTAGTTCGTTTGGCGAGTTTCATAGCGCCTTCAATAGCTTCGGTGCCTGAATTTACTAAATATGTTTTTTGTAAAGATTTGGGTAAATGTTGCGCTAATAATTTTGCTAATGCTACGGATGGTTGCTGTACATATTCGCCATAAACCATTACGTGTAAATATTGATCTGCCTGTTTTTTTATTGCGTTTACCACGCGTGGGTGTTGATGCCCTAAACTACATGCCGAAACTCCTGCAACAAAATCTAAATATTTTTTTCCAGCCGTATCATAAATATAACTTCCTTTTGCATGGTCAATTTCCATGGCTAACGGATGGGGGGTGGTTTGTGCTTGATAGGTAAAGAAATCTTTTTTAGACATGAATTGCTATTTAGTATCTCCTAAAGATAGTTTAAATTGTTTTTTTAGAAGTTTTCTTTTCTATAAGGGGTTTTCCTTTCTTTTGCTCTTTTGGTAATGTTTTTACTTTTTTAACAAGCGGTTTCATTACTTTTTTTTGAGGAGTGATATTTTGTAGGGTTTCAACATCTTCGTCGTTTAAAATTCTTCCTTCAATACCTTTAATAACCGTTAAAATTAACGGAGGGTCATCTTTAAATAAATCTTGAACGGATAAAATTCGCTCGTCACCACGCCAATTGAACCCTCTTAATTTTCTTGCATTTTGGGGGTATTGTGAGTCGGGAGTTAAATCGCCACTAGGGTCACCAAAATAGGTGATTTCATTCATTTGATTATCTTCAAAAATAATGTTGATTTTAGCCGATCCAATTTTGTTAATACCTATCATGTCCCCATTTTCTTTACGAGTGTATTGAAGGTGTTCTGCATTTTTATTAATATCTACACTGTGCAATTGATTCTCATCATTAAAATAACCTACTAATTCTTTTCCTTTTACTTGGTTATAGCCTTCTATACTGTCTTTTTGGACTAAAAAAGTATGATAATGCACCCGAAGGGAGTCTAGTTTGTTACTTTTTAAATTGTTGTATAGTTGTATAGTATCTCCTGTCATTTGACTTTCTCCAGACCATAAAATGGGATTCTTAATCATCTTTGTTAAGCCTAATTTTTGATTGATGTGTATGGAGTCACACTTACCATTGATGTCTAATTTGTACAGTTTTGCTTTATGGAATGCTCTAATAATTCGGTTGTCAGGTTTACCGGTAATCATCAAAGTATCGGCGTGTATGTAAATGGAATCTTTTTCTTGCAACATACTAGCTAATGCTCTTTTGGTGATAAAAACAGAATCTTTAGCTCTAAATACTTCGGCATAATGCCCCGTAATGATACTGTGGTTTACGGTATCGGTAACTTTGATGTTGTTGGTGGCAGATGCAAAGTTTCGTTTTTGATTAAAATACATGCTGTCGCCTTCAAAAACTCGATTTTGATAATGTATTTTAGTGTTTTTTTCAAAATAACCTAAATCGGCATTGGTGTCATAAAACCCACGCTCACAATAGATAGTGGTATTTTGGTGTTTAATTACTGATTTTCCGTAAATATAGGCTAAACCAGAATTGGAATAAAAATCTAATTGTGCCGATTTTAAAGTGTATTCAGGGTTTTTGATATCTACCTGAGAGATGAACTGATATTTTTGACTGTCTATAAAATACCGTCCAATATTACTTTTAATAATGTTTTCTTCTTGATGTACTACACCACCAGTTTTGTAATAGGCTTCTTGTTTGATGCGATCAAAATATAGGGTATCCGTGTCTAAAGTCGATTTTGGTTCGGTAAATTTAACATCCCCTGCACAAAATGCCAGTTGTGTTTTTCCACTATAATTGGCTGCTTTACTGGTTAAGTTAATAGTGTCACCTTGTTTAATTAATACATTTCCGAAAGCAGCGATACTATCTTCTTTGGTATAATGATATGCTTTGTCACACCACATTTCAATCCCCTCGTGTTCAATATATATTTGTTTGGCACTATTACGGGTTAAAATGGTAGCACCTGGAAATGTTGTTTCATTTTTATCATAATACGGTGCGGTTACTCTAATTTTTTTACGCTCTTGAGCAAAAGATATTGCAAATAGCAATGAGAATAAAAATAAGATATAAGTATGTTTTTTCAAAGCTTTTATGTTTAGTGGTCGAAAACTACGATTCAAAAATAACTAAAAAAGTATTGATGCACATCGCTTTGTGATAGTTTTAATAAAAATGGAGCAAAAGTTGTACTTAAATAGCCCAAATAATCATATTGAATGCTACTAAAAAGGTATTGTTTGAATACTTGTTTTAAAAAAGCAATTGATTATGATATTGATGTCGTTTTTTATGTGCAATAGGTTAAAATAAGATTAATCAAAAACATTTTTATCTTTTTGACTTTTCTTTTCTTTTTCGGCTGCGCCATCATTTTTCTTCTTCTTTTTCTTTCTGTTTTTTCCTGCAGCATTTTCTTTTCGTTCCTTTTCATCTTCTGCATCATTGTTATTGTCTGGGTCAACATGAAAATCTAAACGATAGGATAAACCTAAATTTAAGCCGAAAACAGAAGGTGTGTTTTTAGTGTTTAAAGTAACCCCTAAATCTACCTGAACGTCTTTACTAAATAAATAAGCACCACCAAAACGGAATAACGCATCAGCATAAACATCATTCTTAATACCTTGATTTTCTATAAAAACAGCCACATTTTCGTTTATGGCATGTGTTAGGGTTAATATGTAGGAGTAAATTGGATAATCAGTCATAAAAACACGATCACCAATTAAATTCATAGTAAAGACCCAACCACCACTCCAGTTGTGTTGTGTGATGATCATAATTTTTGGAGAAAAGGAAGGTTCTTCTAACCCCGCAAAATTAAAATTGCTACCATATACAAAGGGTGTGTTGGTGATGTTTAAATTCATTCCGGCATATACAGCAACAGAAGGTAATAAAGTACGCCACTTAAATTTATGGTTGGCTCTCCAGCTGTTTAAATTGGGTTTGTCAACATAATTTTTATAAGGGTCATACACTAAATATTTAGCGCCTATAGTATTGAATTTAAAATTACTTACGCTAGTATTTGTTCCTGCAAGATTATCGGTAATTTTACCCATTTGAAAGCTACCGCTTAAACTTACTTCTAATTCCTCTTTCCAAACCCCATATCGTAATTCATACTCAATACCGCCACCACCAAAATCTTGTTTGCGGAGTTCGTGTTTGTTTTTGCTGTAAAAGAAACCACCTTCTGCCTGCCATACATTTTTACCTACGCTATACGCTCCATGTGAACCACCAGGTTTATTAGAGTTAATGGTTTCGGTATATTGCGCTTGTGTACTAACACTAAAAAAGAAGATAAACAAAAGGATTGTTTGAAGTAATCGCATAGTTAAAATTTTAATTCAGCCATAAAAATACAGTTTATCTTAAAATAATCACAATTAAGTGAATTAAAAAATGAGATGTTTTTTAAAATACTTGGTTTTGTGTAGCTTTGTGACCATATAATTAATACCTTATTTACCAATGATTGATCAAGCTTCTTTTACAGGACTGATAAAAACAATATTTATATTATTATCCATATACTACATTGCAAAATTTGTAATGCGTTTAGCGGCACCATACATAATGACATATGCAGCAAAAAAGATGGAGCAAAAAATGAAAGATCAATTTGGGAACATGCAAAATCAACAATCAAAAACGCCTAAAAGTGAAATTCCGAAGGAAAAGAAAAAAGTAGGGGAGTATATTGATTTTGAAGAAATAGACGAATAAATATGAAATTTAATTTTAAAAAAATAGCACCACACCTGTTAGT
>JAJRPS010000094.1 GCA_024280635.1 Bacteroidota bacterium | reverse complement strand
TGCTGCTTGAGCCGCCCATTCTTGTTCTGTTATGTTTTTCATCTTATCTTTTATAATGTTGTTGGACAAACAAAATCTGTCACTTTAATATTTGTTCCTTTTATTGCTGCAAAACCTCCTTTAATTTCTATGAAATTATGCACACCTCTACTTTTTAAAATAGAAGCTGCTATTACCGAACGGTATCCTCCTGCACAATGAATATAGAATGTTTCTTTAGTTGGGAATTTATCAATACTATTGCTAACTGTACTCAAACAAATATTTACAGCTCCATCAATATGTTCTGATAAATATTCTCCTTCTCCACGTACATCAAAAATAGGTACTTTTTTTTCTTCTAAAATTTGCTCCAATTCCTTTGCTGTTATTTGACTTACGGTATCGTATTCTTTTGCATCTTTTCTCCATGCTTCAAAACCTCCATCTAAGTAGCCCACTACATTATCAAACCCTATACGGGCTAAACGTGTAATTACCTCTTCTTCTCTTCCTTTGTCTGCTACTAATAAAATAGGTTGTTTTACATCTGCAATTAAAGAACCTACCCATGGAGCAAACCCCCCATCAATACCAATAAATATTGAACTTGGTATGTGTCCTTTTGCATATTCATCTTGATGACGTACATCTAATACTACTGCTTCTGTTTGGTTTGCTGCCTCTTCAAATTGTGTAGGATTTAATGGTGACTTTGCGCTTTCCATTACAGAGTCTAAACTTTCATATCCGTTAATATTCATCAATACATTTGCAGGAAAATATGCTGGTGGCGTACCTAAACCGTCTAAAAGTTCTTTAATAAACTCTTCTTTAGTCATATCGGCACGTAAGGCATAATTGGTTTTCTTTTGATTTCCTAGAGTATCTGTAGTTTCCTTACTCATGTTTTTACCACAAGCAGAACCTGCTCCATGATTTGGATATACAATTAAATCATCTGGTAAAGGCATAATTTTATTGCGCAAAGAATCATACAAATGACCTGCTAATTTTTCTTGTGTCAAATCTTCAACTATTGCTTGTGCTAAATCTGGGCGACCTACATCTCCAATAAAAAGTGTGTCTCCAGAAATGATACCATGCTCTTTTCCATTTTCATCAATTAACAATAAAACCATACTTTCCATGGTATGCCCTGGTGTATGTATTAATTTTAAAGTGTAATCTCCAACTGTAAAAATTTGACCATCTTCTGCTGTTATAGCATCATAGTTTGGTTTTGCTGTTGGTCCAAATACTATTTTAGCTCCTGTTTTTTTAGCTAAATCTAAGTGTCCTGAAACAAAATCGGCATGAAAATGTGTCTCAAAAATGTATTTTATTTTCGCATCATCTAATTTTGCTCTATTGATGTATGGTTGTACTTCACGCAATGGATCTACAATTACCGCTTCTCCTTTGCTTTCTATGTAGTATGCGGCGTGAGCCAAACACCCTGTATAAATTTGTTCTACTTTCATAATTATTATGTTATTACTATGTTCTCTTATTTTTTCAAATGTATTGGATATTTACATTCCCAACAGTAACATTGGTTACAATACCTTCTACATTAAATACACTTTAATTTTGTTTGTTTTTAATGCTTTACAAAAAATTCCATATAGAAGATAAATGCCGCCATTACAAATATAAAATACCCGAATCCTTTTTTTAGTTTTGCTCCATCAATAAAGTTACTGAGATAACTACCAATAAAAATACCTACAAAAGACAAGCTTGTAAAAATAGAGAGAAATTGCCAATCAATATCCATCGTAAATGCATCTCCTAAAAAGAAACCTGATAATGATTTTGCTGCTATAATTATTAATGATGTTCCTATTGCAACTTTCATTTCTACATTAGCTAAAATTACTAATGCTGGGATAATTAAGAAACCTCCTCCTGCGCCAATAAAACCTGTAATTGAACCTACTAATAAACCTTCTACTAAAATAAGTGGGTAGTTATATTTTACATTTCCTATAACATCTCTTTCTTTACGTACTTTTAACATAGATATTCCTGCAGGAATCATTAAAATAGCGAATAATCCAAACATTCCCATACGCAAGGTGAAATCAAAAATTCCCATTGTAAATAAAACATCTGGCAAACTTGGTATTACGTATTTTCTAATAATTGAAACTCCTGCAATTGCTGGTAACCCAAAAACGACTGCTGTACGCCAATCCACATAACCTTTAAAGTGTTGTTTTATCCCTCCAACCAATGCGCTTGCTCCTACAATGAATAGTGAATATGCTGTTGCAAACTTTGCATTTGCACTAAATAAATACGCCAAAACGGGCACTGCTAATATTGAACCGCCACCACCAATTAACCCTAATGACAAGCCAATTAATAATGCTCCTAAATACCCTAATATTTCTAATATTTCCATAAATGATACTCATTAGTTAATTTGACCGCAAGATGCAATTTTAACTTTTATCATACTGTAACAGTTGTTACTGAGTTAACTCATTTTTAAAATATCAATACTATTTCTATTCAATTTTATAATATTATTCTTTTCAAGTGTTTTTAATAATCTAGAAACAACTACACGAGAGGTATGCAGCTCATAAGCTATTTCTTGATGCGTACTTTGTATTATGTTACTATTGGCAATTTTAGATTTTTCTTTTAAATATTTTAACAAGCGCTCATCCATTTTTAAGAAAGCTATTTTATCAATGGTATCTAACATTTCCATCAAACGATTATGATAGCTTTGAAACACAAAATTTCGCCAAGATTTATATTTCCCTGTCCATTCTTCCATTTTTTCTATAGGAATCATAATCAATTTTGCATCTAACTCAGCAACGGCACGTATTTCACTCCTAGTGTCGCCTAAACAACAGGTTAAAGTCATGGCACAGGTATCACCTCTTTCTAAAAAATATAGTAGAAGTTCATCTCCATCCTCATCGTCTCTTAAAATTTTAATAGCTCCTTCTATAAGTAGCGGCATTGCTTTTATATATTGCCCTACTTCCATTAATTTATAGCCTTCTGACACTTCTTTAAAAGTACCTACCTCATTAATTTCCTGCAATAATGCATCTTCAAATAGATGTCCGTAATTTTGTTTTAACTCTTGTATCATAGTCCACGAATTTACTACATTTTTTTGTTTTAAAAAAAAAGTATTAATGTGGTAGTTTATTTTTCAAAACACCATAAAGGTAAGTTCCTAAAACTGCAAATGCTACTGTTATGAGTATGGGTGAAAATCCCGCTCCTATTAACACAAACATTGGACCTGGACAAGCGCCCACTAGCGCCCAACCCAATCCAAAAATAATACCTCCAAGCAAGTACCTGGTAAAGCTTTTTTCTTTTGGTGAAAATAAAATTTTTGCTCCATAAAAAGATTTGATATTATATTTTTTTATTACTTGTACAATGATAATACCTATTGCTAGCGCGGAACCAATAATACCATACATATGAAAAGCCTCAAAACGAAACATTTCATAAATACGAAACCAAGAAGCAGCTTCACTTTTAAACATGGTAATTCCGAATAAAATACCGATTCCTAAATATATAAATACTCTCATAATTTTGAATAAATTTCCGCTACTTAAGGGTGCGAAGTATTAAACTGTTCTTTTTATTAGTTCTTGCTGTAATACGTAGATAAGTTTAACGCATTAAATTATCATCCCCACGATTAAAAAATTAAGGGAAATAAAAAATGCACCATTACCAATCCACCAATAAAAAAGCCTACAACAGCAACTAAAGATGGTAGTTGAAAATTGCTTAACCCTGAAATGGCATGACCAGAAGTGCAACCTCCTGCATAACGTGATCCAAAACCAATTAACAAACCTCCTATTGCTAAAAGCACTATTGTTTTAAAATCATAAAAAACAGTAGTGTCAAACATTTTGGTTGGCAAATATGCTGTTCCTGCATCTTGAAACCCTAATGCTTTTAAATGCACTATCGTTTCTTGACTTATTTGTACCGCTGTTGTGTTTGTTAAAAATTTTGAGGCTATAAAACCCCCTATTATTGTTCCTAAAACAACTGCTAAATTCCAACGCTGTTCTCTCCAATCAAATTGAAAAAAATCTGTTTTTTTATCTGCACCACACATTGTGCACAGCGTTCTTAAGTTTGATGACATTCCAAATTTTTTACCCATCATAAGTAGCAAAAACATAACAAAAGCTATCATTAATCCAGAAAAATACCATGTCCAAGGCTCATAAATCCAATTCATAAAAATGTGGTTTAAACATTTGTGCAAATTAACCATAAAAAAAGCAGAAAATTAAATTTTCTGCTTTTTAAAACTGTGCTCTCAATAGCTTGTTTTACCTAATGTTAATCTTTTACCTTAAAAACTTTTTTTAAAATAATTTCCATTAAACACCAATGTGTTATTGATGACTGCAATAAGTTTGCACCTACAAATGCTGTAAACCACAACCAGTTGATGTTTACTTTTATTGCCAATACAATGCTAATTAATATAAAAGTTCCTGCAATTGCTCTTATTAATCTATTTATCATAATTTTTTGTTTTTTTAAATATTTTATTTATCTGTTTCTACTATCCATATCCTTCATAATTCATTTTCTGCTTTTTAAAACTGTGCTCTCAATAGCTTGTTTTGCTTAATGTTAATCTTTTACCTTAAAAAATTTTTTTAAAATAATTTCCATTAAACACCATTGTGTTATTGATGACTGTAATAGGTTAGCACCTACAAATGCTGTAAACCACAACCAGTTGATGTTTACTTTTATTGCTAATACAATACTAATTAATATAAAGGTTCCTGCAATTGCTCTTATTAATCTATTTATCATAACTTTTTGTTTTTAACTATTTTATTTATCTGTTTCTACTATCCATATCCCTCGTAATTCATTTTCTGTATACCCAAAAGCTTTATCATTAGGATACAATAAATCTATTTTACGCTGTGTTTTTGGCTTAATGTCTGCTTTTGGTTTTCCATGGCACTGCATACACATCTTATTGGTCATTATTGGGTAGTATTTTATTTGTTTCCCATCAACCGTTATTAATTTTGGTTTTGGTTTTCCGCCGTCTTTTAATATTTGTTTCGTGGCTAAAATATATTCCAATGCTGATCCTGTTGCTTTATTATTTGGATTTCTATTTTTATCAGAAACACGTTTAATTTTTGCATTTAATTTTACCGACATACTATCTGTTAAAACAACTGCTTTTTCTGAACAGAATACTAGCGCACCTTCCGCTCCTTTGCTTTTAATTGCACCTAATAAATTTTTACCTAAAACCGATTTTGTTTTCATTACAAGTGCCTTACCTTCTTGCATTGGTGACAAAACCTCCTTATGCTTACTTAAATTTTCTTTTTCTTTCTGATATTCATTCTTGTACCAATTAGCAGTACCTACATTCATATTATAAATGTAATATGCTATTGCTTTTATTTGATTATCATTATAACTCAATTTTGGCATTACTCCATACTTACCAATTGCACCCTTTACTATTGAGTTTTCTTTTGTAGGATTATTGATAAACTTAATTAATTTTTCTTCAAACTGAGTTTGCGTAACTTTTTCTTTAAGATAAGCCTCCTTAATTTCTGCAAAAGAAGGTGCTATTTTACTACTTACAGCAATATTAGGATTATGACAAGAAAAACAATTGTTTTCCAATAACCTAAATCCGTCTACTAATTTCTTAGTGTCTTTAACTTTTAGCTCTGGTTTGTCTTGTGTTTTTTTATCTACACAACTTACCACCAAAAACATTCCCAATATTATTAATAATACTTTTTTCATCCCTTTTTTATTTTTATTAAATTTACTCATTCCAAGATTTCTAGCATTAATTTTTATTACCATTTGATACTATCCGTTAGAGAAATAAGCCCTCTAGAGTATCACCAAAATTAAATAAACCTTTCCACAGGAACAACTATTGCTTTTACAGGGTTTTTAGTTTCTAGTGTTTTATTATATTCGGTTATTAACTCAAATAAAACATCTATCTTTTCATCTTCTGTAAAAGCAAACAACATGACTGATTTGACCCCTCCTTTATCTGAAGCAAACCAATTAGATGCCGTTAATACTGCTGATGCTGTTTTATACCCATCAATATCCGATTCACTCAATGCTTTTACCCCTGCTTTTTTGAAAATACGCAACATATCATCATGAAAAAACGCTACTGCAGTTACTATTACTAATTTCATAATTTTATTTTTTAGTTAAACACAGTCAAAATCATTTCCTTTAAAACATCTCGACTGTGTTTGTAAGATATTATTTTTTTCTATTCCTTTTATTTATAATTATTTTTTTCTACCATATAATATAATAATGGCACTACTAACAATGTTAATACAGTAGATACAATTGTACCTCCCATTAATGAAATAGCTAACCCTTGAAATATCGGGTCAAATAAAATTACAAATGCACCAATTACAACTGTACCTGCTGTTAATAAAATAGGCATTGTACGTACTGCTCCTGCTTCAATTACAGCCTGTTTTAGAGGAATTCCTTCTGCTACCCGAAGGTTTACAAAATCAATCAATAATACAGAATTTCTTACCATAATACCCGATAAGGCTATCATACCTATAAATGACGTTGCAGTAAAAAACGCACCCATCATCCAATGTCCTAAAATAATACCTATTAAAGATAATGGTACAGCCATTAACATTACTATTGGCGCTTTAAAATTTTGGAACCAACCTACAATTAAAATGTATATAGCAATAATTGCACCACCAAATGCGACACCTAAATCTTTAAATACCTCTAAGGTAATTTGCCATTCACCATCCCATTTTACAGCATAATTTTCTTCACTTTCTGGCTGATTCATGTATAACTCTTTAAGTGTATACCCTTCTGGTAATTTAATTCCTTTTAGTTTATCTTCCATTCCTAAAATAGCATATGCTGGACTTTCTAATTTACCTGCCATATCAGCGGTTACATATACCACACGTTTTTGATTTTTACGATAAATACTTTTTGCGCGTACATGCTCTTCTATTTTTACCAAATCACCAATAGTAACCATACTACCTTGGTTTGATTTTACTTTTAATTGAGCAATATCACGTAAAGTAGATTTTTCTTCATCAGATAAAGAAAGTATAACACCTATTTGATTACTTGCTTTTTCATCATATAAAGATGTAATGGCTCTTTCTGACAACGCCATATTCATAGTATATGCAATTTGCTGTGGTGCTACACCGTACAACATTGCTTTTTCTTTGTCTATAATAAATTCATATTCTATTTGACTGTCTTCCACCATCCAATCTACATCAACAACATCATCGGTATTATTTAGTATGGTCTTGACTTGATTAGCAACATCCATTTGTGTTTCATAATCAGGTCCATAAATTTCAGCAACAATCGTGGATAATACTGGTGGTCCTGGAGGTACTTCAACCACTTTGATGTTGGCATTGTATTTTTTTCCTATTTTTTGAATGGCAGGACGCATCATACTCGCCAATTCATGACTTTGTAGTGTTCTATCATGCTTATCGGTCAAATTTACCTGAATATCTGCCATATTGCTACCACCACGTAAATCATAATGACGCACCAAACCATTAAATGTTATGGGTGCTGATGTACCTATATAGCTTTGATAATCTACTACTTCTGGTTGTGTTGCTAAATACTGTGCAACTTCTTTTGCCACTACAGCTGTACGCTCTAAAGTAGTACCTTCTGGCATATCTATAACTACCTGAAATTCATTTTTATTATCAAAAGGAAGCATTTTTACAGCAACACTACTGGTAAAAAACAAACTCATTGAAGCCAATAATAATATTATTGTAGTTCCTAAAAAGATCCATCTTGTTTTTTTATTTTCAATTAAAGGACGCTCAAAACGATCATATAATTTATATAAGAAAGTGTTTTTTAACTTTTCAACCTCATCTTCTTCTTCTAAAGCAACACCTGCTCCTTTTTTGTCCTTTTCACGCAAAAAGATATATCCTAAATACGGTGTTATGGTTAAGGCTACAAATAATGATAAAATCATTGCAATAGATGCCCCTATTGGCATTGGCGCCATATAAGGACCCATTAAACCCGACACAAATGCCATTGGTAATACCGAAGCTATTACCGTAAAGGTTGCTAAAATTGTAGGGTTACCTACTTCATTTATAGCATATAATGCCGCCTGCTTAAAAGGCAGTTTTTTCATTTTAAAATGCCTATGCATGTTTTCTGCTATAATAATGGAATCATCTACTACAATACCCGTTACAAAAACCAATGCAAAAAGTGTAATTCGGTTTAAGGTATAGTCCATCATATAATAACTCAACAGTGTCAATGCAAAAGTAATGGGTACTGATAAAAACACTACCAAACCTCCACGCCACCCCATAGCTAACATTACTACAAAGGTTACTGCAATGATAGAACCAAATAAGTGAATTAATAATTCCGATACTTTTGCTGATGCTGATGCTCCATAATTTCTAGTTACCTCAACATGTACATCATCCGGAATTAATGTTCGCTTTAAACGCTCTACTCTTGCTAAAATATGTTCAGCAATAGTCATGGCATCACCACCTTTTTTCTTAGC
>JAJRPS010000093.1 GCA_024280635.1 Bacteroidota bacterium | reverse complement strand
TCTTATTAAAAAGAAAACCTTCAACATTATTGTTGGAGGTTTTTTTATGGCATAAAATTACATCTTAAGCTTTTCTATAAGGGAGGGAAATAATGTTTTTGCGTTAGCTTGTAAACGGATATCCTTTTTATGGAGTAATGTTGTGTTTTGTAGGGCTAAAAAAGCGATTTTATGAGCTCTTTTCTCCCGTTACAAACCACATAAAACCAGAAAAAGATAGCAGGTGAAGGGCGTTAAAACGCACATATGGATACCGTCCAGAAAAGTGTATTTGTGTTATCGAAAGAACCATCTCAACTTATAAATTTGAAGTATTTTTTTGTTAATTAAAATTATATAGATCTGTATTCATTATCCATAGCTACTTTTGATAGTAGTGTTAATGCTGATTCAAAATTAGGCATTGAGTTCTTAATTTTAAATGTTCTCCTAAACTCTTTGCTTGTATTCTATGATCTGAATAGCATCTATATGTGAGTTGCTAAATAGGTTGATTCTGATGGCTATTTCGTATTAATATTAAAAATATGGGGTGAAATTAAACGATACGGAGTTCCAATAGCTAATGCTTTACGATAGTGATTAGCCTTGTTTGAATAAGACTGTTGCTAATTATAAAAAAAATCCCGCTCAATTGAACGGGATTTTTAGTTTTATATCTAAACGAATACTTGCTTTTTAGCTATCGTATTATAATTATTTAAAATCAGCATCACTAACACCTTCATTTACAAGTACTTTTTTAATGAGCATACCAAAAGTTTGAGGTCCTTGTTTAGTGGTCATTGAAAACGGAAATTGAATACCAGATGTAGGGGTGTAGCTACCAAAATCAGTAGCCATAAGAAACTCTTTATCACCTATTTTTTTTGTAGTTTCTGTACGTACTAAATAACCTGTTTTAGCATCATAAAATCTAAATTCAATATCTTTGCCATTAATTACTTTTAGTTTGTAAGCATCTTTACCTTCAATAGTAGTTAAAGCCGCTAAACTTACATTTTTCATATCAAGAGATAATTCTTCAAAAATATCGGTTTTCTTTTTTGCTTCAGCAACTTCTTTTTCACTCATGGGTTTTTGGTTAGGACCCTGTTTCATGTATCCTTTTTCTCCATCAAAAACTTGTTTCATAACAACGCCCATTTGTGGATGTGTAATTTCCATAATTTCTTTGTTTGGAAGCATTCTTTTAATAGAAAGTCCCATTTGTTGCCCCATAATATTCATATCTCCGGTAAGGGTTAATGTTTTTACAGCTTCTAAAGCTTTACGACCTCCAATTGCAGCAATATATTTTTCAATTATTGTTTGCGCAGTTATCCCTTTAGGGATTTCTTTAGAGAATACTGGTTTTACAGTAGGGTTACCATATTTATCAAAATAACGAATGGGTAATTTTTTACCGTTGTACATTACTTTTTCTAAATTCGGAATTACATCAGCGCCTTTACCAGCAACTACTACGCGTAAATTGTTAGCTTTAAAATATTTGTTAGCAACACGTTTTACATCGGCAACGGTTACGGCATTAATTTTTTTCAAGAAGGTTTTATAAAAGTCTTTTGATAAATTATTGGTTTCAATATTCAATGCATAACGTGCTATAGTTTCTGGTTTTTCCATTGCTATTACAAAATCTCCTAAATATTTTGCTTTTACATTGGCTAGGTGTTTTTCAGAAACATCAACAGTTCTAATTTTATTGATTTCTTTTAGTGTTTCAACAATAGCACTATCCGTAACTGCATTTCTCACACTTGTTGAAGTCGAAAATAATGCTTGTGTATCTTCGTCTGCACGTAATGAAGAGCGTGCTCCGTATGTCCAACCGTGAGCTTCTCTTAAATTCTGATTTAAGTATGAATTGAAATCACCTCCTAAAATTTTATTTGCAATTAAGGCAGCATGGTAATCCTCATCACTCATTTTAAAATCTACCGTATTAATTACAGAAATTTCTGATTGTACTGCATTGGGCATATCTACAAAAGCAACTTGTGTGTATTGCACATTTTGTGGAGTGGGTATGGTAATGGCAGGAGCTAAACCTTTTCTCCAAGTGCTAAAATACTTTGTGATGGTTTCTTTAACGTCTTTAAATTTTACATCGCCAATAACTACTAAATAAGCGTTACCCGGTACAAAGTGATTGATGTAATGTTTTTTCACATCTGCAAGTGTAATGCCTTCTAAGCTTTCTTTAGTTACAAACTCTCCATATGGATGCTCTTTGCCGTAAGCTAATAGGTATTTTACTCTATTTGCTGCTGATTTTACATTTTTTTCAGAAGATTTAATTCCTTCAATCATTTGATCTTTTTCTTTGTCAAATTCTTCTTGCGTAAAATTAGGGTTAATGGCAGCATCTGCTAATAATTCAGTTAAACGATTAAAGTATTTAGACAAACCACTAGCATACCCACCTGTTGAAGAAATGTTAATGTGTGCGCCCATATAATCTACTTCTTCATTAAAGGCATCTTTAGTAATGGTTTTTGATCCATTTCCTAATAATCCACCTGTTAAATCAGATACACCAACCTTGCTTCCTTCGGCAACTGGAGGGTTGTCTAGGGTTAAGTTCATAGATGCTCGAGGTAATTTATGATTTTCTACCACCATAACTTCCAAGCCATTAGAAAGGGTAAAGGTTCTTGGTTTTTCAATGTTTATTTTAGGAGCTTCTCCTGGTGTAGGTTGTTTGCTTCTGTCTATTTGTCCATGCATTGTTGTTATGCCCATAAAAACTAATGCTATAATTGATACTATTTTTGTTTTCATATTATTTGTCTTTTTTTGGAAGATACTCTAAACGCACTCTTTGGTTAGGGTTTAAATATTTGTTGGCAACAGCCTTAATTTCTTCTCTAGTGATAGATTTGTAAATATTAATTTCATTGTTAATTAGGTTGATATCACCATATAACATGTAGTATCTAGCTAATGAATTTGCAATACCTTCTACACTTGAATTTGCATTTACAAACTTATTTTCATATTTGTTTTGTAGTTTTTGGTATTCACGTTCCGAAATTAATTCGTTTTGTAGTTTTACAATTTCCTCATCAATTTCAGTTTCTAAATCGGTTAGTTTCACATCACCTAAAGGTAAACCGTATAGTACATACATGCCATAATCTTCTTCACTTACATTAAAAGCACCAACTTGCATTGCCATTTTTTTATTGTCTACAATTTTTTTATACAAACGAGAACTTTTACCGTCACTTAGTACAGTAGAAATCATATTTAAAACATAAGCGTCTCTAGTTTTCATTGAAGGTGTACGATATGCAAGTACAATTGCAGGAGTACTGATGTTAGCATCATAATATGTTCCTTTAATTTCAGTAATAATAGGCTCTTCTACAAATGTTTTTCTTTTGATGTCTGCTTTACGCGGAATATCACCAAAATAGTCTTGCACCATTTTTTTAGTTTTCGCAATATCTAAATCTCCTGCTACTACTAAAACAGCATTATTAGGGATATAGAATTTTTTATTAAAGGCCTGAAACTCTTCTAAAGTAGCAGCATCTAAATGATCCATAGATCCAATAGTTGCCCAACGATATGGGTGTTTGGTGAAAATTAATTTCTTTATTTCAGCTAAAAAGTGTCCATAAGGTTGATTATCTACACGTAAACGCTTTTCTTCTTTTACAACTTCATTTTGAGTGTCTACACCATCTTGATTAATTACAGGGTGTAGCATACGCTCGGATTCCATCCAAAGTCCTAATTCTAAATTGTTAGACGGAAATACTTCGTAATAATACGTTCTGTCATCAGTAGTATTAGCATTATTTCTACCACCATTTGATGATACTATTTCAAACCATTTTCCTTTAGGTATGTTTTGAGTACCTTCAAATAAAAGGTGCTCAAAAAAGTGAGCAAAACCCGTGCGTTCTGGGTTTTCATCTTTAGCACCTACGTGATACATTACAGAGGTGGTTACTACTGGAGCCGAATTGTCTTGGTGTAAAACAACATGTAATCCATTGCTTAAATCATACTCTTCAAATTTTACTTCTTGCGCCATAATACTGGTTGTCGATAAAAGTAATGAAGCGAGATAAATAATACTTTTCTTCATTGTGTTTAATTTATTGTTTAAAGTTTTGATAGTTTGACACTAAATAGATTATATTGTTACAAACTTTTACAAAAATAAGGAATACCATTATAGATAGGAGTTTTTTTATACAAAAATTGGCAATATTTATTTTTTAAATAAAAAAGAGATTAGGGTTTGTATTTTAGTAGATTAAACGTATATTTGCCGACATTTTATTAACAAAATAACAAATTCGCTATGTACGCAATTGTAGAAATAGCAGGGCAACAATTCAAAGTTGAAAAAGACCAAAAAGTATTTGTTCATCGTTTAGGAACTGAAGAAGGAAAGAAAATTTCTTTTGACAGTGTTCTTTTATTAGACGATAACGGAGCAGTTACTTTAGGCGCCCCAGCTATCAACGGAGCTTCAGTAGAAGCAAAAGTTTTAAGACATCTTAAAGGAAACAAGGTTATTGTTTTCAAAAAGAAAAGGAGAAAAGGGTATCGTGTAAAAAACGGTCACAGACAAGCTCTCACTCAAATTGTAATTGAAAATATTACAGCAACAGGAGCAAAAAAAGCAGCTCCAAAAAAAGAAACTAAAAAAGCAACACCTAAAGCGGCTAAAACTGTAGCGTCAAAAGCAACTACTAAAAAAGCAAGCACTAAAGGTGATGATTTAAAGAAAATTGAAGGTATTGGACCAAAAATTGCTGAAACTTTAGTAGCAGCAGGTATTGCTACTTTTGCAGATTTAGCGAAAACAGATCCAGCTAAAATTTCTGAAATTATTGCTGATGTTCGTGGTAACCACATTCCATTATCTTGGCCAAAACAAGCTAAAATGGCGGCAGATGGTAACTGGGACGAACTTAAAGTTTGGCAAGACAACGTAAAAGGAGGGGTTGAATAATCAACTTTAACTAAAAAATATTTATTAACAAATAAAACCTTATAAGAGATGGCTCATAAAAAAGGAGTTGGTAGTTCGAAAAATGGTAGAGAATCAGAATCAAAACGTTTAGGCGTTAAGATTTTTGGAGGACAAGCTGCTATTGCTGGAAATATCATAATCAGACAAAGAGGAACAACCCACAATCCAGGTGAAAACGTGTATATGGGTAAAGATCATACTTTACATGCTAAAGTTGATGGTTTAGTGAAATTCACAAAGAAAAGAGACAACAAGTCTTACGTTTCTATTGTTCCATTTGAAGCTTAATTAATAAGTTTTCAAAACACTTATAAACCTCTAACATTTTGTTAGAGGTTTTTTTGTGCATTCCAGTTGTTAATGTGATATGGTTTTTATGTACTTTTGCGTTTATTAAAATATACTATAAAATTACCAAATGAAAAAGTTTTTTATTTTACTAACATTGTTATCTATAAACACATTAGTTGCTCAAGGAGAAGCTAATAATTGGTATTTTGGTAATGGTGTTGGGTTGCATTTTGATGTTGCTACGGGTGTTACTAGTCCAATACTTGGGTCGGCATTGAGTACAAATGAAGGGTCTGCTTCTATTTCAGATGCTGCAGGAAATCTTTTATTTTATACCGATGGTTCTACCGTTTGGAATAGTAATAATACGATAATGCAAAACGGGACAGGATTGCTGGGCAACAGTACGAGTACACAATCGGCTATTATTGTACCTAAACCAAATGACGTAAATATATATTATATATTTACGGTGGATGGTTTTTTTGGAGGGGAAGATGATCCCTATGTTGCTTCAGATGGTTTAAATTATTCGGTAGTAGATATGAGTTTAAACGGTGGATTGGGAGCTGTAATTGCTGGTCAAAAAAATATAAACCTATTGAATACCACTTCAGAGAAGATAACGGCTATAAAATCAGGCGACTGTAATTCTTTTTGGGTAGTAACTCATTTTTTAGATACTTTTTATAGTTATGAAATTTCAAGTACAGGAGTAAATACAACTCCGGTTAGTACAAATATAGCACCTTTAGTTCCGGTGAGTGGTTATCGATACAATGCTATTGGTTGTTTAAAAATATCTCCTGATGGTACAAAATTAGCTATCGCACATCACTCTAACGGTACCAATAATAATTTAAGACACGGTCAGCCAGGAGAATTGTTAGTGTATGATTTTGATGACAATACAGGAATAATTTCTAACGGTATTTCATTGTTTAATGGTCCTTCACCATACGGAATAGAGTTTTCATTAAATTCCAAACGCTTATATTCAACAGTTGAAAATATTACTGCAGGACCTACGTGGGAGAGTAGTGAATTATTGTTTTTTAATTTAGAAGTCCCCAATATACCTGCTACAATGGTGTCGCTACTAGGTGCTGACACCGTTAATACAACTGCGGGTTCTTTGCAACTAGGGCCTAATGGTAATATTTATAGGTCTATGAATGGAACTTCATTTTTATCGGTTATTACTAATGCAGATAGTTTAGCGCCTGTTTATACTCCAAATGCTATTGCGTTAAATGCTACGGCAACTTTTGGGTTACCACCATTTATACAGTCATTATTTGTACAGCCTGTAGATATTATTCAAAATGGAAACAGTACCACAAATGTGTCTTTTTGTGTAGGAGATAGTTATACATTGCATACAGATGCTTTAGTAGGAGCAACTTACACATGGACCCTTAACGGTAGTCCCATTACAAATACACCTCCTTTAAATGAATTTATTGCCACAAATGCAGGTACATATCATGTAGAAATAGATCCCAATAATGGTGATTGCCCTTTTTATGGTGAAGCAATAGTTTCTTTGATACCGTTACCAACAATTAACTCAATCACACCTTTAGAAGCTTGTTTTAATCCCACAGGACTTAGTAATTTTACACTATCAGACGCAGATGCAGATGCAATAAATGGTCAGGTAAATGTTACGGTTTCTTACCATGATAATTTAGCTGATGCACAAACAGGAAACAATCCGCTACCTAACAATTATGCAAGTGCAGGTGGTACTATTTATGTGCATTTAGAAAAGGCCACAACAAATTGTGTAAGTACCACAACATTAGATCTTGTTGTTAATCCGTTACCCGTGCTAACCTCTCCTGTAATATTAGAGCAATGTGATGACGATACTGACGGAATTACCGCATTTAATTTAACTGAAGCCAATGAATTACTTTCCGTAAACTATGCAAATGAAACCTTTATCTTTTATAACAATTTAGCTGATGCGCAAGCAGGTAATAACCCTATTGCTACTCCTGATAATTTTAATACAGGGGCCACTACAGTATATGCAAGTGCAACCACAACAAGTGGTTGTATTAGTTACGGACAAGTAAATTTAGTTGTAGGAATTACTCAAATACCTAATACTTTTCAATTGGCATATCAAGAATGTGATGATGATTTTGATGGTATTGTTTCTTTTGATTTTAGTGATGCAACTGCGCAAGTAGTGGCATTATTTCCCTCAGGAACACCAATTACGGTAACATATTATGAAGATCAAGTAAACGCTTTAGCAGAAACCAATGCCATTGCTGATATTAGTAATTATCAAAATACCACTCTAAACGTACAAACCGTATGGATACGTGTAGATAGTGATGACGTAAATGCTTGTTTAGGTTTAGGGGAACACATTACCCTAACCGTAAACCCACTACCTGCTAACAATGTAATTCCTACCGAATTGGTTGAATGTAGCAGTACGTCAACAGCCAATTTTGATTTAGATAGCGTTACCGCTTCCGCTTTGGCTGGCGCAACAGATGTTGCCATTAGCTATCATGCTAGTCAACCAGATGCTGATAATAATATCAACCCGTTAACAAGTCCTTATAACGCTTCAGCAAATACTATTATTTACGTAAGAGCAGAAAACACTACCACAGGGTGTTTTCAAGCGCTACGCAACTTTGAGCTAATTATAAATACTGCTCCAATAATTAACCAAAATCCACCTCCTATTTTTTTATGTGAGGATATTATACTTGATGGATTTACCTCATTTGATTTAACAATTCAAGAGGCAATAATCAATATAAATAGCGTCACAGGAATAACGTTTACATATTATACTATTCAAACAGATGCAATGGCAGGTGCAGGCACTAGTTTAATTGCTAATCCTACTAATTTTACCAATACTGTAAATCCACAAACCATTTATGTACGTGTAGAAAATGATATTACAGGATGTTATAGTATTGCTGAATTAATTGTGGAAGTTTTAGACTCTGCTACTGCTACCGTACCTCAACCTTTATTGAATTGTGATACCGATAATGACGGATTTACCACCTTTATGTTAGGGGATGCTAATGCAGGTATTATTGGCATAAATCCACCTTCAACAACAGTAATAACTTATCACGAATCATTAATTGAAGCAGAAGCAGGTTTAGGTGCTATTGATCAAAACACACCGTATGCAAATTTACAAATGAACCAACAAACTATCTATGTGACGATTACCAATAGTGCAACAGGATGTTACAACATTGTTAGTTTAGATCTTCAAGTATTACACGCACCAGAAGCACCAGAATTTTTAACCTATACAGAGTGTGATTATTACAATGATGAAACCGATGGAATTATAGCATACGATTTAACCAGCTATGAAACTTCAGAGCTATTAGCGACTATTATAGCTAATGGAGGATTAG
>JAJRPS010000092.1 GCA_024280635.1 Bacteroidota bacterium | reverse complement strand
TGGCGTGGTAATGATGAGAACTTCGGTAATCCCTGCCAGCATTAAAACAGACAACGGATAGTAGACCATTGGCTTGTCGTAGATGGGGACTAATTGTTTTGAAACACCCTTGGTAATCGGGTATAGACGGGAGCCTGAACCTCCTGCTAAAATAATTCCTTTCATAAAACCTTTCCCTCTTTAAACACTTCTGAATCCAAAGAACATAAAAATACCCAATAATTTTCATTTATTTTAGCTTTAACTCGAACGACTATTATATGCATAATAGGAAACTTCAACACTCAACAAAACATATAAAAACATAAACAACTTCAATGAATATAAAAACCGAAAATCACCCATCGTAATTCCAAAATGAAAAAAATAAAGAAGCAAAATATAAATAAAAAGCCTAACTATACTAGCTGATCTAACCAAGTCTCCGACCCTAATCAAAACGATAGCATATATAAATAATAATAAAATAATAAAAACTATTGAAAACACAAAAGGTGTTCCAAACAAAAAGCCCGGAAAGCCTGCAGTAAACCTAACACCATTTAACAGATAACCCTCAACCAAATTCGGGGATACCATATGCATAGCTAAAACTAAACCATCAAACTTATTTGTAAACAACCATAAAACATTTTGCCAAGATGCATCCTCTAAAGTACCTGCCATAGAAAACATATTCCAAAACACATGTCCTTGTAATACAAATATACGGTACAAAACTCCACCAAGCGGCCCACCATAGTCAGCAACAATTCCTGAGTCTACTTTAGAATACTCATAAAGGACGTAAGAAATAAGAAAAATTCCGCCAAGAAGGCCATATTTCACTATTAAACTAAAGCTAACTTTACTTGAAATCATTACAGGAAGAGAAAAGAAAAAAACTGCCATCATGATTGGTGAAAACTTGTGCCCCAATAAAAAAAGATAAATAATAAAAAAAGTAAAAGTCAATAGCACAATTCTCTGAAAAACCCTATTCTTATTCAAGAAATAAAAATTAAACAAGACTCCTAAAATAATCGCAATCGGCAAGGATCGCTCACCTAATATTTTTCCTAAAAAAGGAAGGTATGCATGCTGCCAAAAATTCAATCTATTAATGCTTTCTGAAAAAAATGGAATCGGCGATAAAAATAAATTTAAAAATAACGCTAATAAAAATAAATGCGTTAAAAGTAATGCACAAATTGATATTTTTTTTTTAAATAAAGAAAATTTTTCAGGCTTAAAACTTGAAAATTTAATCAAAGAAAGAAGTTTTATAAAAAACCTCAATAATACAAAAAAAACAAATATAAATACAAGAAAAAAAAGAGAAGCTCCATTTAAATAAGACTTATTTAAACTTTCAGTAATATAAAAACCATATTCCAATACCAGCAACGAAGCAAAAACCGTAAAGTAAGCATATACCGTCAAAAATTGAGGATATAAATATGGAGTACCTCTATAGAGTCTTAAAACAAAAACAATTAAACCTATTGCAAGTATTATATTAAGCACTACATACCCAAAATAAATCACTTAACCAAACTCTCTATGAATAATGCCAGTTTTTTTTGTGGCGATTTTTTTTCTATCAACGACGCAGATTTAACTACCTTAGCGTTAGAAACACTCTTCATCAAGCTTTCATCACAGACATCCAAAGGTATAATGCTATTTTTTTCGTACCATTCCAAATATTTACTTTTCAAAGATTCATTGCATATATATAACGACTTAAAACCTGCCTGCGCTAACTCATATGACAACGTTGATAACACAGAAACAAAACAATAACTATTGTCCAATACTTTAACGTCAATATCATGAAGAATTTTAATCTTTTTTTGCTCAATTAAATGACTGTAAAGCTCTATATTATCTCGTGGGTGTAATTTAAGGAGTACTTGTAAGTTACTCGTTGTATTTAGATTAAATTGCCGTACTTTTCCGCAAAACTCATCTAACAAAGAAACTTGCTCATTATCTGATTGAGGATCACCATGCCAAGAAAAAGCTGATGATAAAAAACAAACCTTTGTGACCTTTTGATTGTTTTTTTGCTTTTTATTTAATTCGGACTCCCTGCTCATTAATAAGTTATATGAATAAATGGAGCCTATATTTTGTATCTTGTTGACATCACTATCAGGATACAAACCTTGTATATACTCTTTTGTTGAGTCATCTATGCAGAAAAAATAATCCGCAATATATGATTTAGTAAAACGAAAGGCATTTAAACTCTTTCGAACAAAACTAGAGCGTTTTTTACGGTGAGAATCATCCATAGTCACCGTAGATCTAACATAGCTAAATGTTGTATATTTACGTAGAGGAATGAAGTTTAGCGCCCTAAAAAACACTATTGGTACACCATAAAGAATATGTGTCATATTATATCGTTTAGAAAAAAAAACTAGTAAGCCTATCCCATATAAGATACTAATAATTTTCCTTACCAACCCTAGCTTATAATAAGCTAGGTTAAATAAACCGCTTGGAGTTATCGCCTGATCAAACAGTTCTGGTGTTGGCGTTAATTTTTCGCCTGTTAAACTCACTAAACTCACTAAACAAACAAAAATATGCTTATTATTTTTTCTTAGTTCAACAACTACTTTTTCCAAATCATCTAGCTCTTGTTGTTTTTCACAAATAACAAGTAAGTTTATAGTCATTTAAACTACCCTTAACAAATCAAAGTTTATGGCTGTACCCCGTGAAACATTCTGCACTACAGCCCTGCCAA
The DNA here is from genome assembly GCA_024280635.1 of Bacteroidota bacterium. GTDB lineage: Bacteria > Bacteroidota > Bacteroidia > Flavobacteriales > Flavobacteriaceae. The sequence goes on along the minus strand of JAJRPS010000092.1, from coordinate 79 downwards.
TTATGGCATCTAGATACTTTGGTGCAACGCCATACCCCGGTCTAATACTCTTAACATGCTCAGCAGTAATAATTTCTCC
>JAJRPS010000002.1 GCA_024280635.1 Bacteroidota bacterium | reverse complement strand
TTAGCACACATTAATACGCAAGAGTTAATTGCTGCTATGCCCGATATGAAAAATGCACAAAATCAATTAGAGAAAATGCAAAAAACATATGAAAATGAAATCAAAAATATGGCAACGGCATTGCAAAACACTATGAAACGCTATCAAGCAGAAGCGGCTACAAAAACCGATCAAGAAAATGCAAAAAGAGCTCAAGAAGTACAAAGTACTCGTGATAACATTTTAAAATACGAGCAAAATGCACAACAAGAAATGGGTAAAAAACAAGAAAACTTGATTAAACCCGTAATGGAAAAAGCACGTTTAGCTATTCAAAAAGTAGCACGAGCAAAAGGATATCAATACGTTATTGACTCTACTAACGGTTCTGGATTAATTTTAGCAGACGGCCCAGATTTAATGAACGATGTAAAAAAAGAATTAGGAATGTAATCCCGATTACTTTTAAACCTATAAAAAGCCTGAATACAATGTATTCAGGCTTTTTTTATATTTCTTTTTTAAAGGTAAAAATAATCCCAAGAAAACTAGACTGCGCTTTTTCATCACATATAAATTTTAGTTAAAGCACAAGCAACATACTTGCACACATTTATATGTGTAATTATAGGACGGGTTAAGTCGAAAAAAATAAGAAAAGTTATGGGTGGGTACTTCAAGGATAAACATTATAAGATAAGCCAGAAAAGCAATCAATTTAAAACATACTGACTGAATTCTTTAACAACTACCAACTTCCTCCTGCTCCTCCGCCAGAAAAACCGCCGCCGCCGAAACCGCCACCAAAGCCGCCACCGCCAAAACTACCGCCTCCTGAAAAGCCACCACCGCCAAACATTCCGCCAGAGCTTCTACCGGCTCTTGAGAGAATAATAATATCTAAAGGTGACAAACCTCCTTGACGCCTTCCGCCGCCAAAATTATCATGTCCGTCACCGTCCTTATGTTTGGATAAGGAAACCATGATAACAAAAAAGATGATAAACAATATAATAATTTCTATTGGAATCCCTTCGTCTTGTCTATTTACTTTTCTAGTGCCTTTATATTCTCCTTTCAGCACCTCAAAAATAACATCAGTACCTTTATCTAAACCGCTGTAATAGCGTCCTTTTTTAAATTCAGGAATAATTACTTTTCGAGTAATTTCACCTACGGTACCTGCCGTTAATTTATGTTCTACACCATAACCAGGAGAAATCCATATTTTACGATCGTCACGTGCCAATAAAACAAACACACCGTTATCTTTTTTTGCTTGTCCTATACCCCATTTATGTGCCCAACGTGGTGTTAAAATACCAATGCTTTCCCCTTTTGTAGTTCCTATAATTGCAACTACTATTTGTGTAGAGGTACTATCAGAGTATTTGATGAGTTTGGTTTCTAAATTTCTTTTTTCTGTAGGCGACAGCAAGTTTATATAGTCATAAACACTGGTTTGCTCTGTAGCTGTTTTGGGTTTATCGGGTATGTTAAATTGAGCTTTTGCAGTAAATAGAAAACTACTGCAAAGGCTCAATATTAAAATAAGAATTGTTTGTTTTTTAAAACTCATTACCCTTTAGATATTTCGTTTGGTAATTCATCAACATCACCATGTGTCCACGGAAAATGTGCTGAAAGTTGTTTGCCTGCTTGTAAAACGCCATCTATTAAACCTTGTTTGTAATTACCGGCTTTAAAATGTGCTTGTATGCTGTTTTTAGTGGTTTCCCAAAAATCATCAGGCACTACTGCATCTATACCTTTGTCTCCATAAATAACAAATTTTTTGGTATTGACTGCTACATAAATTAGTACTCCATTTCGTGCTTGGGTATTGTCCATTTTTAACAAATGAAAAACTTCATATGCTCGTGAAAAAGCATCTGAGTTTTCTGCCTGTTCAATATGCACCCGTATTTCTCCTGAAGTTTCTTTTTCAGCGGTATAGATAGCCTTTACGATTTCTTGTTCTTCCGTTGCCGACAAAAAATCTTCTACAGTACTCATTAACTACTTTTATTTGAAGTCAAAATCAACCTCAACAGGTTTGTCTGCTCCTGCTTCTGCATCAAAATAAGGTTTATCATTAAACCCTAAAAACTTCGCTAACAAAACCCCTGGAAACTGCTTAATGTGCATGTTATACGGTTTTATAGCTTCGTTATAACGAGTCCGTACCGTTTGTATTGAATTTTCAGTACTGGTTAATTCGTCTTGTAATTTCAAGAAATTTTCATTTGCTTTTAGCTCTGGATAACGCTCTACGGTTACTAACAAACGGGACAATGCACTACTTAGTCCTCCTTGTGCTTTATTAAATTGCTGCAATTGTTCTGGTGTAATATTACTAGGGTCAATTGTAGTTTGCGTAGCCGCTGCACGTGCTTTTATTACCGCTTCTAAAGTAGTACGCTCAAAATCGGCAGCTCCTTTTACCGTTTTTACCAAGTTGCCAATTAAGTCGTTACGGCGTTGGTATGCGGTTTGCACATTACCCCATGCTTCTGCAACATTTTCGTTTAATTTTACTGCGGTGTTGTTAAAATTTACACCATACTGAAATATTGCAAATGCAATACCTGCAATTACCAATAATGGTAGTAGCCACTTTTTCATAGTTATTGATTTTTAAAGTTGATTTTTAATTTTGATTAGTTCATTTTTAACACCTTCCAATTTACGAATAATATCAAAACTATGAAGGGTTTTCTTTTTTTCCTCTTTTAAATGTTGTTTTGCCCCTTCTAAAGTAAAGCCTTTATCCTTTACTAAATAATAAATGAGTTGTAAATTCTTAATATCTTCAGGAGTAAATTTTCGATCGCCTTTTGCATTTTTTTTAGGCTTCAATACGTCAAATTCTTTTTCCCAAAAACGTATTAGAGAGGTATTTACACCAAATGCTTTGGCAACTTCTCCTATTTTATAATAGCGTTTTTCTGGTAAATCGATATACATTAATCTAATGATTGTGTTTCTGCAGATGCTTTTTCAAGCATTATGGTATATTCTTCTGGAGTTAAATCTCCATGATAAAAGTTTACTGGATTTATTACTTTTCCGTTTTTATGCACTTCATAATGCAAATGTGGACCAGAAGACAATCCTGTATTACCTACATAACCAATAATATCACCCCGTTTTACTTTTTTACCTTTTTTGGTGTTAAATTTATTCATGTGCGCATAACGTGTTTGATAGCCAAAACCATGATCAATATAAACCACATTACCAAAACCAGAACCCCTACTTGCTTTTACCACTACTCCGTCTCCTGTTGCATAAATGGGCGTACCAGTATTGGCAGTAAAATCCATACCGTTGTGCATTTTTCTATACTTTAAAATAGGATGCATACGCATTCCATAACCAGAAGCAACCCGCGTTAAATCTTTATTTTGAATGGGCTGTATTGCAGGTATTGCCTTTAATAAGGCTTCTTTATTTTTAGCTAATTTTTCTATCTCATCTAATGATCGGCTTTGTACTTAAATTTCTTTAAGTAACTTATCTGTTTTTTTTGCTGTAGCTGTAATGAGTTCTGAATTTTCAAAACCTTCTAACTTTTTATACCTGTTTACTCCGCCAAAGCCTGCCTTTCGCTGTGCTTCACTTACAGGATTGGCTTCAAAATGTATGCGATAAATGTTTTCATCTCTATCCGCAAGATTTTGCATTACCTTTTCTGCTAAACCGATACGATTGTTTAAGTATTCATATCGATATTTCAAATTTTCATTTTCTCTTTTTAAGGCTTTTTCTTTAGGAGAATCAATATATTGAGAAACCACTACATAACTAAAAAAACCAAATAAAGCCGCTGCCGAAAAAAACAACATAAAATAAGTAAATACCTTACTTTTTTTGCGTTCTACCTTTCGATAAGAGAGTGTATCGGAATCGTAATAAAATTTTTCTTTAGCCATAACTTAAAATGTGTTATTTTTGTACCTTGTAAATAACAACGAAATACAAATATATAAAATTGTAAGCACATTGCTCAATTTTTTAACCTGTCATAATTTTATAATGAAATCTCAAGAAATACGCGCAAAGTTTTTAAATTTCTATAAATCTAAACAACATAAAATAGTCCCTTCTGCACCAATGGTGCTTAAAAACGACCCTACCTTAATGTTTACAAACGCAGGAATGGTACCGTTTAAAGAATACTTTTTAGGGCAAAAAAAAATTACAGATGCTCGTATTACCGATAGCCAAAAATGCTTGCGTGTTTCTGGAAAACACAATGATTTGGAAGAAGTAGGAAAAGATACCTACCACCATACCATGTTTGAAATGCTTGGAAACTGGAGTTTTGGTGATTATTTTAAAGAAGATGCTATTGCGTGGGCATGGGAATTATTGACCGAAGTTTACAAAATAGATAAAAATATTTTATATGTTACCATTTTTGAAGGCGATGAAAAAGATGGCTTGAAACGAGATACAGATGCTGAAAACATTTGGAAAAAATACATTGCTGAAGATCGAATTTTACTAGGTAACAAAGCCGATAATTTCTGGGAAATGGGTGCTCAAGGACCGTGTGGACCGTGTTCTGAAATTCATGTTGATATTCGCTCTGCAGCAGAAAAAGAAAAAGTTGATGGCGCTACTTTAGTAAATATGGATCACCCGCAAGTGGTGGAAATATGGAACTTGGTTTTCATGCAATACAACCGTAAAGCAAACGGCAGCTTAGAAAGCCTACCCAATACTCATATTGATACTGGTATGGGATTTGAACGCTTGTGCATGGTGTTACAAAACGTACAATCCAATTATGACACCGATGTTTTTACCCCCTTAATTAGAGAAATTGAAACCATTACCAAAAACCAATACGGCAAAAATGAAGAAACCGATATTGCTATTAGAGTTATTGCCGATCATGTACGTGCCGTTGCTTTTGCTATTGCCGATGGTCAATTACCTAGTAACACCGGTGCAGGCTATGTTATTCGTAGAATTTTACGTAGAGCCATCCGTTACGGATTTACCTTTTTAAATAAAAAAGAAGCCTTTATACACTTGTTGGTAGAAACATTAAGCAAACAAATGCAAGATGCTTTCCCTGAAATTAAATCGCAAAAAAACTTGGTTATCAATGTAATTAAAGAAGAAGAAAATTCGTTTTTAAGAACTTTAGATCAAGGATTATTATTGTTAGACACCCTTATCAAAAACACAAAAGGAGATACCTTAAGCGGTAAAAAAGCATTCGAATTATATGATACTTTCGGGTTTCCTATTGATTTAACCGCCCTTATTTTATCTGAAAAAGGAATGGGATTAAATGAAGAAGAGTTTAATGAAGCATTGCAAAAACAAAAAGAACGCTCAAGAGCAGCTACTTCGGTTTCTACTTCTGATTGGACCGTTCTATTTGAAGACGATGAAGAGGAATTTATTGGATATGACACTTTAGAAGCTACCGTAAAAATTACGAAATACCGTAAAATAACTTCTAAAAAAGATGGTGATTTGTACCAACTAGTATTTAACATTACACCATTTTATCCAGAAGGTGGTGGACAAGTAGGTGATAAAGGCTATTTAGAAACACCTAATGGAGATGTTGTATACATCATCAACACCAAAAAAGAAAACAATTTAATCATTCACTTTGCCAAAAGTTTACCTAAAAACCCAACCGACACTTTTAAAGTGGTAGTTGATAAAAAACAACGTGAGCGTTCCGCAAGTAATCACTCTGCTACACATTTATTACACCAAGCACTGCGTGAAGTTTTGGGTACTCATGTTGAACAAAAAGGGTCTATGGTTCACTCCAGCTCTTTACGTTTTGATTTTTCTCACTTTGCTAAAGTTAGCGAAGACGAATTAAAAGCTGTAGAAAATTTTGTAAACGCACGTATTAGAGAACAAATACAATTGGACGAGTTTAGAAACATTCCCGTTCAAGAAGCGCTAGACAAAGGAGCATTGGCTTTATTTGGTGAAAAATACGGTGATACCGTAAGAGCCATTAAATTTGGTGAATCCATGGAGCTTTGTGGCGGTACTCACGTACAAAATACCCGTGAAATTTGGCACTTTGTTATTAAGAGTGAAGGTGCTGTAGCTGCTGGCATTAGACGTATTGAAGCCATTACTGGAGATGCTGTAAAAAACTATTTTACTGACGAAACCAAAACACTTAAAAACATTAAGTTAGCCTTAAAAAACAACAAAACTCCGCTTAAAGCCGTTGAAAATTTACAGGAAGAAAATAGTACCCTTAAAAAGCAAATAGAAATGCTTTTAAAAGAAAAAGCTAACCATTTAAAGCAAACCCTAAAAGCTGAAATTAAAGACCTAAATGGCGTGAATTTCTTAGCCAAAAAAGTAGATTTAGATGCTGCAGGATTAAAAACATTAGCTTTTGAGTTAGGTGGCGAAATGGAAAATTTATTCTTGTTTTTTGCAACTGAAAATGATGGAAAAGCATTATTAACCTGTTATATTTCAAAAAATTTAGCGACTCAAAAAAAACTACATGCTGGTACTATTGTACGTGAATTAGGGAAACTGATTCAAGGTGGCGGTGGCGGACAGCCCTTTTTTGCTACTGCAGGAGGTAAAAATCCTGATGGCATACCACAAGCATTAAAACAAGTGGTTGAGTACATTAAATAATTACAAAACACACACTATAATAACGCCACTATTACACAATTTGTATTAGTGGCGTTTTAGCTTTTTATAACAAAAAAGTAAAAACATTTTTTTCTTTCACTGTTTATGACATTACATTTACCCTTTCACATCCAACGCATCGCGTAGCGCATTACCAATTAGCATAAACGCCATTACCAAACTCATAATAGCCAAACCGGGGATAATAGCCAAATATGGTTTTCCTAAAATAATATAGGAATAATGGTCTTTTATCATGGCTCCCCAACTGGGTGTGGGTGGTTGTGCTCCTATACCTAAAAAACTCAATCCGCTTTCTATTAAAATAGCGGCGGCAAAATTGGCCGCTGATATTACAATTACAGGTGCTAAAATATTGGGTAATATGTGTTTGAATATGATTCGGAAATCACTAAAACCTAATGCTCTTGCTGCGGTTACATATTGTTCTTTTTTTACGCTTAATATTTGACCACGCACTACACGTGCAACTTCTACCCACATGGTTAACCCTACTGCAATAAACACTTGCCAATAACCTTTACCCAATGCTAATGTAATAGCAATTACTAACAATAAGGTAGGTATGGACCACGCAATATTAATAAACCACATAATTATAGCATCTATTTTACCGCCGTAATATCCTGAAATAGCACCTAAAAATATACCAATAATTAATGAAATAAATACTGCTACAAAACCAATAAAAAAAGATATTCTAGCACCTACCAACAATCTACTCAATAAATCACGTCCGTATTTATCGGTTCCTAAGTAGAATTTTTTTTGGATAATGTTTTTTGCAATTACTTGAGTTAAATTAGTACTGTTGCTAAAGTCCGACACTAAAAAGGTTTGTGGTAAATTGGTTGGCAACTCGGTATATGGCGTAACTACCAGTGTATTATTTTTTTGTATATAGTTGCTAATGGGCAACTCTGTTGCGCGGGTTTGTGTGCCAAAAACAAGTTGATCAAAAAATGATTGCTCAATAGATTTCGTTTCAGGTATCGTTAACATTTGAACCGTAAAACCTGGTGCTTTAGAATGAATAGCCAAATGCATTTGATTCGCATTTTGTGAGCCATCTGGCGCTAAAATATAAGTAAAAACTGCTACAAAACCACATAATACAATATAACCAAAACTCAAAACGCCCCAAAAATCTTTCTTAAATTTTTGGAGCGCTAAACGAGTTAAAGAAGTGGACTTTTTTTGCATAAAAACTATTTTTGCTTACTGCTTTCTTTATTTTTTAAAGGCTACTTTTCTTTTATTCCTAATGGTATTGAGTTGCAAATCTTCCAACACATTTACAGCTTCATCAATATAAACATCTTGTGTGATATATTTATACCAAGTAGTTCGTTTTTTACTCAGTATAGAATCTTTTTTCATCTGCTCTTGCTCATACGGTAAGGATGCTACTTTTAAGTTATTTTTATACTCTTTTAAGGCTTTAAATTTTTCAGAAACAGTTTCTATGCGTTTATATTCCGCTACATAATCGGTGTATTTTAATGATAAGTCATTCTCATCTGACTGGGTTTTATACCATCTTGCTTGCTCTTCTATTAATTTTAATTGCGCATTATCCTGCATGCGTGCCGCACTATTTCTTATGGTTTCTTGGTAATTGATAAAACCATTCCACGGAGTATAATTTGCTTTTTTAATTTTATCCCACGGTAATGGATTGTCTTGATCTTTTTCACCAACATCAATAAAACTATATCGATCTACTACTACAACATCGCTTTTTACACCTTCTAATTGTGTTGACCCCCCATTGATACGATAAAACTTTTGAGTGGTTAATTTTAGTGCACCAACATCGCCCATACTATTATTGCGCACAAAACGGTTTAAATCGACCACATTTTGCACGGTTCCTTTACCGTATGTTTGTTTACTACCAATAATAATAGCGCGTTTATAATCTTGTAATGCAGCGGCTAAAATTTCAGAAGCGGAGGCGGATAACTCGTTTACTAAAATTACTAAAGGACCCTCCCAAATAATAGATTTATCTTTATCATTTAGTACTTCTGCTTTCTTTTCTGACGATTTTACTTGAACAATAGGTCCATCTTTAATAAATAAACCTGCCATATCTACAACCGTTTGCAAAGAGCCCCCTCCATTGCTACGCAAGTCAATTACCAAACCTTCCATTCCTTGTTTTTTTAAACGGATGATTTCTTTTTTAACGTCTGAAGCTGCATTTCTACTTTCTTTATAGTCTTTAAAATCTACATAAAACTTCGGTAGGTTTATCAATCCAAATTTCCGATTTCCTTTATCTATTAATACCGATTTCGCATAGGTTTCTTCCAGTTCTACTACGTCACGAACAATGGAAATTTCAACAATACTACCATCTACTTTTTTTAGGGTTAAAAATACGGTTGTACCCTTTGGTCCTTTTATCAACTTTACAGCGTCATCAATACGCATTCCTAAAATATTAGTAGCTTCTTGTTCATCTTCTTGCCTAACTGCAGCAATTACATCGCCTACTTCTAACTCTTGACCTCTCCAAGCAGGACCGCCAGAAATTAATGACATGATTTTAATTTCATCATTTTTCTTTTGCAATCGTGCACCAATACCTTCTAGTTTGCCAGACATGTTTTGATCAAAACGTTCTTTATCTCTTGGCGCAAAATAGTAGGTATGCGGATCAAACTCTTCAACAATGGCATTAATATAATTTGTGAAATAATCTTTTCGTTGCAAATCGCCCATAATATCGTACAGTTCCGTCAAGTTTTCTTTGGTTTTTTTACGGGCTTCTATTTCGGCTTCTTTTTTTGATAAAGGCTTCTTATCTGTGGCAATGCTATCATTTTCCGTTACTGTTAATTTATCATCATAATATCCAATAGTTGAAAATTTCAATTGCTTACGCCAACGATTTTTCATTTCTTTTTTAGAACGCGCATATTTCCTATTTTCATAATCAACATTAATCATTTCATCTTTATCAAAATCAAATGGTTGCTCTAAAATTTTTAATGACATTTCTTTTGCATCTTCCATCCTACGCATTAAACGACTATAAACCACATTAAAAAAAGTGATTTCTCTATCAATTATTTGGTCATCAATTTTATTTCTATATTTTTCAAATTCCTTGATATCAGAGGCATAAAAATATCTTTTTAAAGGGTCTACACTTTCTATATAATGATCAAAAACGTGCTTTGAAAAATCATCATTTATCGTTTTAGGGTTGTAGTGTCCTCTCTCCAAAACATAAGTAATCAAATCAATTAACAACTTATCTTTATCAGGGTCATTAAAGGTTTTATTAGTAAAACTACAAGAACTAATGGCTATTACGGAAATAAGTAATACTATTTTTATGTTTTTCATCATCATAACTGGGGATTCTATTTTTTATTACAGCACCATACAAATATATACAATTCTGCTTCATTTTTATAATTAGTATAAATCAAATACAACCAAATGGCTGTGTACTCTTGAACAGCTAAAGTTAATGAAAAAAACATACCAAACTGATGTTATTATACATAAAATTTTCTTAAAAAGAAGAATGGCTGTTTTTAAATGCTATTTTTGTATTTTAGCAACTCACTAACAAACCTAAAAATGAACGATAGACCTTTAATTTTAATTACCAATGATGATGGTATTACGGCACCTGGTATTCGGAATTTAATTGAAATAATGAATGAATTTGGGGATGTTTTTGTAGTAGCACCAGATAGCCCTCAAAGCGGAATGGGACATGCCATTACATTAGACTCTACCCTACATATTGAGACTTTAAATTTAGATGATGGTCCTCAGATAGAATACAGTTGCTCTGGAACTCCTGCTGATTGTGTTAAATTAGCGGTAAATGAAATTTTAAATCGTAAACCCGATTTGTGTGTTTCGGGTATCAATCACGGTTCCAACTCTGCTATAAACGTATTGTATTCCGGAACCATGAGCGCCGCTATTGAAGCAGGAATTGAGGGAATCCCTTCTATTGGGTTTTCTTTACTAGACCACAGTTGGAATGCTGATTTTGAAGGCGTAAAAAAGCATATTCATAGCATTGTTAAAAATGTTTTAGAAAACGGAATACCAAAAGGAATTGTATTGAATGTTAATTTCCCGAAAGGCAAAATTAAAGGTGTCAAAATATGCCGACAAGCAAAATCCAATTGGATTGAAGAGTTTGATAAACGCGTTAGCCCACAAGGCAAAGAATACTATTGGTTAACCGGAAAATTTGAAAATCAAGACAGTGGTGATGATACTGATATTGTTGCATTAGAAAAAGGTTACGCTAGCATTGTACCCGTACAATTTGACTTAACCGCACACCATTATATACAAAAATTAAATACCTGGGAGTTTGAAAATTAAACAAGAAGTTTTTAAAGGATTTTTATTAGGAATTATTACGGCAATAGTAGGTATTGCTGCTTGCACGTACATTATTGCTAATGTAAAGAACGCCTCTTTTTCAGATACTTTTTATCTGTTTAAAAATGGAGGACGACTTTGGATGTTGCTCGCATTAGGGTCTATTCCCATGTTAGGTGTGTTTTTTTTATTATTACAAAAAGATTTAGATTATAGAGCAAGAGGCGTTGTACTAGCCACACTAGTAGTCGCATTTATTGCTTTTGGATTTTATGTATTATAGACCACAAATAATATGAAATATTACATTATAGCTGGAGAAGCATCAGGAGATTTACACGCTGCTAATTTAATGAAAGCCATTTTACAAGAAGATGTACATGCCGAATTCAGGTTTTGGGGTGGTGATTTAATGGAAGCGGTTGGTGGAACATTAGTAAAGCACTACCGAGAACTCGCTTTTATGGGTTTTTTAGAAGTCGTGATGAATTTACGCACGATTACTAAAAATATTACCTTCTGTAAAAAGGATATTGCAGCATACCATCCTGATAAATTGATTTTTATAGATTATCCTGGTTTTAATTTCAGAATTATGAAATGGGCAAAACCTTTAGGGTTTGAAACACATTATTACATTTCGCCACAAATATGGGCATGGAAAGAAGGGCGCATTAAAGACATTAAACGAGATGTAGATGAAATGTATGTCATTCTTCCTTTTGAAAAAGATTTTTATGAGAAAAAACACAATTTTCCTGTTCATTTTGTAGGACACCCGCTACTAGATGCTATAAAAGACAAAACTCCTGTTGACGAATATGAGTTTAGGAAAGCAAACGGATTGAGTGACAAACCCATTATTGCATTATTACCAGGAAGCAGACAACAAGAAATTAAAAAAATGCTAGCATTAATGCTTTCGGTTGTTAAAGATTTCCCGAAATATCAATTTGTAATTGCGGGTGCTCCTAGTCAAAATTTTGATTTTTATAAGCAATTTATTGATAATGAAAACATTAATTTTATTAGTAATAAAACCTATGATTTATTAAGTTTAGCAACTGCTGCTCTCGTAACTTCTGGTACGGCAACTTTAGAAACAGCTTTATTTAAAGTACCACAAGTGGTGTGCTATAAAAGTAGCAATATTTCTTACCAAATTGCAAAACGAATTGTAGATTTAAAATACATAAGCTTAGTCAATTTAATTATGGATAGAGAAGTGGTAAAAGAACTTATTCAAAACGAATTGAACACTAAAAACTTAAAAACAGAACTTTCAAAATTATTAACTGAGGAATATAGAGCGCAATTGTTTAATGATTATTACGATTTAGAGCAAAAATTAGGTGGCAGTGGTGCCAGTAAAAATACTGCAAAATTGATTGTTAAAAATTTGAACTAAAACATCTTTTTTTTTAACAAATACATTAAAAAATTATCTACTTTCATTAACAATACCATGAAAAAAATCAGCTTTATTTTTATCCTTTTCATACTTTTGAGTGCTTGTAAAGCAAAAAAAGTAGTTACCAAAAAAAGTGCTTCAAAACCAAGAATAGTTACCACCAAACGTCCAACAAAGCGAAAAGGCACAGCCATTTATAGTAATACTATAACTACTGCAAACGTTCAAAAAATTATTAACAAAGCCGTAAGCTTTAAAGGAACAAAATACAAATATGGTGGCACTTCAAAAAGAGGAATGGATTGCTCAGGGTTAATGTTTGTTGCTTTTAAAAACGGAAACATCAACTTGCCACGTACTGCTTTAGAACAAAGTAAAAAAGGTAAAAAAATAACAACTAAAAAAATTAAGAAAGGTGATCTCGTTTTTTTCAAAACCAATAGAAAAAAAAGAATCAATCACGTAGGTTTAGTGGTAAGTCACAAAAACGGGAATGTGAAATTTGTACACACATCATCATCAAGAGGTGTCATGATTTCATCTTTAAAAGATGGATATTGGGCAAATGCTTATGTTATGGCAAGACGCATTACCAAAGCTAAAAAAACTACTACTGCAATAATAAATAACCCTAAAACCTATACCGTTAAAAAAGGTGATACTTTTTATGCTATTGCTCGTAAATTTACAGGAATTAGTGCTCAAGATATTATGAAAATCAATCACCTATCTGCTTCCGATTTAAAACCGGGAATGGTTTTGGAAATACCTTAAAAAAACTTAACAACCTGATTTACAGATTATTTGTTTTAAAATGAGTACCTTTTAGTCGTGAAACTACTCAATTTTACGATTATCAAGCTCGCACTATTTTTAATAGTGGGAATTCTTATTGGGTATTATCATCCTATTTTTCATCAAACTTCATTTTTAATTTTAGGAGCGCTATCTATACTCTTATTTATAGCTTTTATCTTCTTAAAAAAGCAAATTACATTTTTTAGTATACTAAGTTACTTGCTTATCCTTTTTATTGGAATCACCAATATTACTACACATACACACTCAAACCAGCTATATCATTACTCAAAGTACATTACACCTAAACCCAAACAAAATTTACGCATTCAAATTTATAAAAAGTTAAAACCCAATAGTTTTTACAGTAAATATTTAGGGTATATTAAAGGTATTAACGGTAAAAAAGCATCTGGTATTATACTTATAAATATTGATAGCACTCAGCAAATAAATATTGACAATTTGCTATACGTAAAAAGCAAACTTATTGCCATTAATAAGCCTTTGAATCCGCATCAATTTGATTTTAAAAAGCACATGGAAAAACAGCAAGTATATGATCAAGTCTTTTTAAATGCAAACAACAATATTAAATTACCTGCAAAAAATACTGCTTATGGGTTTTCTGAAAAAATTAGAACACGTATTCAAAACAACTTAAAAAAGCATTCATTTTCTGCAGGTAATTTAAGTATTATTAACGCGCTGTTATTAGGGCAACGGCAAGATATTAGCAAAGATACTTACAAGAGCTTTACGCAATCTGGGGCGATACATATTTTAGCCATTTCTGGACTTCATATCGGATTATTGATGTTGCTTTTAGGCTGGGTATTGAGCCCACTATCTTATTTTAAAATAGGTAAAAAAACCATTCCGTTTATCATTATTTTTTTATTGTGGGGATATGCCTTTTTAACAGGCTTATCGGCATCTGTAGTACGTTCCGTTACCATGTTTTCATTAATTACCTTGGCTTTGTATAGTAACCGAATTACAAACACATACAACACATTGATTATCTCTGCTTTTATTTTACTTTTAGTCAATCCTCTTTATATTTTTGATATTGGTTTTCAATTGAGTTATTGTGCCGTATTTGCTATTATTACCGTAAAACCATTGTTTGATACGCTATGGAATCCTACTGCTTATCTTCCTAAAAAACTTTGGGATGTTTTTAGTGTTACCGTCTCTGCACAATTTGGCATTTTACCTTTGTCTTTATATTATTTTCATCAATTTCCTGCGTTATTTATAATTTCCAATTTAGTTATTATTCCGCTTTTAGGTTTGTTATTAGGCGTTGGTATTATTACTTTGATTTTTGCTTATTTTGGCGATGTACCTTCCTTGTTGTTTTGGTTTTTAGACAATAGCATTACGGCATTGAACAACTTTGTTCATATAATAGGTAGCAAGGAGGATTATGTATTTACCAAACTTCCATTTAACACCATCAATTTAATAACAGGCTATTTACTCATTATAGCTTTAGTGTTATTATGGCAACGGGTTTCTTATAAGCGTATCGTTTTTTTGGCGATTGCGACCATAAGCGTACAAGTTGGATTTATCTATAATAAGAAACATGCACAAACAGAGAAATTTGTAATTTTCAATCAGTATAAAACCACTTTGATTGCGCATAAAAAAGGTAATACTTTATATTATGCTGCAAAAAATATGCGGTACAAACAGAGTTTAGACAACTATAGTATACATGAATTTGTACATACTATCATTAAGGATTCATTACGAAACTGCTATCTTTTTAAAGGCAAAAACATTTTAATTGTAGATGCAAACAGTATTTACGATACTACTTTTAAATCAGACATTATACTACTTACCCAATCACCAAAAATCAACTTGAATAGATTAATACGTATCTTAAAACCGCAACAAATTATTGCCGACAATAACAATTATAAAAGTTATGTAACCCGCTGGAAAGCTACGTGTAAAAATCAAAATATTCCTTTTCATGATATTGGAAAAGATGGGGCAATCATATTGAAATAAAAAACCCTTTTTACTTTATTGTAAAAAGGGTACAGTTGTAAATCGTATAAATAACCAATAAATATTTCAGTTACAACCTAATCATTATTAGGGTTTAATCGCGGAGCGATAGCCCATAAAACATTATTACTCTTAATTTGGCAATGCTGGTGATATGCTTTCAATCCATTTGGTTGCACCACCTTTTACATAACCTGTACTTCCTAGCGGAGTAATATCACTTACCTCTTTTCCTACACTAAATAGCCATAAGGTTGGATACCCTCGTACTTGAAAAGCTTGTTGTAGTGCTTTGTTACCATCTGCAATTGCTGCTGGTATTTTTTTACGTTTCGGGAAATCTACTTTTAAAAGGACTACATTTTTTTTAGCCCATTTTTCAAATTCTTTTTTACTAAAAACTTCTTTATCTAAACGGATACACCAACCACACCAATCACTACCAGTAAAGTTAGCTAAAATAGGTTTTCCTGTTTTTTGTGCAATTTTTGCTGCTGCTTCATAGCCTTCTATCCATTCTAATCCGTCTGTACCACTTTGAGCAAATGTTATGGTTGCAAACATTAATAACGCTCCTAATATTATCTTTTTCATATTTTATACCCGTAAAACGGGGTAATTATTAAATTAAACTTCGTTTTTTGTAATAGTAGCAATTTATATGCCAAAATTACAAAAACAATTCTTTTATTTTACACCGTGCATTAGTTTTTTCAATAACGGATTCAATGTCATTATTAACAAACCTGCTATTGCAGGCACAATTGTAAAAATTAAAAAGAACGTTGACAACCCGTATTCTGAAGTAATGTTATCAATTTCGCCCCCTAACTTTGCTGCTAATTTATTTCCAATTGCAATTGCCAAGTACCACATTCCAAACATAAAAGCAATCATACGTGGTGGTACTAATTTAGATACATATGACAGTCCAACTGGTGACAAGCATAACTCTCCTAATGTATGGAATAAATACGCCAACACTAACCAAACCATACTTACTTTTACTCCTGCTTCCACTCCATGAGAACCAAACGCTAATAAACCAAAACCTATTGCCATAATAATTAGTCCTAAACCGTATTTAACAGCTGCAGAAGGGTTGTATTTAGATTCCCACCATTTAGAAAATAATGATGCGAAGGCAATAATAAAAAATGAATTTAAAATACTAAACCAAGATACTGTTATTTCAGAAGATTCGGCATTAAATTCTTTATTTAACATCCATAAAGAAACTGCCCAAATACCTACAAAACATATTGCCAATACGATGTTTGAACCAGGTGTTTGCTTAAAAGTTTCCTTTGCCAATAAATACAATACCCAAGTAACAATTACTAAAGGCACTATTGTTAGCAATGTATTTACAATATTAAATATGGTTTGAGAATCACCTGTTAGTGTTCGGTCAACATTATCACGTGCAAATAATACTAATGAAGTTGCTCCTTGCTCAAAAGACATCCAGAAAAATACGGTGAAGAAGGCGAAGATAATTACCGCTATCATACGGTCTCTAACTATTTTTGTATAACGAGAAATACGACTAATTACCAAAATTAAAAACACCGATAAAGCGAATAATATGGCTACATATTGCCCTTCCATACCAAACATTTCGAAGGGAAATAAATTGATATTTCCTATTTTAGATAATGGATCATTAAAAGCATACATTAAACCAATAACAGTTGATATGGCTATCATTATTTGATCAAATAGCGTAAATGGATTAGGTTTTTCTTCATCTGTTAAATGATCATTTTTAAAATCTGAATCCTTTTCATTAATGGCATGTTCCAACTCTACCTCATGTACTTTAGACGGTACATCACCTATAGCACCAAACAAAGGTTTTGCTAACCAAAATTGCAATGTTCCTAATAGCATAAAAATACCCGCTAAACCAAAACCATAAGCCCATCCTACTTTTTCAGCTAAATAACCACACAGCATCATTCCGAAAAATGCTCCTGCATTTACACCCATATAAAAAATAGTGTATGCACCATCTTTCTTTTCTGGCACGTCTTTATACATTTCTGAAATAATAGATGATATATTTGGCTTAAAAAAACCAGTACCAATTACTAATAGTGCTAACCCCACATATAACCAAAACTCTGTTTCAATAGCCATTGCTGCATGCCCTAAAGTCATGATTGCAGCCCCAATAACTACCGCCCAACGATATCCTGTTAATTTATCGGCAATAATACCTCCCAAAATAGGTGTTAGGTATAATAACATGGCGTATGTTCCAAAAAGTGCTGCTGCATTTTCTGCAGACCAGCCCCAACCTGGGTTAGCGCCTACTACTGCCATGGTTAGAAAGTTAATCAATAAAACTCGCATTCCGTAAAATGAAAAGCGCTCCCACATTTCGGTAAAAAATAAAACAAATAACCCCGATGGGTGTCCTAATACATTGGACTTAAAAAAGTTGTCTTGTGCTGTTGCTGTACTCATATTTTTGTTTTAATACATTTTGTTGTGGCAAGATACAAAAAAACACTACTAATACAAATTTGTATTTAGTAGTGTTTTTTTTTGCAATTTCAAATGAAAATTAATTCCCCAGTGCTTTCTCTCTTGGTTTTATTACTAAATTATCATAAATAACTAATGCCAAGATAGTTAAGACACCTATACCCACAATTACATACCATATTTTGTTTGGATTATAGGTATCCCAAACCATCTGAGTCATTTCTACTTGTGACATGTTTAATTTTTCTGATGCCATTGCAAAATAATCGTTTTTAGAAAAACTATCTCCAACTTCTGGCATGCTTATCTTTTTTTCAGCCATTGTTTTTTGCAATAAGCTTAATTTATCTGACCACGATTGGTATAAATTACCTGAAATAAATGCAGTAAAAAAGTTACCTGCTGCAATAGGTAAAAAATATGTACCTTGATATAATGCTTCTTTTCCTTTTGGAGATATCATTGCTATAAAAGAGGATAGTGTTGGTCCTGACAGCATTTCACCAATAGCAAAAATCATAATTCCGAAAATAGTATACATTCCATTATTAAAATAAAAAGTTAATCCTACACCAATTGCCGCAACAATTAAACCGGTTATCATAGCGTTTATATGTCTCATTTTCATTACAAAATAAGAAACTACTATTTGAAACAAAACAATAAAACCAGCGTCAATATTAATTAACATTTCTGGATTTACGGAATTACCTCCTCCACTCATAAAACCTGCTAACCAAGGTGAAAATTCGGCAATAGAATCATGTAACGCAGCGGTATCTACCCAGTCTTCTATAAAAGTTGGTAGTGTATAAAACAACTGGTTAAACATGGTCCAGAAACCAACCATAATTAATAATAAAACGGTTAATCTAACATCTGAAATGGCTTCCCATATTTTTTTAAAAGCATCTATAACAGCTTCTGTAAACGACTCTTTTTCTTTCACCTCTCTATATGGCTCTTTAAAAAAGAACAATACAATTATTAAGTTTATTAAAATTACTACTGCAGCTTGAATAAAAATTAACTTCCACCCATACGTAGTACGTAAGTTAGATGACATTGCTGGTCCTACAAAACCACCTATATTTACCATCATATAAAACACTCCAAAACCTAAGGTTGAATTTTCATCACTAGTAGATTTGGTTACAATTGCTGAGGCTACTGGTTTAAAAATAGCTGCACCTAAAGCGGTAAATAAAAATGCTATAAACATCATGTTTACCGTAGTTACTTCTCCCATAGCATAATACCCTATTGCTAACATCGCAAAAGCAATAATTAACGAGCGTTTATATCCTATTTTATCTGCCATGATACCCGTTAATATTGGTAAAAAATACAAAATAGATGTTACAAACCCCATTATTTGACCTTTTTCAACATGTGTAAACCCTAAAGCACCACTATCTGTTGAACCTGTTAAGTATAAGGCAAAAACGGCAAACAAACCATACCATGCCCAACGCTCAAATAATTCCATTATACTCGCTACCCAAAATGTACTTTTAAAGGATAGTAATAAATTAATAAATGATTTTTTTTCTGTACTCATGTTTTCTTTTTTAAATGTTTATAAAAACCTCTATAATAGGGTTATTTGTTATTAATTATCTGCTAATTCAAAACCTTCGGTTTCATCATGTATTTCATGCTCGTCGTCTTCTGCTCCGTGGGTTAATCGTTTTAGTGGTTTTAGTATCGCAATTACCAAAACACCAAACAATATAGTAAAAATGGTTATGCCTGCAAAAATGGTGTACTCACCAAGTGCTTTAGAGTTTTCACCTAATATACCTGCTACTTTACCTCCTAAACCTGTTGCTGCAAAATAAACTCCCATCATTAAGGATGCATATTTTGCTGGTGCTAATTTAGTAATAAATGATAAGGATACCGGCGAAGAACTCAACTCCCCAATGGTATGAAATAAATAAGCCAATACTAACCATATCATAGCTGATTTGCCATGTGCCTCATAATCATTTACGGCAAACACCATAAATACAAAACCGAGCCCCATAATAATCGTTCCCACTGCCATTTTAAATAATGAAGATGCCTCTTTACCCTTTAGTTTACGTTTTGCCCAAAAATTAGCAACGGCAACGGCAAATAATAAAATAAAACCAGCATTTAAGCCTTGAAACATGGGTGTTGGTATTTCATAACCAAAAAGCATTCTATCGGTTTTGGTTTCGGTATAAATACTCATCAATCCTCCTGCTTGTTCAAAGGCTCCCCAAAAAACAATTACGATTAAAAAAGAAAGTAGTAATACAATAAAACGATCTTTTAATATTTGTGAATCTAAATTTTTGTAAATCATCATCATCATACCCGTTACTAAAGATAAAAAGATAAATAATGCTCCATACCCCCAATGATCAACACCTTCAAAGGTAAACCCTGCATATAAAGAAAGTCCTAACAATACCGCTACAATACCTAGTTGTAAAGGTGATTTTAACAAATCTGCAAACAATTGTCCTATTGAAATATCTTCTTTTAAAGACTCTTTTGTAGGTTTATTACCTACATGAGCAATGTACTTTTGCCCCCAAACATAAACTAGCAAACCTAATAACATTGCAACACCTGCCATTCCAAATCCTGCATGCCAACCCCATTTTGCAACTACCAAACCGATGAGTGAAGTAGCTAATAGTGAACCTAGATTAATCCCAATATAAAATATTGAAAACCCTTTATCTCTACGGATGTCTCCTTTTTGGTACAAACCACCAACCATAGTTGATATGTTTGGTTTTAAGCATCCTACTCCCAGTATAATTAACCCCAATCCTGTAAAAAATGCCCATGTTGCTTCAATAGCTAAAATACCATGACCCGCAACAAGTATTGATGCACCAAGCATTACCGCCTTTTTTTGTCCTAAAATTTTATCTGCTAAAATACCTCCTGGTATGGATACTACATATACCAACATGACATACCATCCGTATAACTTCAATGCTTCTACTTCAGACCACCCTAATCCTGGTCCGTTTTTATCTGATGCCATTGCAATCATATAAATAACCAATATTGCTCGCATCCCGTAGTATGAAAAGCGCTCCCACATTTCAGTAAAAAATAATACAAATAAACCTATTGGGTGTCCAAAAAGTTCTTTTTGATGTGGTTGTAATGTTGTTGTTGACATATTTTTTGTTTTTTTATAAATTTTCTTTAATAAATTTCGTCATTTTTTTATACAAGTGTAATCGTGTATTACCACCATAAATTCCGTGGTTTTTATCTGGATATATCATCCATTCAAATTGTTTGTCGGCTTGTATTAATGCTTCTACCATACGCATGGTGTTTTGCACATGTACATTATCATCTCCACTACCGTGAATCAATAAAAAGTTTCCTTTTAATTTATCTACATGTGTAATGGGTGAGTTTTGATCATATCCAGTTGGGTTTTCTTGAGGTGTTTGCATGTAACGCTCGGTATAAATACTATCATAAAAACGCCAAGAGGTTACGGGTGCAACTGCTATTGCCATTTTAAACGTATCTGCTGCTTGAAACAAACAGTTAGAGGACATAAAACCACCATAACTCCAACCCCAAATACCAATTCTACTAGCATCTATATAACTTCTTTTTCCTAATTGTTGTGCTGCAGCAACTTGATCTTCTACTTCAAATTTCCCTAATTCTTTTTGGGTGCCTTTTTTAAAATCAGCACCTTTATATCCTGTTCCTCTACCGTCTACGCACACTATAATATACCCTTCTTGCGCCAATAGGTAATACCAATAGTCATTAGCAGAATTCCAACTATTAGACACTGATTGTGAACCTGGACCTGAATACTGATACATCAATACTGGATATTGTTTTGTTTTATCAAAATTTGCAGGTTTAATCATCCACATATTCAAATCGTTTCCGTTAATTTTTAAAGTCGAAAATTCTTTGGGAGTAAATTGATATTGTGCCACTTTTTCTTGTAACGCTTTATTATCTTTTATTTTCTTAATTATTGTACCGCAAGTGGCATCATTTAGTGTAAACTCATTTGGTGTTGTACTGTTAGAGAAAGTGTTGATATAATAGGAGAAATCAGCACTAAAGTTTGCGCTATTGCTTCCTATTTTTTCAGATAACCGCTTTTTCTTTCTTCCGTTAATTTTAATAGCATATACATCTCTATTGACACTTCCTTTTTCTACGGATTGATAATAAATTTTTCCTTTTTTTTCATTGAAACCATAATATTTGGTTACATCCCATTTTCCTTTAGTTACTTGTTTTATCAATTTTCCTACTTTTGAATAATGATAAATATGATTGTAACCATCTTTTTCACTGGTCCATATAAAGCTATTATCTTTCAAAAATGTCAAATTATCAGTAATATCAATATATGCTTTGTCGGTTTCATGTAAAACTACTTTTGCTTTTTGGGTTTGAATATTTACAAATTGTAATTTCAAATCATTTTGATGACGATTCATAGTAATTACCGATAAATTATTATCGTCATTTGTCCATTTAATTCTTGGTATATATTCATACTCTCCTAAATTGATTGGCGCTGTTGTTTTTGTATTTACATGATACACTTGTAAATTAACTACTGCATTATTTTCTCCTGCTTTTGGGTATTTGATACGCTCTTGGCGTGGATATAAATCCGTACCATATATATCCATTGAAAATTCTGGTACTTCCGTTTCATCAAACTGCAAAAATGCAATTACATCACTTTTAGGACTCCACACAAAAGCACGTACAAAGGCAAACTCTTCTTCATAAACCCAATCCGTTACTCCGTTAATTATTTTTCCTTTTTCACCGTTATCCGTTACCTGAACTTCTTGGTTGGTAATGATATTTTTGTAATAAATATTATTTTCAAAAACATATGCTACCTTTTTACCATCAGGAGAAAATGTAGGTTCTTGAATTTTTTTATCAGATAAAAGCACTGTTTTTTGCGTTGCAATGTCGTAGATATAATATTTACCTACTGTTGAATGTCTAAAAATATAAGCAACCTCAGTTGATAGCAACATTTTTGTTTCATCAGCATTAAAAGTGTAACTTGAAAAATATGGAATCTCTGCAATATCAGCTGAGTTTACTAGAGTAGCTACTTTTTCTAAAGTTTTGTAACTATACTTGTCTACGGATGTACTTTTGGTTTCGGAATTGTAATTTAAAATGGTATAATATTGCCCATCTTGCATGGTGTTTAAGGCATCCATATAATTTGACCTAAATTCTCCCCCCCAAATTTCTTGTAATGTAAATTGTTTATTCTGAGCGGTTACTGCTGTAAAAGCTATTAAAAAAAACTACAGCATAAAAATATTTTTTTCATTTTTGAAAGTGTAAAAATATGGTTTAAATCGTCTTAAAGCGTACAATATACTCTAAAAAAAGTGAAAAGTGAAAAGTGAAAAGTGAAAAGTCCGATTTTAAATAAAATACTTTAACTGTTCTACTCATTAGAACTCTAATTTACCGCTAAAAAAGAGTCCATATAAATTCACTTTTTTTGATTCTCTACTCAAACCATAAATTAACTATCTTTGCAACCACTCTTTATATAAAAAACAATGACAAAGCCAGTAAAAGGATTTTCTAAACGATCTAAAAAAGAAAAAGTATCGTGGATAATTGATACTTTTTTTCAAAATAATATTGATGCTGAAAAAATAATTAAAAAGTATTGGAATGAAGATGAAAAACTACAACAATTACATGATGAGTTCATAGAAAACACCATCACCAACTACTATTTACCATTTGGAGTTGCTCCAAACTTTTTAATTAACGGTACGTTACACACTATACCTATGGCTATTGAAGAAAGCTCAGTAGTGGCTGCCGCTAGTAAGGCTGCTAAGTTTTGGTATGATAGAGGTGGTTTTACTACTGAGGTACTTGGAACCACTAAAATTGGTCAGGTACATTTTTTATATGAAGGATGCACTAAAAAATTGACTGCTTTTTTTAAACAAGTTGTCCCAAAATTACTATCCAGCACACAATCTATCACCCAAAATATGGAAAAACGTGGTGGCGGTATTACCGGTATTACTTTAAAAGATAAAACAGATAAACTAGACAACTATTATCAAATACATTGTGAGTTTGAAACCCTTGACGCTATGGGTGCCAATTTTATCAACTCTTGTTTAGAGCAATTTGCGAAAACCCTTAAACAAGAAGCACTACTTTTTGATGATTTTTCAAATACCGAAAAAAATATTAGTATTGTGATGAGTATTCTGTCTAATTTTACTCCTAATTGCTTGGTTAAGGCGAGTGTATCTTGCCCTGTATCTGATTTAAAAATTGGCGACATTAGTGGTGAAGAATTTGCTCAAAAATTTATTACTGCAGTAAAAATTGCTGAAATTGAACCCTATAGAGCCGTTACACACAATAAAGGCATCATGAACGGCATAGACGCTGTGGTTTTAGCTACTGGAAATGATTTTAGAGCTATTGAAGCAGGCGTACATGCATATGCTGCAAAAGGTGGACAGTACAAAAGTTTAACACATGCGAATATTGAAAATGGAATTTTTAAATTTTGGATAGAACTTCCTCTTGCATTAGGTACTGTTGGTGGGCTAACCAAATTGCACCCCTTAGTTAAATTAGCATTAGAAATTTTACAAAAACCCAACGCTAAGGAATTGATGCAAATTGTTGCAGTAGCTGGTTTAGCACAAAATTTTGGAGCACTACACTCATTGACAACTACAGGAATCCAAAAAGGACACATGAAAATGCACCTGATGAATATTTTAAATCAACTTGGAGCTACAAAATCGGAAAAAACAACAATAGCAGCTTATTTTGAAGGAAAAACAGTAACTCATAGCAATGTTGTTACTAAATTTAATGAAGTTAGAGGCTAGTATGAAAACAAAAATATATTACAGTCACGGAAAATTATTACTTACCGCAGAATATGTAGTATTAGATGGCGCAAATGCTTTAGCAATGCCTACAAAAAAAGGGCAATACCTAAGCGTACAACCTATTGAAATTTCTAAAATTATTTGGAAAAGTTTTGACGAACAACAAAATATTTGGTTTGAAACGGAATTTGAGATTGACTTAAAAAAGAACCGTAATAACTCAAAAGAAGAAATAACACTTCTCAATATTCTACAAACTGCAAAAAAAATAAATCCAGGTTTTTTAAAAGGCAAACAAGGGTATTTAGTTTGTACTCGTTTAACATTTAATCGCCAATTTGGTTTAGGTAGCTCTTCTACTTTAATTGCAAATATTGCCCAATGGGCAAAAGTAAATCCGTTTGAACTGCTACAACAATCTTTTGGCGGTAGTGGTTATGATATTGCTTGTGCAAATAGCAATGGAGCATTAACCTATAATCGGAATAACAACAAGCCTGTTATTAAACACTTAGAATTTAACCTTAATTTTAACAACCAGGTTTACTTTATTTATTTAAACAAAAAACAAGATAGTAAACTAGGGATCCAGCGTTATAAAAACCTAAACACTACTATTAAACAAGAAAAAATTAAAGCAATAAGTAGTATTACACAACAATTGATTAACTGTACTACTATAACTGGCTTTAATGATTTAATAAATCAACACGAGCAAATTATTTCAACTCTAATTGATACTCCTACAGTACAAGAGACTTTATTTAAAGACTACACTAACGGATGTATTAAAAGCTTAGGTGCTTGGGGTGGTGATTTTATTATGGTTACCGTTAAAAACAAAATTGACCTAGCTTATTTTAAAGCTAATGGATATACTACTATTATTTCTTTTAAAAATATGATATTGTAGTTGCATACGCAGCACACATTTCTTTTTTGGATATCTTTTGCGTTAGGGATAGCAGTGACATTCTTTTTTTAGCAACAAAAAATCCTTCTGAATATATTCAGAAGGATTTTTAAATTTATATAATGGTACTCTTAGTAAAAAGTAGCTCTATTATCTTCAATATTCGCTTTTTCTTTTAACGCTTCTACTACTTTTTGCCCTACTGCATTCACATTATTTGCAGGATCTTTTGCATATGATTTATACGAATCCATTTTTGGTGCTGCTGTGTGTTTGGTAACTTCAACCATAAATACACCTTTTTCACCATCAATCAATTTAGATATTTGCCCGTTTTCTAAAGCGAAGGCAGTACCTACAACTTTAGGTTCTCTACCTGCACCTGGTAACATTGGATTACCCATACTTACTGCATTTACAGTACGCACTGTTACTTTTTGATTAGCTGCAACATCTGCTAAAGTAGTTGCTGAAATTTTAGCTCTAATTTGTCTTGCTTTTTCTTGATTACGCAATAATGGTAACACTTTAAAAGAAGCATCCTCTACTGTTGAAAGTCCTTTTGGATTTCTAGCTGTTAAACGCACAACTACATAACTTCCATTTACATCAAAACGCTTGATATTACCCAACTTAGTATCTGACTTAAACATCCATTTTACAATTGAACGTTGCGTTCCTTTTATTCCTGGTAAACTTTCTGATAGTTCAGTTACCCTGTTCACAGGACGAACATCATAGTTTTTAGTTTTTGCTACATCTGAAAATGTACCTGAATTAGCATCTATTTCAAACTGTGTAGCATCAGCATATAATTGGCTAATCGTTTTTTGAGAAGCTTCATTTTTAATTGCTAATGTTGCTATTTGATATTTCTTTTCTTGTTTTTTATCTATTACTTTAATAATATGAAATCCAAAAGGAGTTTCTACAATACCTACTGAACCTACTTTATTATTGAATGCATAATCGTTAAATTTAGGTACCATTTGCCCTTCATAAAACCATCCTAAATCTCCACCTTTTGTTGCAGAAGGACCATCGGAGTTCTTTTTTGCAAATTCAGCAAAATCAGTACCTGACTTTTTCGCTATTGCTAACAAATCATTTGCTAATTTTCCTGCTTCTTCTTTGGTACGTGTTACTTTTTCTGCTGCTCTTTGCGCTCCTTTATATGCTATTAAAGCATGACTTGCTTTTACTGAAGGTACCATTTTAGTTCCTGTTAATTTTACTACTTTAGTAAAATCACCTGCTGTATAAGGACCTACTGTTTCTCCTATTTTTAAGCTATCTATTACGTTTTGAACCGGTTTATCAAAAGCTGCTTTAAAGGTATAAAGCGTATCTAAAGGTAATGCGGAGTATTCTGAAATAAATGTTGCTACATCATTTGTTTTTTTAAATTCAGGTAACAATTTATCTATTTTTGCTTTAAAAGCATCTTCATCTTCTTTTGATGGTTTTTCTTCAAAATACACGTATTCTACTGCTGCACTTGCATCTGATTTGAATTCATTTGGATGTGCTGCAACATAGCTTTTAATTTTTTCTTTAGATATTGTAATTGTACTATCTGCAATACTTGAATACGGTACGTTTACAAATTTAAAATCTACTAAATCATTTTGCATTTTATAAGCTATTTCACCTTCTTTTTCTGTTGGTAATGATGATGCTTTAATTAATGCGTAATACAATTGTTGCTTACCATTAAATGCTATTTGTTTTTCATTAGCTTCCCATGCTTTTGGATTTGCAGCTACTTGCTTTTCAATGTATGCTTTTAATAGTCCTTCATCAAAAACGCCATCTTCATTTTTAAAATCTGGGTAATTTTTATAGGCGTCTTTAATTAACTCCCACATTTGATCTTTTTCTACTGTAATACCAAGTTTATCAAACTCTTTACCCATTACTATTTCGGAAACTTTTTGATTGTAAACTTGAGTAGCTGTTATCAAATCTGACATTCCTGGTCGTTTACGAGCATCTACCTGTGCTGCAAATTCTTTGACACCAATAGTTTCATCTGCTACTTTTACTACATAGTCTTTACTACCGTTGCCTTTAAATAAATTGATTATTTGGTCTGGTTGTACCAAAAACGCAAACAAACCTAATGCGATTATGAATATTAAAAAAACTGATCTTTCTCTTATTTTACTTAAGATTGCCATCTTGATTATGTGTTTAAAAATTTAGTGAGCGAAAGTACTGTTTTATTGGATAAAATAAAAGTGGTTTTACATATTTATTACAATACGCTTTGTTTTAACTTTCTTTTGTAAGAATTTGAAGTGCTATCAACTCTATTTTTGTGGTAGAAACTTCTAAAATAGTAAATTGGAATTCACCCACAACTACGATTTCATTTGCTTTCGGAATTTCCTCTGTATGAAAAATAATTAAACCTCCTAAGGTTTCATATTGCTCTGCTTCTGGCAAGTTTAACTTATAGGTTTCATTAATATAGTCTACTTCTTGGCGTGCTGAAAAACGAAAGTTTTTATCATCCAATTGTTCTTCTATAAGCAATATGGTATCGTGCTCATCTTCTATTTCTCCAAAAAGTTCTTCTACAATATCTTCTACGGTCATCATTCCTGATGTTCCTCCATACTCATCTAAAACAATAGCAATGCTTTTTCTTCTTTTTATTAAAATATCTAATACATCTTTAATCAACATGGTTTCAGGCACAAACTCTACTGGTAAAAGTACAGACCGAAGTGATTTTGGCTTTTTAAACAAGTCAAACGAATGGATATAACCCACAACATCATCAACCGTATCTTTATATACCAGTATTTTTGACAAACCCGTTTCAATAAAAATTTGCTTTATATTTTTTATGGTTTCATGAAATTCAATAGCTACAATTTCAGTACGTGGCACCATCACTTCTCGTGCTTTCACGGCTGCAAATTCTAATGCGTTTTGAAAAATTTGTATTTCAGAATCAATTTCTTGCTCTGCACCTACATCTTCCATTTGCTCGGTAATATAATCCCCTAATTCTACTTTAGAGAACGTAAGCTGTACTTGATCACTTCCTGTTTTAAAGAACTTTTTTAACACTACGTCTGACACCCAAATAACAAAAGTGGTTATAAAATAGAACAGCATGTAAAAAAAGTAGGCGGGTAATGCAAAAAACTTTAATAGTGTATTGCTATAAATTTTAAAAAATATTTTCGGAAAAAACTCTGCGGTCATTAATATAACAAGGGTAGAAATTATGGTTTGTATTAAGAGTCCAAAATTTTCAATGATATTGTTTAAAATATTGTTAGGAAATGGTAACATCCCATTTAACCAGCTCATAATTAAATCACCCATAAAAAAACCGTATACTACTAAGGCTATATTATTACCTACCAACATGGTGGCAATAAATTTAGAAGGGTTTTTGGTTATTTTTGTTAGTATTTTTGAAAAGAATCCACCTTTCTTTTTCTCCAACTCAATGTATATTTTATTGGAAGATACGTACGCCATTTCCATCCCTGAAAAAAATGCAGAGAGCAATAGCATAATAAGTATGATGGCAATTTGAAATATCATATTGATTGTAAAAATAGGTAAAAAGTTTTGAATAATTTACTCTCTACACAAAATTAACCGCACTAAACATAACAAAAAAAGCCTGAAGATATTCTTCAGGCTTTTAAGTTATTTTATAATTTTATTTGACTTAATCGGCTAACAAAATTACTTTATTTTCTTTCATTTCTAACGTTCCGCTATTAATTCCTAATAGTGTTTCGTTATTACTGCCTTTAGAAAATTTAGTTGCAACTGCTTCTTCTAAAGTTACATTTCCTTGGATTTTCACATCTCCTTTTCCTAAAATAGAAACTATAGGTGCATGATTATCTAATATTTGGAATTCACCATTTACTCCTGGCACAGTAATAGAGGTTACTTCTCCACTGTACAAAATAGCTTCTGGTGTTACGATTTCTAAATACATAATTGACTTTGTTAAATTATAATGAATTAGCTATTTTCTATATTCATTTTTTCTCCAGCTTCAATAGCTTCTTCAATGGTACCTTTTAAGTTAAATGCTGCTTCTGGTAAGTGATCTAATTTACCATCCATAATCATATTAAATCCTTTAATGGTATCTTTAATATCAACTAAACAACCTTTTAACCCTGTAAATTGTTCTGCTACATGGAACGGTTGAGATAAGAAACGTTGTACACGTCTTGCTCTACCTACTGCTAATTTATCTTCTTCAGATAATTCTTCCATACCTAAAATTGCAATAATATCTTGCAACTCTTTATAGCGTTGTAACAATTCTTTTACACGTTGTGCACAATCATAATGTTCATCACCTAAAATGGCTGCTGTTAAGATACGAGAAGTAGAATCTAATGGATCTACTGCTGGATAAATACCTAACTCTGCAATTTTACGAGACAATACTGTTGTTGCATCTAAATGCGCAAATGTTGTTGCTGGTGCTGGATCTGTTAAATCATCTGCAGGTACGTAAACCGCTTGTACAGATGTAATAGAACCCCTTTTTGTTGATGTAATACGCTCTTGCATTGCCCCCATTTCGGTTGCTAATGTAGGTTGATATCCTACTGCTGATGGCATACGACCTAATAATGCTGAAACCTCAGAACCAGCTTGTGTAAAACGAAAAATATTATCTACGAAAAATAATACATCTTTTCCTTGTCCTTCACCTGCTCCATCACGAAAATACTCCGCAATAGTTAATCCAGATAAGGCTACACGAGCACGTGCTCCAGGTGGCTCATTCATTTGTCCAAATACGAAAGTAGCTTTTGAATCTTTCATACCTTCCATGTCCACTTTTTTCAAGTCCCATCCACCTTCTTCCATAGATTCCATAAAGTCATCACCATACTTGATAATTCCTGACTCTAACATCTCACGAAGTAAATCATTTCCTTCACGAGTTCTTTCTCCTACTCCTGCGAATACAGAAAGACCACCGTGACCTTTTGCAATATTATTAATTAACTCCTGAATCAATACGGTTTTACCTACTCCTGCACCTCCAAATAATCCAATTTTACCTCCTTTTGCATACGGCTCAATTAAATCAATTACCTTAATACCTGTAAATAAAACTTCGGTAGAAGTTGATAAATCTTCAAATTTTGGAGCTTGTCTGTGTATTGACATACCATCTTTACCTGTTTTTGGTAAATCTTTTAATCCATCAATAGGATCTCCAATAACATTAAAAAGACGACCATATACTTCATTTCCAACTGGCATTTGTATTGGCGAACCTGTAGCTACTGCTACTGTACCTCTACTTAAACCATCTGTTGAATCCATTGAAATGGTACGTACTGTATTTTCTCCAATATGAGATTGTACTTCTAGAATTAACTTATTTCCGTTGTTGTTTACTTCTAATGAATCATAAATTCTTGGAAGTTCGGCATTTGCGCTGTCGAATACTACATCTACAACTGGTCCGATAATTTGTGCAACTTTTCCTGTAACTGCTGACATTGGTAATTATTTAATGTTTAAAAATAATAAAGCAAAAATAGCTTTTTCGTCTTTTTTTGCGGTGCAAATATAGTGTTATTTATTGTAATATTTAACTATAAAAATATTTTTTTAAAGAAAAAAGCATCTCAATAATTGAGATGCTTTTTCTAAAATATTTAATCATGAGGCAACAACTCACCTAATACTCTTGGATTAAGAAAGTTTATTACCGTATTACTCTACTGTAACTGATTTTGCAAGGTTACGCGGTTGATCTACATTACAATTACGCATTACCGCTATATGGTATGACAACAACTGTAAGGGTATTGTAGTCAATAACGGACTCAATAACTCTAATGTATCTGGCACTTCAATAACATGATCTGCTAATGCTTTTACATCTACATCTCCTTTTGTTACAATGGCGATGATTTTTCCGCTACGTGCTTTAATTTCTTCAATATTGCTGACAACTTTTTCATAATGTCCTTTTTTAGTAGCAATTACTACTATTGGCATTTTTTCATCAATTAATGCAATAGGACCGTGTTTCATTTCGGCTGCCGGATATCCTTCTGCATGTATATAGGATATTTCTTTCAATTTTAAAGCCCCTTCTAAAGCTACTGGAAAATTGAATCCCCTACCCAAATATAAAAAATTAGGTGAGTCTTTATAAATAGCTGCTATTGTTTTAATATTTTCATCTGAAGTTAATGCTTCTGCTACTTTTGCTGGAATACGCTCCAATTCTTGTAAATGCGTAAAATATTCATCATTTGAAATACTTCCTTTTGCTTTCGCCAATTTTAAAGCGATTAAAATAAGTACTGTAATTTGTGTCGTAAATGCTTTTGTTGATGCTACTCCAATTTCTGGACCTGCATGCGTATATGCTCCTGCATCAGATTCCCTTGAAATAGTTGAACCAACTACATTACATACTCCAAACACAAAGGCTCCTTTTTGCTTTGCCAATTGTATTGCTGCTCGTGTATCGGCAGTTTCTCCTGATTGCGAAATGGCTATGACAACATCTTTTGATGTAATGATTGGGTTTCTATATCTAAATTCAGAAGCGTACTCTACCTCTACTGGTATTCTTGCTAAACTTTCAATTACATATTCTGCCACTAAAGCTGCGTGCCATGAGGTACCACAAGCTACTATAATAATTCTGTCAGCATTTAAAAAACGCTCTAAGTGATTATCAATACCTGCCATACGAATAATACCCTCATTCACTAGCATTCTACCTCTATAGGTATCTATTATTGCATTGGGTTGTTCATGAATTTCTTTAAGCATGAAATGCTCATATCCTCCTTTTTCAATTTGCTCTAAATTCAATTCAAGTGCTTGAATAAAAGGATCTAGTAATGTATCATCAGCTATTTTTCTAAGTTTTATATCTTTACCTACTCTTATAACTGCTATTTCTCCATCTTCTAAATAAATAGCGTTTTTAGTGTATTCAATAAATGGCGAAGCATCTGAAGCAATAAAAAATTCTTTTTTATCTTCTCCAACACCAATTGCTAATGGGCTACCCATACGAGCTGCAATTACCTCATTCGGTTTCTTTTTATCAAAAACTGCAATAGCATATGCTCCTACTACTTGAGTTAAAGCCAATTGAACAGCTTTACCTAATTTTAAATTTTCATTTTTTTGCACATACTCTATTAGGTTTATTAAAACCTCCGTATCGGTATCTGAAGTAAAAACATACCCTTTGCTTTGTAATTCTTTTTTTAAGGGTGCATAATTTTCTATAATTCCGTTATGAATAACCACTAAGTCTTCAGAATTAGAGTAGTGTGGATGAGAATTTACATCATTTGGCACTCCGTGGGTTGCCCAACGTGTATGCCCAATACCAATATAGCCTTTTAATGATATTTCCTGCTCTGCTCGTTTTTGTAAATCAACTACTTTTCCTTTTGTTTTAGACAGGTTGATGTTTTTACCATCATATAATGCAATACCTGCACTATCATAACCCCTGTATTCTAAACGCTGTAACCCTTTTATAATAATTGGATATGCTTCTCTATATCCAATATAACCTACAATTCCGCACATATTTTTATTAATTTACTTTCGTGTAATGAATTTTTAGTTTTAATTTTTTTGGTGCTATAGCATTTTCATTATACAATACTGTACCTTGATGTGATGTTATTGATGATGTTGAAATACTTTCAGGGTCATTTACCCCTTTAATATCTGAACTCCCTAATAAATTCACATTGTTTGAAACAACCAGCCCTAATTTAACATTGGTTGAATCATTTTTTATGATGTTTTTTATGTGCTCGGTAATCATTATTTTATACTTAACTCCTTTACCTGTAGCATCTCTTTCCAAACGCCCTAAATGATTTACTTTTGAATATAATGGCTCTGTAACATTTGCATCTACTAAATAATCTAACAAAACTTTATTGTTTTTTATGTCGTATAAGAAAACACGTTCTGGCTCTGCTGTTCCTGTAAGCGCTGGATTTTCATCTACATAAAATTCGATATTTGCTTCATTTATCAACCAATTTTCTGCTTGATCTTGAATATCTGATAACTCCACCGAAGTTCTATCATCATCAGATACTGGGTCAAACAAATCTATTTTAACCATTGCTCCTTCTCCTCCTTTTAGGTATATTTTATCTGCATCTTCAGTATAAGAAAAGTTATTGGTAAATGTATTTACACGATTGCCGCTAAAAAGAAGCCTAATACTACTTTCTAGTGGGTCTACTCCACCGTCAGGATCATCATATTCATATTTTACTTCAATATTTACTTGCGCTAAATCAACACCAAAAAAAGTTCCTGACCCAGTTGCTAATTCCGTTTTAATATAAATACCTCTATAAAAGTTTTTAAACTCACTTTTAGTCGATATTGCAGTAGCATTATTAGGATCAATTAACCAGTTAAAATCAGCAATATCAAGGTTTGTGCTATCTCTTAATCTTGGTGAAAAATATTTTTTTTGTGTATCACCAGCGTCATCTACATAAGGTACTTCTAACTCATCTGCAGCAACATTTAAATCTAATTTTTCATAAATTAAATTTGCAGGGTTTCCAAAACTGTGGGGCGCAAAAGTTGCATCTGCATCTGAATAATATTTTTGACGCTCTTCAAAATTTGTACTCGGATCAAAATCATTTAAAAAATAATCTGATTTATACAATGAAATTTTCATTTCGCCTGTGCCGTAAACCGAATCCAATTCATAGGTACTTGCTCCATTATCATCTGTACTTATTTTCCTGCTGTAGTATGGTATTGACAAGATTACTTTAGTAATTACAGGGTTACTGCCAAAGTCTTTTCCGTATTCACTTAGTTCTACTTGAGACAATACATTTGCTGTTGTATTACCGTATATGGGATCATTATAATATCCTAATACTGTATATGGTAAATTATCTGTTTGAACAGGATGAACTCCCTCTAAACGGAAATTTTCTGTTGCAACTGTAGTTGTTTCTAGCGTGTTAATATCAAAATGGTCCTCGTTTACTAAATCCGTGCCAATGGTATTAAAATCTTTATCACAAGAAATTAACAACACACTCAACCCTAACAAAACAATTAGATTTTTCATGTTTACTTTTTTTATGTTATTCATCATCGCTTTCTTCATCTTCTCCAATTAATTCTTTATAAAAAGCAATATAAGTACTTTCCATTTCTTCTGGAGATTTGAATGGCAATGTAGGTGTTTCTAACGCATCTACATGTGACATTAACTCACTATTAACATCTTCTGAAGCGATTATAATTCCATCAGAGTTATCAACCGCCAACTTCATTAAGTTAGTATACGTTGATTTTTCAATTACTTTTAAAACTTTACTGTCTATTTCGTCAAATTTAATTTTATCTACTAAATTTTCGCTTAACTCGCCTTCAAAACCATCACCATAAACCGAAGTTACAATTTTACTATCTAAAAAGATTGGCTCATCTTTAAAATAATTTTTAAGATAAACTGGCAACAATGCTGCTAACCACCCGTGCAAATGAATTACATCTGGCGCCCAATTTAATTTTTTTACCGTTTCAATAACTCCTTTTGCAAAAAAGATAGCGCGTTCATCATTGTCTTCAAACAATTTACCATCCTCATCCGTAAAGGTTGCTTTGCGCTTAAAATAGTCTTCATTATCAATAAAATAAACTTGCATGCGCTCTTTAGGTATGGAAGCTACTTTTATAATAAGAGGCATATCTAAATCATTAATAACCATATTCATTCCTGAAAGTCTGATTACTTCATGCAATTGATGTATTCTTTCATTGATGTTTCCAAACCTTGGCATAAATATACGGGTTTGCCCACCTACTCCATTGGTCATTTTTGCTACTTGAAATGCTGTAGAAGAAATTTCTGTTTCTGGTAAATAGGGTACAACTTCAGATGATATGTATAAAACTCTCTTATCTTTCATGTCTTCTTGTGCTTTCTGTATTGTAAATAAATTGTTTTTATAAATCATAAAAATGATTTAAAACTTTGCAAAATTACAAAAATTATGCAAATTAACCATAATGTATTATGTTTGCGTTTCGTTAAAGTTTTTATAAATGGATATATTTAAAACCAATACAAGTGTTACCAAACACCTTGAACCACTATTAAATAAAGGAAAAACTATTGGTTTTGTACCTACAATGGGAGCATTACACAAAGGGCATTTATCATTAATAAAAAAAGCAATTGCTCAAAATAACGTTGTAATTGTGAGTGTTTTTGTGAATCCTACTCAATTTAACAACACAAAAGATTTAGAAAAATACCCTAGAACTTTACAAAAAGACGTTGCTTTAATACAAACATTATCAGATAAAATTATTGTTTTTGCTCCAAATACTAATGAAATTTACGGCAATACTATACAATCTAAAAAATACAGTTTTGATGGACTAGAATTTCAGATGGAAGGCAAATTTAGAGATGGGCATTTTGATGGCGTAGGTACTATTTTAGACTATTTTTTTAGCACATTAAAACCAACCAACGCTTATTTTGGAGAAAAAGATTTTCAACAACTTCAAATTGTTAAAAAATTAGTTTCTAAATACAATTTAGACGTAAACATCATTGGTTGTGAAATTTTTAGAGAAGCATCTGGCTTAGCTATGAGCTCTCGAAACACTCGCTTAACCGATACTGGAAAAACAGAAGCGTCTTTTATATACAAAACACTTTTACAAGCAAAAAAAAAGTTTGGCACAAAAAGTGCTAGTAAAGTAGAAGAATGGGTAACCAAGCAGTTTGCTAAAAATAAACATTTTAAACTAGAATACGTTACCATTGCAGAAGTTACCACCTTAAAAACGGTGAAACGAAAATCGAAAAAGCAAAAATATAGAATATTTATTGCCGCTTTTATTGATAATGTAAGATTAATAGATAATATCGCTTTAAATTAATACCTTTACCCCATGTTAATACACGTAGTAAAATCAAAAATCCATCGGATTAAAGTAACCGGTGCCGATTTAAATTATATAGGAAGCATTACCATTGATGAAGATTTAATGGATGCTGCAAATATAGTACAAGGAGAAAAAGTTCAAATTGTAAATAACAATAACGGCGAGCGTTTAGAAACCTATGCCATCCCAGGACCTCGAAATTCTGGCGAAATCACCTTAAATGGTGCTGCCGCACGTAAAGTTTCACCAGGTGACGTATTGATATTAATTACTTACGCCATGATGGATATTGAGGAAGCAAAAATCTTTAAGCCTGCATTGGTATTTCCAAATGAAGCAAACAACTTATTAAACTAATTTTGTTGCAAAAAAAACAAATCACAAAAGCACTAAAAATTATCGTTCCGGTACTTTTTGGTGTTTTTTTAATTTGGATAACTTATCAAAATACCACTCCACAAGAAAGAAATGATGTAATGCGCTACATCAAAGAAGCTGATTATTTTTGGGTAGGGGTTTCTATTTTTATTGGACTTTTAAGTCATTTATCAAGAGCCTATCGTTGGGGATTTACACTAGGAACACTAGGTTATAAAACCAAATTTTTAAATCGGTTTATGGCAGTTATGATTGCCTATTTTGCTAATTTAGGCATCCCACGTTCTGGAGAAGTTTTAAGAGCCACTACAATAACCACTTATGAAAACGTATCTTTTGAAAAAGCATTTGGAACTATTGTTGCTGAACGCATTGCTGATGTAATCATGTCGCTTTTATTTGTTTTAACTGCCCTATTATTGCAATATGATTTAATATTAAGCATTCTAGAACAACTTTTTAAACTCATACAAACCAAAATATTTAGTAACATCTGGTTGTTAATAATATTTTTTGCTATAGCTAGTGTGCTATTTTTATTAGCATATCGCATGTTTAAAAACCCACACAATAAATTTATTTTAAAAATAAAATCCTTCCTTTTAGGCTTAGAAGAAGGCGTTTTGAGCATTCTTTCTATGGATAAAAAATGGGCATTTATAGGACATACCGTTTTTATTTGGATCATGTATTTAGTCATGTTTTACGTAGTCTTTTTTGCCATTCCTGAAACACAAAACATATCCTTTAGCGCTGCAATTGTTTCATTTGTAACGGGATCATTTACTATTGCTACAACAAATGGAGGTTTAGGAAGTTTTCCTTTAGTAATACAAGAAACGTTATCACTTTTCAAAATAAGCACACAAAGTGGTTTGGCAATAGGATGGATCATTTGGAGCTCACAAACCATATTAACCGTTATAACAGGAGCTTTATCTTTCTTTTACATACCTATTTTTAACAACAAAAAATAATGACTATCTTGTCGTTTTAAAAAATCTAGATTAACATTTTAAATCATCTAATCATGAAAAAAATAATTATAGCATTCGCATTCCTTTGTTTCAGTATAAACACGATAGCACAAGTATCATACACCGAAATTCGTGATGCAAACGGCGAAAAACGTCAAATAAAAGTACAATTACCACGTAACTATACTGCTAATACCGATAAATCATACCCTGTAATAGTAGTTTTAGATGGAGATTATTTATTTGAACCCGTTGCTGGTACGGTAGATTATTACTCTTACTGGGATGAAATGCCCGAAACAATCGTTGTAGGTTTAAATCAATACGGTAAAAAAATGGATGATTTTTTCTTAGATGAAATTAGCGGTTTACCAACTGAATTTGGTGAAACTTTCATGAATTTTGTTACCTATGAACTCTTTAACTTTATTGATAATAACTATCGTACCGTTCCACAAAGAACGATTATTGGACATGGAGAATCTGCAAATTACATTAATTATTACTTATTACAACAACAACCTTTTTTCAGAACATACATTTCATTAAGCCCTAATTTATCAGTTAATATGGAAAAATATTTAACCGATCGTTTAAACCAAAATACAGGATTAAATGAAGATGTTTTTTACTCTTTAACCACATCAGAAAATGATAGAAAAAAGAACAAGAAAAAAATTATAGCCCTTAATAAAAAATTAGAAAGTGTAACCGATTCATTGTTCCACTACAACTACAACTTTTACAAAGGAAAAACACATTATGAATTGGTTAGTCATGCAATACCAGAAGCTATAGAATCCGTTTATAAAACTTTCAAACCCATTGATCGTAAAGAATATAAAGAAAAAGTACTGACGTATGAAAACGGTACCGCTTATGACTATTTAGTAAAAAAATATGACGACATTAAAAGATTGTACGGTATTAAAAAACGCATCCGTTTAAATGATTTTAATGCCGCCGAAGCTGCTTTAAGAAAAAATGAAGAATGGGAAGTATTTGAATTATTAAGTAAACTTGCCCAACAACAATATCCGGAAACAATGTTAGGATTATATTACAAAGGACTATTTTATGAAAAATCCGAAGAAGATCCTAAGCCTAAAAAAGCCATGAAAGCATACATGTCTGCTTATACTATGAAAGAAATAGGCAACCTTACTAAAGATGGCATGTTAGAACGTGCTGAACAAATTAAAGCTGATTTTGGATACAAATAAAACACAAAAATATCATGGCAAAAGTAAAAACAGCATATTATTGCCAAAATTGTGGCGCAGCATATTCCAAATGGCAAGGACAATGTAATACTTGTAAAGAGTGGAATACTATTGCTGAAGAAATCATTCAAAAGGAAGATAAAAAAACGTGGAAATCTGATAAAACCTCCAAAATAAAAGCAGCACAACCCGTAAGAATATCTGACATTGAAACCACTAAAGAAGCGCGCTTAAAAACCTTGAATCAAGAGTTTAATCGAGTTTTAGGAGGCGGTTTAGTTTCTGGGTCCCTAACCCTTTTAGGGGGTGAGCCTGGTATTGGAAAATCAACATTATTGCTGCAAATAGCATTGCAATTACCATACAAAACACTATATGTTTCAGGTGAAGAAAGTGCACAACAAATAAAAATGCGCGCACAACGCATCACGCCAAATTCCGATTTGTGTTACATTTTAACCGAAACCAAAACACAAAATATCTTCAAACAAATTGAAGACATTCAGCCTGATATTGTTGTAATTGACTCCATACAAACCCTACATACTGATTATGTAGAATCATCTGCAGGAAGCATTTCTCAAATACGAGAAACTACATCCGAACTTATAAAATTTGCCAAAGAAACAGGAACACCCGTCATTTTAATAGGACACATTACTAAAGATGGCGCTATTGCAGGACCAAAAATACTAGAACACATGGTAGACACTGTATTGCAATTTGAAGGTGATAGAAATCATGTATACCGAATTTTACGTGCTTTAAAAAACCGATATGGCTCTACACATGAAATTGGAATTTATGAAATGCAAAGTACCGGTTTAAGAGAAGTACTCAATCCTTCTGAGATATTAATTTCTAAAAACACCTCCCCATTAAGTGGTAATGCTATAGCGGTAAGTATTGAGGGCATGCGACCACTACTTATTGAAATACAAGCGCTTGTAAGTACCGCAGTTTATGGTACGCCACAGCGTAGCGCAACAGGGTACAATGCCAAACGCTTAAACATGTTATTGGCAGTATTAGAAAAACGAGCAGGATTTCGTTTAGGAGCAAAAGATGTATTTTTAAACATTACTGGTGGGATGAGTGTTGATGACCCCGCAATAGATTTAGCAGTTGTAGCCGCTATATTATCCAGCAATGAAGATATTTTAGTAGAAAAAAATGTAGCTTTTGCTGGAGAAGTAGGATTATCTGGCGAAATACGTCCTGTAAACAAAATAGACCAACGCATATCCGAAGCAGAAAAACTAGGGTTTTTAAAAATAATTGTAGCAAAACACAATAAAATTGGTTTAAAGAACACCAAAATAGAAATCGTTTTAATATCTAAAATTGAAGATTTAATAACAGAATTATTTGGGTAGCATATTTTTTTTAACACCATTAATATAGTTTCACAATAGATATTACGTACCTTTGTTTCTTGCAAAAAAAATATGGCAGCAACTTACAAATTAGCATTAGATGACTTTCAAGAAGAAGATTTTAAGCTATTTGCCATTCATACCACTTTAGAAATGTATCGATTGGCTTATTTTCTAAATCGAAACTTGCTGCTACATTTAAAATACAAACAAAATATTGATAGTTTTGAGTTATTTGATTATAAAAATGAACAACAACAAGAAACATGGAGTTTGGTAAGTAATACTGGAGAACGCTGTATTGAAAAATCACATGGTGACACCCTTATTTTTGACTCCGAACCCAATCGTATTAAAACCTATTTAATACCTGAATATAAAAATGTTGACTATTTTTTAAAAATAGAAAATAGTAATGACCATAAAAATATAAACAAAAAAATTAGCGCTATTTCACAAGTAATAACCTCTTTTGAAATAGACACCAATCAACTAAAATCTAAAAACAACTTAATTTTTTATTAAATGCCATTCTCAAAAAAAACCAAAATCGTTGCAACACTAGGACCCGCAAGTTCCTCCGAGGAAATTATACACAACATGATAAAAGCAGGAGTAAATGTGTTTCGCATTAACTTTTCTCACGCCGATTATGATGATGTAAAAGAACGTATTAAAATCATTAGAAAACTAAACGATAAATACCAATACAATATCGCTATTTTAGGTGATTTACAAGGCCCTAAATTACGTGTAGGCGTAATGAAGCAAGATGTTGTTGTTAATAAAGGGGATTTTATTACTTTTTGTACAGGAAAACCATTTGATGGCAGCGCAACACGTGTATACATGAACTATGAACAATTCCCTAAAGATGTAACAGCAGGAGAGCGTATTTTATTAGACGATGGTAAATTAATGTTTGAAGTAACCAAAACTAACAACAAAAATGAAGTTGAAGCTGTTGTCATTCAAGGAGGACCTTTACGTTCAAAAAAAGGGGTGAACTTACCTAACACCAACATTTCATTACCCGCGTTAACGGTTAAGGATATTGCTGATGCTGAGTTTGCCATCAAACAACAAGTAGATTGGCTTGCCTTGTCCTTTGTGCGTCATGCTGCCGACTTAAAATTGTTGCAAAAATTAGTAGAACAATTTTCCGATTTTAAAATACCCATTATCGCCAAAATAGAAAAACCAGAAGGTGTTGCTAATATTGATGAAATAGTAGCCAATTGTGATGCTTTAATGGTGGCTCGTGGTGATCTAGGAGTCGAAATTCCTGCTGAACAGGTTCCTATTGTTCAAAAAGAGTTAGTACTACGTGCAAAAAAAGCAAGAATACCTGTAATTATAGCAACGCAAATGATGGAAACTA
The DNA here is from genome assembly GCA_024280635.1 of Bacteroidota bacterium. Classification (GTDB taxonomy): domain Bacteria; phylum Bacteroidota; class Bacteroidia; order Flavobacteriales; family Flavobacteriaceae. Next base: position 35,486 of record JAJRPS010000002.1, on the reverse strand, counting down.
TGCTTGATAGTTTAACACCAACACGTGCTGAAGTTAATGATGTAGCCAACTCCATTATGGATGGTGCTGATGCAGTAATGCTATCTGGAGAAACATCTGTAGGAAAATATCCTGTAGAAGTTATTGAAACTGTAACGAAAATTATTAAAAGTGTTGAAGACTCGCCGCTAATTATCGTGCCACAAATAGCTCCACATATTAAAACCGACCGTTACATCACCAAATCGGTATGTTACCATGCCGCACACATGGCAAATGATATTGAGGCAAGAGCCATTTGCACCTTAACCAATTCAGGGTATACCGCTTTTCAAATTTCAGCATGGAGACCTAATGCTCATATTTTAGCCTTTAGCTCAAATAAAAATATATTAGCACGCCTGAATTTATTATGGGGCGTGAAGGGTATTTTTTACAACAAATTTACCAGCACTGATGATACGGTAGAAGATGTAAATAATATTTGCAAAGAATTAGGATATGTGAAAAAAGGGGAATACCTAATCAACCTATCATCCATGCCTATTATAAAAAAAGGGAAGGTTAACACTTTGCGAGTCTCGGAAATTGAATAACGTATCATAACCCTAAAAAACAACTCCAATACTTTAAAAACATTTCGGAGTTTTTTTGATATCATTATTGAGTGTATGCTTTTAAAAATTATATCTTTTGGCGATTTCTTTAATTTATTCTTATATTGCTACTCTATTTTTTCAAGTTTAAAATAAATTAACCCCAATTATTATGAAAAATAAATTACTACTTAGCATCTTATTTATGGCTTTCTTGCAAATAAGTGCTCAAAACAAAAATCAATTAAAAGGAGATGTAGCGCGTCAAGAAACAGTTACATTTAATAGTCCTAAGACAGTAGCAGAAGCGCTTTTAAATTTTTCAAGCGAGTATGGCTTAACTTCCGAAAATACTTTTATAGCAACTAAAAGTAATACAGATAAAAATGGTATTACTCACATCAGGCATCAACAATACTATAAAGGACTACCAGTAACTTTTGGAATGGCTATTACTCATGGAAGTGGTAATCGTGTGCAAAGTGTAAATGGCGAATTATATGACGTTTCTAACTTAAACATATCACCAACAATATCAGTAGGTACTGCTTTTACAAATGCTGTTAATATGGTAGGAGCAACTTCTTACTTATGGGAAAACCCAACGGAAGCAAAATTAATGAATTATCAAAAACCCAACGGAGAGTTGTTAATTTTCCCAAATATAAATACAGGGAACGTACATTTAGCATATAAATTCGATATTTATGCAACAAGCCCTATTTCAAGAGAAGAAATATATGTAGATGCACATACTGGAAAATTTTTATATACCAATCCAATTATTAAGCACGCTAACCGCTTAATTTCTAGCAAAGAATTAAAAACAAATGGAGAAAAACTATCTTCATTGTTTGAAACATTAGATGATGCTACAATGTTAGTAGCAGCAGGAACTGCAGCAACACGCTATAGTGGGTCACGACCTATTGAAACAACTCTAACAGGTGGTAGCTATACATTACAAGATAATACAAGAGGTAACGGTATTTTTACGTATAATTGTCAAACTACCACCAACTATCAAAATGTAGATTTTACCGATAATGATAACAATTGGACAGCGAGTGAGTTTGATAATGGATCAAAAGATAATGGTGCTTTAGATGCGCATTGGGGAGCAGAAATGACCTATGATTTTTGGCAAACCATTTTTGGAAGAAATAGTTATGATGACGCCGGAGCTACAATAAAAAGTTATGTACATTATGATGTAAACTATGATAACGCTTTTTGGAATGGAACAGCAATGACGTATGGAGATGGCTCTAGTTTTGACATTTTAACATCATTGGATGTTTGTGGACATGAGATTGGACATGCAATTTGTAGTAATACAGCAAACTTAGCATATCAAAATCAATCTGGGGCAATGAATGAAGGTTATTCAGATATTTGGGGAGCGTGTATAGAACATTTTGGTAGAACAGGAGCTTTAACTGGAACACCTAATGCCGATGTTTGGAAAATTGGAGAAGACTTAGCGTTTAATCCATTACGTTCAATGAGTGATCCATTATCCAGAGGGAATCCAGATACTTACCTAGGAACAAATTGGACAACCACAGGAGATGAAGGAGGGTGTACACCCTCTAGTACTAATGATCAATGTGGTGTACATAACAATAGTGGTGTCTTAAACCACTGGTTTTATATTTTAACTGCAGGTAAATCAGGAACAAACAATGCACCATCACCAGATACTTATAATGTAACTGGTATTGGAATGGTAAAGTCTTCTGAAATAGCATATTTGGCAGAAAGAGATTACCTAACTGCAAATTCAACTTTTGCTGATGCAAGAGCAGCAACTATTGCTGTTGTAGAATCTTTATATTGTCCTGCAAGTACAGAAGCTATTGCAGTAACAGATGCTTGGTATGCGGTAAATGTTGGTGAAGCGTATGTAAATGTAGCAAAAGATGTTGCTTTAATAACTATTCCAAAAAATACTAATGTAAACTGCGGAGCTTCTTTTTCTAAAGATATTACAATCGTAAATGGAGGAACTACAGCTTTAACAACTGTCGATATTTCTTATAACATAGATGGTGGTACCAATATAAATGAAACCTGGACGGGTAATTTAGCTATTTGTGAACAAGCAACATATACTTTAACAATAGCAGGTTTATCAAGAGGTGCTCATATATTAAACGTCACCACTACAATAGTAGGAGATGAAAGAACAAGCAACAACACCAAATCATCAACTATTTTTGTAAATGATAGTGGTACAGAAAACGTGATAAATACATTTACTACAAATGCAGATGCTTTGATTGCTTATGATGAAGGAGCAGGTACTAGTACTTGGGAAAGAGGAACTGCAGCAGGAGTTACATTAGGTGCAACTGCAGCGGGTAATTCAGCTGTATATGGAACAAACCTTTCAGGGATTCATGGTGATGCGAGTAATTATTATTTAGTATCACAATGTTATGATTTATCGCAATTAGACAACACCTTTGTTAAATTTGACATGGCATTTGATATTGAACAAGATTTTGACTTGATGTATATGGAATATTCTACAAATGGAGGAGTAAGTTGGTCTGTTTTAGGAGACACTGCTCCAAAATGGTATAATAGTAATACTGCTGTAAATAATAGTTGCGTGAAATGTATTGGTAAACAGTGGACAGGTGAAGCAATAGATAATAGTACTCACCCAGATGGAGGAAAAAACAATGTAATGCATGATTATGAATATCCTTTATCGGCTTTTGATGGAACAAATGGTAGCGCAGAAACGAATATAATTTTTAGGTTTAACTATGCAGCAGATGCAGGTTATGCAGAAGAAGGAGTAATTATTGATAACTTTAGAATTACAGGGGATATCAACCCTGCATTATCAACTAACTCTTTTGAATATGATGATTTGGTAATTTATCCTAATCCTACTTCAAATACAGTAACAATAGCGAGTAGTTTAGATTTATCTGATACAAAAATTTCAATAGTAGATTTAAGAGGGCGAATTATTGAAACACAAGTGAATACGGTTTCTTTGCATAAATTAGAAATTAACTTAGAAGCACTAGCTTCTGGAGCTTATGTTCTAGTGATTGAAAATGGCATTAATAAATCAGTAAAACAAATTATAAAAAATTAAAATACAGATTACATTAGAAGTTTAAAAAGCGAATTGGAAATATTTCCAACTCGCTTTTTAATTTTTATCAAGAAAAATATCTTTTCTTTGCACTCATACAAAACACCACTAAAATGCAAACAAAACTTATTTGCTCAGATATTGACGGTACGCTTTTAAATAAAGATAGAGAGCTGTCAGAAAAAACCATTCAAGAAATTAAAAGACTATCACATGTGCCTTTTATTTTAATTTCTTCACGCATGCCACAAGCAATGGTGCATTTGCAAAAACAATTAAACAATACACACTTGCCTATAATTGCCTACAATGGCGGCTTAATTATTGATAACGGAGCGGTTTTGGATACTACAGAAATCACTGCAAACACAGGAGAAGCTATTGCTAAATTTTGCGAGACAACAACCATACACATCAGCTTATATCATAATGACGAATGGTATGTTCCGGAAATGGATTATTGGGCAAAAAGAGAACAAAACAATACAAAGGTAGATCCAACTGTAAAATCCATAACAGAAACCTTAAAAACGTGGAGAATTGAAGGAAAAGGAGCGCATAAAATCATGTGTATGGGAGATGAAAAAGAAATCGATACACTAGTTACTTTTATTGAACAAAACTTAAATGATGAAGTGATTCCATATCGCTCTAAACCAACATATTTAGAGATTTCACATCGAAAAATATCTAAAAAAACCGCTATTAGAACATTATTAAATTTACGTTACCCAAAAGTGTCATTTGAAAATATTTTAGCTTTTGGTGATAATTATAATGACATTGAAATGCTAAAAGCTGTTGGAGTAGGTGTTGCTGTTAAAAATGCTAAAGAGGAGGTATTAGCTATTGCTGATGAAATTACTGAAACCAATAAAGAAGATGGTGTTGCTATTTTTTTAAAAAAGATAAACTAATTTTAATTTTTATCTATATTACAAATCCGCTTTATGTATAATAACATAAGCGGATTTTTTATAATTAGCAAGTTTTTATAAATTTTAGTAATCCTTCAATAACAGCGTCTTTATTTTCAATGTGACTCATGTGTCCGTCTGGGAGTATAATTTTTTGAACCTCAGTACCTTCTACTTGACTTAACGCTGCTTCAAAATTTAAAATAGGATCTTTTTTAGCAATGAACATTAGTTTTTTATAGGGCGAAAAATTTAACAATACCTCACGGTCTTCTCTTAATTTCATTCCTTCTTGAGCGGCAACATATCCTTGAATGGGTGTTTGTAGTGCTTCTTTTTTTACTGCAGTAATTTCTGTAGTAAATAATGTTCTGCTTTTGGGTCTAAATAAATTACTGATTGACATGCGTACTAGGTTTTCATAATTACCATGTACTGCTTGTATTGCTCTATCTCGTAATAATTTACGTTCATTACTGTCTGCACGAGTGGTAGAATTTAATAATACTAATCCTTTTATCGCATCAGGATAACGCTCTGCTAATGCTAATGCTACATAGCCTCCTAGTGAATGCCCAACCAATATAATTTTTCTAATTTTTAAATGTTGCAAAACAGCTTCAATGGTTTCTGCCATCAATTCCATAGTATGCACGTAACCCATGCATTCGGTTTGTCCGTGCCCTAATAAATCAATACAAACAACGCGATTTCTTTTTAATAAAGCAGGTTTAATTTCATCCCACATGGTTGAATTTTCTAAAAAACCGTGTAGTAATACAATTGCGGTTCCTTTGCCTTCATCTGAAAAAGCAATTTTAGCACCTTTGTAAATTATGTGTTGCATTTTTATTGTTCTTGCGTAGCGTATTTCTTTTTAAAACCGCGATAAATAATATAGGCAATAATAGCCAGTAGCACATAAGGTACTGCCATTAAATATACAATACCATCGTTAATTCCTTCTGCTAAAGTTTGATCATCCATGCTTTCCAATTGAGCTCTACACATGGCACACTGTGCACTTGAGTAGTAAGTGGAAAATAAAAGAGTAAAAAGTAAAAAATATTTTTTATACATAATAAGGGGATATCATTAAATATACAATCACTCCAGAAATGGCTACGTACAGCCAAATTGGAAAGGTTATTTTTGCTATTTTTTTATGCTTATCAAAGCGTTGTGCTAATGCTTTAATATAGGTGATTAATACTAAAGGAATCACTGCTATTGAAAGTATAATATGCGTGAGTAAAATAAATAAATACACAACTTTAATTGTTCCTTCACCACCAAACTTAGTAGATTCAGAAGTCATGTGATAAGCAATGTATAAAAGTAAAAAACAAATGGATAGCCCTATTGCTGTTTTCATTAAACGCTCATGTGCTACTCGGTTTCCTTTTTTTATTTGCAATACAGCTACTATTAAAACAACTGCTGTTATTCCGTTTATAGTAGCGTAAACAGGCGGTAACATGGTGAGTGGTTGTACATCAAATCCCATTTTTGGCAAATTGATGCCAAACAAAGCTGCAACAGCTAATGGAATGACAATAGATAATATCCAAACCCATTTGTTGTATTTTTTTTCAATGTCGTTTTGAACCTTCATTTATTCTTTTAGTAATTTTAAAATATCTTGTTTCAATTCGGTTATTTGGTGTTGTGTTTTATCAACAAGCTCACCTGTTTCATCTTTACGTGTGCCTGAAATACCTCGATAACACAAAATAGGATTTCCAAATTCATCTTTTCTTGAACGGATATATCCATTTTTATCTACCAAAGCAAATAATCCAGAATGCTCAAAACCACCTGGAGCTTTGTCATCCATTGCTGCGTATAGGTTGAATCCTTTATTGGCTAATTTCATGATTTCATCACGATTTCCAGTAAGCATTTGCCAATTTTTCATGGTAATACCGTGTTCTTTTTGGTACGCTTTTAATACCGAAGGAGTATCTGCACTAGGGTTGATGCTAAAAGAAGCAATTGCAAAATCATCTACATCATCAAATGCATTTGCAATTACCGACATGTTTTTGGTCATGATTGGACAAATGGTTGGGCAAGTGGTGAAGAAAAACTCTACTACATATACTTTTCCTTTAAAATAGTCATTCGATATTTTTACGCTATCTTGATTGATAAATTGAAAGTCTGGTACTTTCCCAAAGGTTACTAAATCGGATTTTTTATTTTCTGATAAAGATTGTTGAACCCTGCTCATGCGGTTTTCTTTTACAATGGTATTATTTTTAAAACCAGCAATAATTTTAGGGATGGCATAGATTCCAAATATTAGAATGATAAAGCTAATACCGATGTATGATTTATTTTTCATCATTATTATTTTTCTGATTTATTTTTAAAAAGGAATCTCTTCTGCTTACTGTATAATTGCTTTTAGTTGCTGCTTTATATTCAAAAAGTAGTATCGTAACATCATCATCCATTTCTTTATGTAGTGTAGCAATAGATGTTGCGTTATACCCTTTTGTTTTCGCTATTTCTTTATTTTCTTTAGAGTGTCTTAAACGGGCATCTTTATCTACAATAAAAACATAATCGGTACCGTAATTAGCATCTAATTGCAAAGAGGTATCTAGTGAATTAAATACTTTTTGAATGGCTTTTGGTGTGCCATACGCAAATTTCCATTTACTAATTTCGGTATAGCGTTTTAGTTCAATTAAAACTTCATCTATTTTTCCTTTTGCATCATTTGGTAAAAGCATTACCATTTGAAAATCGACATCATAACTGTGTAATCCTTTGTATATTTCTTCGTGTAGGTTGTATACATTTATTTTTCGGGAGGTTAAATCATTTCCGATAAAACCTAATACAGTAGTTTTGTTTTTTAAAGAAACTGATTTTCCATCTATTGTTTTAAAATCGGTTATGTCAGTTAATTTAGCGGAATCAATATCCAAAGTATTAAAATTGGTAATACCTGTTGCAAAAAACAAGAATATTAGTATTGGCAATACAAATAGCAATCCAAGTATGAGTGTTTTTTTATTCATGGTAAATATTTATAGTGCAAAAATAAAAAAAGACGGTTACAATAACCGTCTTTTTAAAATATATGTTTTAAAATGATTTTAAAAATCTCTTGTAATGAAAGAGTTTTTCATAATTTCATAAATATACCCACCTTCTAATAAGAATATAAAAGCAATATATGCGATAAAGAAAACTCCTGTCCAAACAACAGAACGTCTCATCCATTTGTGCTCACCATCCATGTGCATGAATGCCCACGTAATGTAATACGCTTTATAAATTGTTAAGATGATAAAAAACCAGTTTAATAATTTTAATCCGAAAAGACTATTATCTACCATTACGGAAGGCTTGATAATTCCAAATATTACTTCTATTATTGTTACTAGAGATAGTAATGCAAATACCATCCATATTTTTTGAATGTTATTTTTTGGTTTTAGCATTCCTAAAAAGAAAGGTTGTATTTCGTGTGCCATTTTATATTGTTTTATCGTTAAACGATTATTTATATTTTTTAACTACAAGGTGTAAAATATCTTGTGGTTGTATTTTAATTTTTAGTGATTATACTAAGTAGAAGAATGTGAATACGAATACCCAAACTAAGTCAACAAAATGCCAATATAATCCTACTTTTTCTACCATTTCATAATGTCCTCTACGCTCATAGGTACCTAATATTACATTAACGAAAACGATAATATTAAATACAATTCCTGAAAATACGTGAAAACCGTGAAAACCTGTAATAAAGAAAAAGAAATCAGCAAATAATGGATGCCCGTATTCGTTTTCTTTTAGGTTTGCGCCTTCTACCATTTTAACACCTGTTTGTAACGCAGCAGTAGATTTAGCTCTATCTAAAATTGTTTTTGCTCCTGCTTCATCTAATTGTTGTGTTCTTACTCTTACCTCAGGGTGTGCTGCAAATGATTTTTGTATATCAGCCATTGTAAAAGTAGGTAACGCAGCTTCTGATTGATACCATAAGCCAGTATCTCCTGTATGTTGTACACGTTCACTATGAGAGGCTGTTACAAAATCACTTACTGCTATTTGATGCCCTTCTTCATTTACAAACTGTAAAATATTGCCCGATTTGGTTTGTACTGCACCGTACTCTCCTTTTATAAAATTTTTCCATTCCCATGCTTGAGAACCTACGAATATTGCTCCACCTATAATGGTTAAGAACATGTATAAGGTTACTTTTTTCTTATCCATTTTATGACCTGCATCAACAGCTAATACCATTGTTACAGATGAGAAAATTAAAATAAACGTCATTAACGCAACGTAATACATAGGTGCATTTACACCGTGTAAAAATGGGAAGTGCGTAAACACTTCATCGGCAATTGGCCATTCTTCAATAAATTTGAATCTTGAAAATCCGTAAGAAATAATAAATGCCGAAAAGGTTAATGCATCTGATAAGATGAAAAACCACATCATCATTTTACCGTAACTTATACCAAAAGGTTTACCATAACCTTTACTTGTATCATGCCCAGTTGTAACTGCTGTAGCTGCCATATTTAATTTTTAATTGTAATCATTTATAATAAAGCTCCAAAAATAAGCATTTTTATTATCTAACGAAATAGAAAAATAAAAACAAGTACACCCAAAGGAAATCTAAAAAGTGCCAAAACATTACACCTAGCTCTAACCCCAGTGTTTTAGAGGGGTTGTATTTTTGTTTAGAGTGGTTATAAATTACAGCCAGCAACACAATCATACCCGAAAATAAGTGCAATAGGTGTAATGTTACCAAAACATACAGAAATGACATGACTACATTACTGGTTGGTCCTGTAAAATTATAGCCGTATACATTTACAATATATGAGAAACCTTGTAACTGCAATATTACAAAAGCAATTCCTAAAACAAGGGTTACCAACAACATTGTCATTCCCAACTTATTATTTCCTTTTTGAACGGCTTTTTTAGCAAAATGAATAGTAATACTACTTATAATAATTACAATTGTACTCCACACTAACATTGGTGGGATTTCGAAATTTTGCAACCAATCTGGTCTGCTTTTACTAACCACAAATGCACTGGTTAAGCCTGCAAATGTCATAAACATACTTACCATACCAAACCACATCATGGTTTTTTTGGCATTTATCGTTTTTTCTTGATGTGTTCCTAATGTTAAATCCATCTTTTTTATATTTTATTGTAAAAATTTATCTACTACATATACTATCTGCACCAACGTAATGTATGATACACTTGCCAACATGAGCTGACGTGCGGTTTTGTTATCCATTTTTTTGTATAATAAAATGGCGTAATACAACATTCCGAATCCTAAAATAATTACAATTATTGCTGATACTACTGATAATTGCAAGGTTCCTGTAAACCCAAATGCGGGGATTATTGATGCTACCATGGTCCATAAAGTATACATGATAATTTGTGAAGCGGTTACTTTATCTTTTTTACCAAAAGGAAGCATGTAAATATTCGCTTTAGCATAATCATCATATAAAAACCATCCTATTGCCCAAAAGTGAGGAAATTGCCATAAAAACTGCATTAAAAATAACGTACCCGCTTCCATACCAAAATCATTAGTAGCAGCAACCCAACCTAACATAAAGGGTATTGCTCCTGGAAAAGCACCAACAAACACAGATAAAGGAGTCTTTGTTTTTAAAGGCGTGTACAAACTCACATACATAAAAATAGAAATGGCACCAAACATTGCCGATTTAGGATTGATCAAATACAATAACACCAAGCCAATAATAGTTAATGTAATAGCAATAATCATGGCTGTACGAACGGTCATATTACCAGAAGGCACAGGGCGGTTTTTAGTACGATCCATTAGCTTATCAATATCCACTTCCAATACCTGATTGTATGCGTTAGATGCGCCTACCATACAATAACCGCCAATAGCTAACATAATTAAAGTAAGGTAATTTACTTGACTACCTACCGCTATTAAATATCCAGCAACAGAGGAGAATACTACACTCATAGACAACCTATGCTTTGTAATATCTTTAAATAATGTAATGCTATTTGGTTTTGTGGTATTCAAATTTTTGTATTAAAAAATAGGTTTGCAAAATTAGTGTTTTTATTTGAATGCCACGAAATTTAATTCATAAATCACTTCTTATGAAATGATTTATGTTGTTTTTAAGTTTATGGCATTGATAAGAAGTTAGCCGCAAAATGATCATACAAAGGGTTTTCTTTACATTGATGGTCTGTAAATTAAAGCTTAATGCTTTGTATCCTTTAAGTGAGGAAGTTTAATTTTTGTAGTACATTTGTAAAATAACAACAACTATCATTTATAATGAATAAAAAATTAATAGCCCCCTCTGTTTTAGCAGCAGACTTTGCTAATTTACAACGTGATGTAAAAATGATTAACAATAGTGATGCCGATTGGTTTCATATTGATGTAATGGACGGTCATTTTGTACCCAATATCTCTTATGGAATGCCTGTTATTGCTGCCATAAAAAAACATGCAACCAAACCATTAGACGTACACCTAATGATTGAAAAACCTGAACGCTATATTGAAGAATTTGCTAAAGTAGGTGCTGATATTATTACCGTGCACTATGAGTCTACCGTACACTTACACCGTACACTTACACAAATAGAAAATGCAGGTTGTAAAGCCGGTATTGTTTTAAATTTAACCACTCCACTTGCTGTTTTAGAAGATATTTTACCAAAATGTTATATGATTTTATTAATGTCCATCAACCCTGGTTTTGGCGGTCAAAAATTTGAAGAAATGACATATAATAGAGTAAAAAGATTAAGAAAAATGATTGACGACCAAGGTTTAAATACTCGCATTGAAATTGATGGAGGCGTTACGGATAAAAATGCTAAAAAATTAATTGATGCAGGTGCAGACGTTTTGGTAGCAGGAAGCTATATTTTTAAATCAGATGACCCTACAGCCACCATTGCTAATATGAAAAAAATTATTGACTAATTTATAGTTGTAATATGTTTGACAAAAAAATGGAAGTTAGTAATTTATTAACTTCCATTTTTTATGTCATCAAATATATCATGAAATACTTTACGATAGGCGGTTAACAATTTTAAACCAGAAATAAAACCGCAGTAGTTATTACCCCTAAGACTATTAAATATAAGTTAATTATTTGTGCTGTTTTTTTAATAAAAATATTGTGCCATCAAAAAAAAATATCATATTGCGCATTCAAATTTTTAAAAAAACATAACATGAAATACCTATACATATATACATTATTAATAACCTGTTTTATTTTTGGTCAGCAAAAATTAGACTCGGTACTCATTACCTCTACAAGAATTGATTTGCCTTTCAAAAAAGACTCCAGAACAATTACTGTTATTACCGCACAAGAAATTAAAAATAGCGCTGCAAGCACTGTAGTTAATTTATTACAACAAGTAGCAGGTATTGATGTTAGGCAAAGAGGCACAAACGGTATGCAAGCAGATTTGTATATTAGAGGTGGGAGTTTTGACCAAACACTATTGTTAATTGATGGTATAAAGGTAGAAGACTCTCAAACAGGACACCACACCTTAAACATTGCATTACCAATTGAGGTAATTGAACGCATTGAAATTATTAAAGGTGCTGCTGCGCGCGTTTTTGGACAAAATGCATTTACAGGTGCCATTAATATTGTTACCAAAAAAGCAACAACAACAAATGCGGTAATATTAAAATCTGAAGCAGGTTCATTTTATCAAAAAAATGTAGGCATTACCGTTACGAGTAGTTTAGAAAAATCATCCCATATTGTACATTATTCAAGAAATTTATCAGATGGATATCGATATAATACTGACTTTGATAATCAAAACTACTTTGTAAAAATCACCTTTAATAAAAACAAGACTCCTATAAACTTACTCGCTACATTTAGTGAACGTAAATTTGGAGCAAATGGATTTTATGCATCACCAGCGTATATTGATCAATATGAAGAAACTCAAGCCAGTTTAATTGGTTTATCTACCACTTATAAAACCGATAAATTTACCTGGAAACCAAAATTATATTGGAAAAGAAATCAAGATATGTATGTTTTTGTAAGAAGCAATCCATCACTATATAGAAACCTACACATTAGTAATAAAATGGGAGCAATGGTTAATGCGTCTTATAAATCAAATTTAGGAATTACTGGTTTTGGTGTAGATATCGCAAAAATATACTTGTCAAGTAATAATTTAGGCGCGAAAAATCGTTTTATGACCACTTTCTTTTTAGAGCATCGCTTTGTTTTCTTAAATGATAAATTAGATATTACTCCTGGTATATCATTGAATTATTTCTCAGATTTTAAATTCCATGCCTTCCCTGGTATCGATTTAGGTTATCAATTAAATGATAAAATTAAAGTGTATGCAAACATGGGATATACCTATAGAATCCCTACTTACACCGATTTATTCTACACCTCTCCAACAACTTTAGGGGATGAAAACTTAGAACCTGAAGAAGCTATCACAGAAGAGATTGGAGTGAAATACAATTCAGGTAAATTTAATTTTTCCGCAGTATTTTTTAATAAAGATGCCTCAAATTTAATTGATTATGCAAAAAATAATATCACTGATAAATGGCAAGCTACTAACATTCAAAAATTAAATACTTTAGGGTATGAAGTAAATGCATCTTACAAGTACAACATGAATGATTACTCACAAAGGCTTTCATTTGGGTATACCTTTTTAGAAGATGATTTAAAAACTAGTAATATTAACTTTTCTCGTTACTCCATAAACTCTTTAAAACATCATATTACCACTACTTATTCTTCTCAATTTTTTAAAAACATTAAACAAAGTATTACGTATAAATTTGCTGAACGTAACAATCAAAAAAGTTATAACACCATAGATGCTAAGTTAACCTACACCTTAAATTCACTAGAAATTTCGGCAATTGCAAATAATATTTTTAATACGGAATATACTGAAACTAGTTTAGTACCAATGCCTAAAGGAAATGTTTTATTTGGACTAAAATATAATTTTAAGTAATTTTGTTAAAATAAAATTATGAGAAAATTATTGATGCCGCAAAAAATCAGAAGGTTCAGTAGTAGATCATACCCCTAAAGGGTTAGTGAAATCTTTACCTGCTGGTTTCAAAGCATTAGGAATGAGTACACACAGTATGTTTGATGAATTAGCAAAAAATACTGAAACTAATTTTAATCCAAAACAAACACAGAAAGCGCTCAATAGTCTTTTAAACAACTGTGTCACCTGTCACAAAAGCCTTAAAGTAGGTATAAAAATAACATTAAAAATCTTGTAATAGCTTTATCAATAAATTCTGTAAGTAGAATAGATAATATCCTATATTTGTAATGTATCTATAACATTACAAATACTTTCATATCCTGAAATCAAACAAAACATATACGGTAACTGAAGCCAAACGGAAATTAGAACATTATTGTGTATATCAAGACAGATGTTATAAAGAAGTAAATGCTAAACTGAAAGAAATGCAAATGATACCTATTGCAATTGATGATATTATACAGCATTTGGTACAACATAATTTTTTAAATGAAGAACGCTTCGCAAAAAGTTATGCCCGTGGAAAATTTAATATTAAGCATTGGGGGAAAAATAGAATTGTGCGCGAATTAAAATTCCGTAATATTTCTGCCTATAACATCAAAACAGCCTTAAAAGAAATAGATGAAGTGGATTATACTGAAAAACTCCATTATTTAGCCATCAAAAAAATGGATGCTGCCTCCGAAAGTAATGTGTACAAAAAACGTAAAAAAATAGCCGATTATCTGTTGTATAGAGGATGGGAAAGTCATTTAGTTTATGATAAACTTAAGGAGATTTTACCTTAAACCAAAAAGTGTCACAACTTTTAATTACACCTCATCATACCTAAAACAACTCGCCAAATGATCATTAACCATACCCGTTGCCTGCATGTAGGCATAAATTACGGTTGAACCCACAAATTTAAAACCCCGTTTTTTTAAATCTTTTGAAATTTTGTCCGATAGCGGTGTGGTTGCAGGCACATCTGCTAAAGATTTATAGGTGTTTTTTATCGGTTTATCATCAACAAAACCCCAAATGTATTTAGAGAAACTACCAAATTCTTTTTGTACCTCAATAAATGCTTGTGCATTACTAATAGCTGCTTTTATTTTGAGTTTATTACGTATAATACCTGCATTAGTTACCAGCTCTCCAAAATTATCATCATCATATCGTGCTACTTTTTTATAATCAAAATTTTCAAAAGCTTCCACAAAATTTTCACGTTTATTTAAAATAGTTAACCAACTTAAACCTGCCTGAAAAGTTTCTAAAATTAAAAACTCAAATAATTTTTGATCCTCATAAACAGGAACACCCCATTCGTTATCATGATAATCCTTATATAAATCGGTTTTTTCGCACCAAGCACAACGGTTCAAATTGGTTTTCATCTGTCAATTTTATAAATAAGAGATTCAATAGTCTTTATTGTAATAAATGTTACACGCTGCATTTTGAAAATACAATATCTTTGCAAGATAGAATTAAAAACTAAAACAATGAACTATACAGCTTATAGAGAATTAATGGAATCATTAGTATCTCAAAAAAAATCAACAGGAACAGATCAAAGTGAAGCTCGTGTAAATTTTACGAGTTTAAATCATCAACGCATGAAACGTTTGGATAAAAAAGCAATGGTTTCCGAAGAAGCTTCTGAAATTATAAAAGCCAATACAACACCTATGAAATGGGTCGTTTTAGCAGAAAGTTGGTGTGGTGATGCGGCTCAAATTTTACCTTATATTAATAAAATTGCAGCTTTGAATGACAACATTACTTTAGAAATTTTATTACGTGATGAAAACCTTGATGTAATGGACAAGCACCTAACCAATGGTGGTAGAGCAATCCCAAAATTAGTAGCTTTTGATGCTAATAATGATGTAATTTCAGAATTTGGACCTCGCCCAAACGAAGCAACACAAATGGTTGTTGATTACAAAGCCAAACACGGTGCAGTAACTGATGAATTGAAGAAAGATTTACAAGTTTGGTACACCAAAAACAAAGGAAAAGCTATTGTTGATGATTTGATCAACACTGTTTTTAAACCAGTAATGGCATAATTTAGTATACTTTATCATATTACAAAGGCTGACAATAAAATGTCAGCCTTTGTATATAATGTCTATTCAACTTTGTAACGTCATAATAAAATTGTTTAACTTTCTTCTTGTAATTCTCCCAAATATTTTTTCTCAAAACTTTTAGGACCAAAGGCATCCTCTACACTAAAATTACCTATTTTGGTGCGGCGCAATACAGATAAATATCCTCCAGAACCTAGTGCTTTCCCAAAATCATACGCTAAAGAACGAATGTAAGTTCCTTTACTACACACCACTCTAAACTCAATTTTAGGTAAATCTATTTTGGTAATTTCAAATTCGGAAATATTTATCGTTCTTGGTTTTATCACTACTGCTTCTCCATTACGTGCATACTCATACAAACGTTTTCCTTCTTTTTTTAACGCTGAAAAAACAGGTGGATATTGCTCTATATCGCCTATAAATTGTTTTACGATTTCCTGAATTTGTGCTTCGGTAATATGTGACGTTTCAAAAGTAGCGTCTACTTCAGTTTCTAAATCGTAAGACGGTGTGGTAGCGCCCAGAGTAATTTCTCCTGTATATTCTTTAGGTTGCCCTTGAAACTCACTTAAACGCTTGGTAAATTTACCTGTACATATAATTAATAAGCCTGTTGCTAACGGATCTAAAGTACCTGCGTGCCCTACTTTTATTTTTTTAATATCAAATGCCTTACGGATTACCCAACGGAGTTTATTTACCGCTGCAAAGGAACTCCATGTTAGCGGTTTATCAACCAATAATATTTGTCCTGCTTTAAATTCTTCTGCTGTTTTCATAAGTGTCTTCGTAGGTTTTAGTTGTACTCTACTTAAATAACGTATATCCAATTGCGATAAATCCAACAATAAAGCAATAGTATGCAAAGTAGGATAACTTGCTTTTTTTAACTAAAGATATCATCCAAGTACAAGCAAAAAGGCCCGAAATAAATGCAGCTATAAATCCTACGGATAATGGTATGATTTGGGTGCTCTCCAAAGATAAATCGCCCGAAAGTACATCTTTTCCTATTTTCCCGAAAATTAAAGGAATTACCATTAGAAATGAAAATCGTGCTGCCTTTGTTTTATCAACACCTAATAAAACGGAAGTTGAAATAGTAGCTCCTGATCTTGAAATACCAGGTAACATTGCTATTGCTTGAGAAATACCTATTAATATGGAATTTGGTAACGATACATTTTTTGTTGTATTTTTTGCTCTATCGGCTAAAAATAACAATACCCCTGTTATTAGTAACATAACCCCTACAAATGCAATACTACCTCCAAAAAACTGTTCTAACTCTGCTTCAAAAAACAAACCAATAATAACTGCTGGAATCATTGATAAAATAATCTTTACTGTAAATTGTGTTTGTTCATTCCATTGAAATTTTAGTAATCCTTGAATAATTTCAAGAATATCTTTTCTAAAAATAACAATGGTACTTAATGCGGTAGCAAAATGTAATACAACTGTGAAAATCAAACTTTCTTCTCCTGTTGCTGTATTACCCAAAATAGCGTTCCCCAGCTCTAAATGACCTGAAGAGGAAACAGGCAAAAACTCCGTTAATCCTTGAATAATACCTAAAATTATGGCTTTTATAATTTCCATTTATTGATCTTCTTTTCTACCAAATAAAATGGCGTAAATTTGAATTCCGAAACCAATTAACACTAATGTTGGAGCTAAACGAATGCGTCTGAAATTATAAATTTCCGGATTAAATATATTGGGATCATCACTACCTCCACCAGACATTAAAATAAATCCGACAGCAATTACGGCTAAACCGATGAGCATAATTTTATAATTTGCTTTCCCAAAAATAAAATCAGGTTTTTGTTCTTTATTCATAATGATTATAATTTTTTTAAAATAAAAATATATTTAAGAAAGGCTATCGCCCTACTATTAATTGCCAATTATTGGATTAATAATGTATGTCATCTGTTTTTAAATTTAAGAAGCGTTGGGTAGCAAAAAAAGTACTCACCCAAGTAATTAAAATCCCTAAAATTAACACACCTAAACATAGTAAAATAAAAAACAAATTATTATTTAACAAGCTTAATTCTGGGAAGTTTTTATCCAAATAATACGCAACCGTTATCAAGCCTAAAACCGCTAAAACAGAACCTAAAACTCCTAATTTAATACTTCTCCAAATAAAAGGACGCCTAATAAAACGTTTTGTTGCTCCTACCATTTGCATGGTTTTAATAATAAATCGTTTAGAATAAATGGTTAAACGGATAGAACTATTAATGAGTAACATGGCAATTATTGTAAAAATAGCACTTATTACTATTCCCCAAAAACTAATTTTCTTTACGTTTTTATTCATTAAAGAAACGATATCTACATCATACCGAACATCATCTACATAGTTTTTTTTAAGTAAATTTGTTTTAATTTCCTCTAATTTGTTTAAGGTTACATATTCACTATTTACGTACACGTCAATGGAATTTTGAAACGGATTATAGCCAATAAAGTCCATAAAATCTTCCCCATTTTCTTTTTTTGCCATTTCTGCAGCCTCCTCTTTTGATACAAAATGAGCAGATTTTACATAGTCTGCCAATTGTAAACTTTTTTGCAACTGTTTCATTTCGGCATCTTTTACATTTGCTTTAAAATCAATAGAAAGTGCTATTTGCTCCTTAAAGTGTTTTTCTACTTTTTGAGCATTAATAATCAATAACCCTACTATTCCTAATAAAAAAAGTACCAAAGTGATACTAATTACTACCGAAAAGTAAGACGATATTAATCGTCTTTTCTGAAATTTCTCAAAAGATGTGCTCATAAAAATGTTTGCAATAAGGTGTAAAAATAACAAATATCAGCTTAACTAATAATTAAATTAACTAAACTTTTACCTTTCGGGTATTAACCGTAAATTTGCGACTTATAAAAAATAAACAAATGCAATACAATTTCAACGAAATAGAAGCCAATTGGCAAAAATATTGGGCTGAAAACAAAACCTTTCAAGCACAAAATAATTCCGATAAAGAAAAATACTATGTGTTGGATATGTTTCCATATCCAAGTGGAGCAGGGTTACACGTTGGGCATCCGTTAGGGTACATTGCAAGTGATATTGTTGCAAGGTACAAGCGTCATCAAGGATTTAATGTATTGCATCCGCAAGGGTATGATAGTTTTGGTTTGCCTGCAGAACAATACGCCATACAAACAGGTCAACATCCAGCAGTAACTACAGAAACCAATATAAAACACTATCGTGAGCAGTTAGATAAAATAGGTTTTTCTTTTGATTGGTCTCGTGAAGTACGTACCTCAAATTCCGATTATTACAAGTACACGCAGTGGGTTTTTATTCAGTTATTCAACTCTTGGTATAATAAAGATACTGATAAGGCAGAAGACATCAGTACTTTGGTTGCTGTTTTTGAAACCTCTGGAAACACTACCGTAAATGCCGACTGTGATGCGGATATTGTTTCTTTTTCAGCAGAAGAATGGAATGTTTTTGACAATAAGAAACAACAAGAAATTTTATTACAATATCGTTTAACCTTTTTAGCAGAAACAGAAGTAAACTGGTGTCCAAAATTAGGTACCGTTTTAGCAAATGACGAAATTATAAACGGCGTATCAGAACGTGGAGGACACGAAGTAGTACGTAAAAAAATGACACAATGGAGTATGCGAATTTCTGCCTACGCAGAGCGCTTACTTAATGGTATTGATTACAACCAAGAAGCTTTAGACTGGACAGATTCTATAAAAGAAATTCAGCGTAACTGGATAGGTAAATCCGTTGGTGCAGAAGTGAAATTCGGAATTCAAAATTCAGAAAAATTCATTGAAGTTTTTACTACAAGACCTGATACTATTTTTGGAGTATCTTTTATGACACTTGCTCCAGAGCACGAATTAGTGTCGGAAATTGTAACGGATGAACAAAAAGAAGCGGTTGAAGCATATATAAAAGCAACAGCAAAACGTAGCGAACGTGAACGTATGGCAGATGTAAAAACCATTAGTGGTGTATTTACAGGTGCCTATGCTGAACATCCGTTTACTAAAAAATTAATTCCTATTTGGATTGGTGATTACGTTTTAGCTAGCTATGGTACAGGAGCCGTAATGGCAGTACCTTGTGGTGACCAACGTGATTATGATTTCGCAAAGCATTTTGATATTGAGATTCCGAATATTTTAGAAGGCGTAGATATTAGCGAGCAAGCTTGTGCAGACAAAAATGTAACCATCACAAATTCCGATTTCTTAAACGGATTAAAGGCAAAGAAAGCAGGGAAATTAGCGATTTACGAATTAGAAAAAATAGGAAAAGGAAAAGGAAAAATACAATACCGTTTACGTGATGCTGTATTTTCTCGTCAGCGTTATTGGGGAGAACCTTTCCCAGTATATTATAAAGACGGAATGCCACAAATGATTGACGCCAAACATTTACCAATAGCATTACCAGAAGTAGAAAAATATTTACCAACTGAAACAGGAGAGCCACCTTTAGGTAACGCAACCGTTTGGGCTTGGGATACGAATACAAATACCGTTGTCTCTTCGAGCGCAGTCGAGAAGTCAAATAATGTTTTTCCCTTAGAACTCAACACCATGCCTGGGTGGGCAGGAAGTAGTTGGTATATGTTCCGTTATATGGATGCGCAAAATCAAACCGAATTTGCAAGTAAAGAAGCGTTAGACTATTGGCAAAATGTAGATTTATACATTGGCGGTAGTGAGCACGCAACAGGGCATTTATTGTACTCCCGTTTTTGGACAAAATTTTTACACGACAGAAACTTTGTACCCGTTGATGAACCGTTTAAAAAAATGATTAATCAAGGGATGATTTTAGGCACGAGTGCTTTTGTGTATCGTATAGATGGTGAAAACAAATTCATTTCTAAAGGCTTAATTAAAAATCACAAAGTGATACCACTACACGTAGATGTTTCTTTAGTAAACGCTTCTAATGAATTAGATATAGAGTGTTTTAGAAATCATCCTTTAAATCAAGATTATAGAGATGCTATTTTTATAGGTGATAATGGAGAAATTATTGAAGGTGATAACGATAAATATATTGTTGGTCGTGAGGTTGAAAAAATGTCTAAATCAAAGTACAATATTGTGAACCCTGATGAAATATCAGAACAATATGGTGCCGATACGCTGCGTTTATACGAAATGTTTTTAGGGCCTTTAGAACAAGCGAAACCTTGGAATACCGCCGGTATTACAGGAGTACACAACTTTTTAAAGAAGATGTGGAAGTTATATGTAAGCGAAAACGACTTAAAAGTTACGGATACAGAGCCTACAAAAGACAATTTAAAAACCTTACATAAAACCATTAAAAAAGTGGTGGAAGATATTGAGCGTTTTAGCTTTAACACTTCGGTTTCTACCTTTATGATTTGCGTAAATGAATTGACGACTCAAAAATGTGCCAGCAAAGCTATTTTACAAGATTTAGCTGTTTTAATTTCACCGTATGCACCACATATTGCTGAGGAATTATGGAGTAAATTAGGAAACAACGAATCTATTTCAACCGCTTCTTTTCCTGTTTTTGAAGAAAAATATTTAATAGAAAGCACTAAAGTATATCCTATTTCTTTTAATGGAAAAATGAAATTTACTCTGGAGCTATCCTTAGATTTAACCAAAGATGAATTGGAAAAAATAGTTATGGAAGATGAACGCACCATTAAGCAATTGGATGGACGTGCTCCTAAAAAAGTAATTGTAGTACCTGGTAAAATTATTAACTTGGTAGGGTGAAAAAAATGTGAAATTATGTCCGTTATCAATATTAATGAAGCTACTGTGAAAGCCTACATAAAATCTATTAGACCTGAAGATTTAGAAATCAGAAAGGAAGTAGATATGGGATATTCTTTTAATAAAATAGGTCTTTTTGAATTATTTGAAATTAGACCTGACTGGATAAAACCTGAAGAAAAAAAGGAATATCCATTTGCTAGAATACGTTATTTTAAATCGAAAAATGTCTGGAAACTTTATTGGAAAAAGGCTAATAATAAATGGGAAGGCTATGAGCCTTTTATGGAGTCCACCCATTTATCAGAATTAATTAAAGTTATTGAAAAAGATGCACACCACTGCTTTTTTGGTTAAAAAAACAACTCACCTTATAATTAACAATCCCCCACCAGGTTTATAATCTAGTAGGGGTAATTGCTTTAAACCTAAATTCAGTTTTTTATTGCAGCTCTAAAATTTCTATTTTTTTGTTGTTAAAAGTAAAAACATCGCCTTTTTGTTTCCCTAAAAGCAATGTTCCGATAGGAGAATGTACTCCTATTACAAAATAATTTTGGTTATTTACGGTTACCACCCCTCTACCAATAGCTATAAAATAAGTTCCATTAGTAGTAATCACTAAACTACCTAAACATGTTTTGGTTGTGTTTTTTTTAAGATCAATTCGTTGTAAAATTTGTTGTAATCTTTCAATTTCTATAAACTGATTTCCTACTTTTTCTCTTTCTATTTGTAACATTGCTCTACCCGTTTCATGCTTATCACCTGCGCTACTTTTTGTTTCTGATAATAGTGCATTTTGTATTTCATTAATAAGCTTTTGTGTTTCGGTATATCGTTTTTTTACAAAATTTAAAGATTCGGTATATAATTGTTTTTTAATGTTCATGTTGTACTTAATATTACTAATTTTTCACCTATTAAACTCCCAATAACAACCCATACCACCTAAACAAATATCGCAATATACATGGTTAGATACTTGTTTTACAACAGGTTTATTTTTGTTCCCAGCAACTTATATTTATAGGTTGTGACAGGTTAAATATATTAAAAAAGCCCCTACATAGAGGGGCTTTTTTATTTCAAATTTTATTTTATATTCTTAAATGGTACTTTCACTTGGTTTCTTCATTTCAAAAGTATCCATAAAAGCAGTTGTATATTCTCCTGCAACATAAGCTGGATCATCCATTAATTGTCTATGAAATGGTATTGTTGTTTTAATACCTTCAATAACAAACTCATCTAATGCACGTTTCATTTTTGCAATAGCCTCTTCACGTGTTTGCGCAGTGGTAATCAATTTCGCAATCATTGAATCGTAATTTGGCGGTATCATATACCCTGCGTATACATGAGTATCTAAACGCACTCCATGTCCTCCTGGAGCATGTAAAGTTGTAATTACTCCTGGTGATGGACGGAAGTCATTATATGGATCTTCTGCATTAATACGACACTCAATAGCATGTAATTTTGGTAAATAATTTTTACCTGAAATTTTAACACCTGCCGCTACTAATATTTGTTCACGTATTAAATCATGATCTACTACTTGTTCAGTAATAGGGTGCTCTACTTGTATCCGAGTGTTCATTTCCATAAAGTAGAAATTTCTATGTTTATCTACTAAAAACTCTACGGTACCTGCACCTTCATATTTAATATATTCTGCTGCTTTTATTGCTGCCACTCCCATTTTATCACGCAATTCATCTGTCATAAAAGGAGAAGGAGTTTCTTCTGTTAATTTTTGATGACGACGTTGAACTGAGCAATCTCTTTCAGATAAGTGACATGCTTTACCATTAGAATCACCAATAATTTGAATTTCAATATGACGAGGCTCTTCAATAAGCTTTTCCATATACATTTCATTATTGTTAAAAGCTGCCATTGATTCTTGACGTGCAGAATCCCATGCCTCTTTTAAATCTTCTGGTTTCCAAACAGCACGCATACCTTTACCTCCACCTCCAGCAGAAGCTTTTAGCATTACGGGATATCCTGTTTCTTTAGCTATTTTTACACAATCTTCAAAGGTTTCAATAGTTCCTTCACTACCTGGTACACAAGGCACACCAGCTTCAATCATGGTTGTTTTTGCATTGGCTTTATCTCCCATTCGGTCAATCATATCACCTGAAGCTCCAATAAACTTAATATTGTGCTCGTCACAAATTCTTGAAAATTTAGCATTTTCAGATAAGAATCCGTATCCAGGATGTATGGCATCTGCATTTGTAATTTCTGCTGCGGCAATAATATTTGACATCACCAAGTAGGATTGATTACTGGGTGCTGGACCAATACAAACGGCTTCATCTGCAAATTTTACATGTAAACTATCTGCATCTGCTTTTGAGTATACTGCAACAGATTTGATACCCATTTCTCTACAGGTTCTGATAATACGCAGTGCTATTTCGCCTCTATTGGCAATTAATATTTTTTTAAACATAACTTATTAATTAAATTATGAATTCAGAGTTCTGAATTCTGAATTTTTAAGATGGATCTACTAAAAACAATGGTTGATCAAATTCTACAGGAGAAGCATCGTCTACTAATATTTTAACAATTTTACCAGATACTTCTGATTCTATTTCGTTAAATAATTTCATTGCTTCTATAATACATAACACATCACCTTCTGCAATAGTTTGCCCTACTTCTGCAAAGTTAGGTTTATCAGGAGAGGGTTTGCGGTAAAATGTTCCAATAATTGGTGATTTTACGGTAATGTATTTAGAGTCATCATCTCTAGACGCTACTGCTTCTTCTGCTACTACTGGAGTAGGGGCTGCTGCTACTGGAGCTGCTGCCATCATAGGTGTTCCCATTGGCATTTGCTGCACAATAGTTGTATTTTCGCCATCACCAGTTTTAATGGTAATTTTGATGTCTTCCATTTCTAATTTAACTTCGCTTGCACCTGATTTAGCTACAAATTTAATTAAGTTTTGAATTTCTTTTAAATCCATAATATTGTTGTTTTAGTTTTTTTTAATTTGAATTATATGCCCATTTTAAATAAATAGATCCCCATGTGAATCCACCACCAAAAGCAGCAAATATTAAGGTATCTCCTTTTTTAAATTTTTTCTCAAAATCACTTAATAACAAAGGTAATGTTGCTGAAGTGGTATTACCGTATTTTTGAATATTCATTAATACTTTTTCTTCACTAACACCCATTCTGTTTGCTGTAGCATCAATGATGCGTTTGTTTGCTTGATGGGCAACTAACCAGTCTACATCATCATGAGATAGGTTGTTTCTTTTCATAATGATTTCACTAACATCAGCCATATTGGTAACTGCATATTTAAATACTTGTTTTCCTTCTTGTTTTACAAAATGCTGTCTATTAGTAACCGTTTCTATAGACGCTGGAAGCATAGAGCCCCCTGCTTCTATTTTCAAAAAGTGTCTTCCTACACCATCACTTCTCATAAATTCATCTTGCAATCCTAAGCCTTCTGTATTGGGTTCAAAAAGTACTGCTCCTGCTCCATCACCAAAAATAATTGCGGTTGTACGATCGGTATAATCAATTATAGACGACATTTTATCAGCACCTATTAAGAGTATTTTCTTGTATCTACCTGATTCTATGTACGCTGCTGCAGTTGACATGCCATATAAGAAACCTGAACAAGCAGCTTGTAAATCATATGCAAATGCATTTGTGGCACCTATTTCTGTAGCTACATAAACAGCTGTTGCAGCTACAGGCATATCATTAGATACGCTGGCTACAATTACTAAGTCAATTTCTTTTGGGTCTAATTTAGTTTTTTGAATTAAATTTTCAGCGGATTTTATAGCAAGATAAGATGTTCCTTTACCTTCTTCTTTAAGAATTCTACGTTCTTTAATACCGGTACGGGAGGTAATCCATTCGTCATTTGTATCTACCAATGTTTCCAATATCTGGTTGGTTAATACATCGTCTGGAACGTGTGCCCCGACTGCTGTTATTGCTGCAGTAATTTTAGTCATTTTTTAGTTTTTTGTTTAAAAAGAAAATAAAAAATTGGCTTTTATCTTTTTTTGTTCAAAAAGTAGTGCAAAATACCTTCTTTTTAAGAGATATAAAAATTATTAACCACTTTTTTAATCATATTACGACAGGTAAAAAGGTTTCATTACTTAAATTTTTGCAGCAAAACTTTATCCTTTAAAAGGGTAACGCCTTATAAACTTGTGTTTAGGGGCGATTTTAAAATATTATAATATTACTTTTAACCTCATCTTTTAAAATAGGACGTTATTATTAAAATGCAAATACACTTATATGCAAAAAAACCCTCAAAAATGAGAGTTTTTTTAACGTCTATGACAAAGTAGTACTATAAAATTTAGTCTACTAATTCTTCTTCTACAGAGTTGTCAATTAAAACTTGACCTCTATGGTATAATTTTCCTTCAAACCAGTGTGCTCTATGATATAAGTGAGCTTCACCTGTTGTTGGGCAAGTTGCTATTTGCGGTACAGTTGCCTTGTAATGTGTTCTTCTTTTATCTCTTCTTGTTTTCGATATTTTTCTTTTAGGATGCGCCATTTTCTATATTATTTATCTGTTAATAGATTCTTTAATTTATTCCAACGAGGGTCAATTTGATCCTCTTCTTTTTTATTTTCTCCGCTGTATTCTTTTATTTTGGTTAACATTTCAGATTGCAAACTACCGTCTGCAATACCTGGGTGTACTCTTTTTACTGGTATTGACAACACAATCATTTCATAAATGTATTGCTGTACTGCTACCTCAAATTCTCCATGTGGTAAAATTAGCAAATCATCATTTTCATCATTAAAAACAGATCCAAATTTCACAACTAAGTCTAAACTGGAATCTATTTTTTGATCAAAAGGCTCATTAGTGACATCACAATTAATACTAACACTTCCTGTTGCAGCAAATGTTAATTCCATCATGGTTGCCGTTTTATTTAATACTAAGTGCACCGTAATATTAGAGCTATTAAACTCCTCATAACCAAAATGTAAAAAGAACGTGTTTTTTACGTTAAACTCAAAATTGTGTTTTCCTTCTTTTAATCCTGTAAAAGGAATTTGATATACATTCATCTCTTTCATCTGAAAAACAAAGTTTTGAGCGGGCAAATATATAACTTTTATTTTATATTCATAACCTTATAAACATTTTTTTGCTTATATCTTTCTTCTCTTCTTTAATACGTCTTTTGTTAACTCATTATACTCTTCACGGTGTTTTACTATTTCAATAGCAGTAAACAACGCTTGCTTAAAAGAGGTTATACTTGCTTTTCCTTGTCCTGCAATTTCATAAGCAGTACCGTGATCTGGTGAGGTACGCACCTTGTTTAACCCAGCAGTATAATTGACACCACTACCAAAGGTTAGTGTTTTAAAAGGAATTAACCCTTGATCATGGTATGATGCTACAATTGCATCAAATTGATGATAATTATCCGACCCAAAAAAACTATCAGCAGCATATGGACCGTATACCAGAATACCTTTATCATTCATTTCCTGAAGGGTTGGTTTCAAAACAGCATCATCTTCTTTCCCAATAACGCCATTATCTCCTGAATGTGGATTGATACCCAATACTGCAATTTTCGGTTTTCGAACTCCAAAATCTTTTTTCAAAGAATCATTTATGGTAATTATTTTACTTCTAATACGTGTAGGTGTAATGGTTTTTGCAACATCTTTTACGGCAACATGGTCGGTTAACAATCCTACTTTTAAGTTATCCGAAACCATAAACATCAATGGACTCCCCTCTAACTCTTGTGCTAAATAATCGGTATGACCAGGAAATGAGAAATTTTCTGATTGAATATTTGATTTATTTATAGGTGCTGTAAGTAGCGCATCTACTTTATCTTCTTTTAAAGCTAATGTTGCAGCCCTTAAAGATTGTATAGACAACTCGCCTGCTTTTTCGTCTTCTTGACCAAAATTAAAATTAAAATCTTCGTCCCAAACTTCAATTACATTTAGTTTATTATCTCGTAAATTTTCTAAATCATCTGCTCGTTGAATGTGCGTAGGAGCATTAAAATGCTTTTTTAAATATTGCATTGTTTTATATGATGCAAAAACAACTGGAGTACAAAAATCAAACATTCTTGCATCAGCAAAAGTGTTTAAAATAATTTCTGACCCTATTCCGTTTAAATCTCCTATTGAAATTCCGATTACTATTTTTTTTGAAGTATCCATATTTTTATTGAATGGTGGTTTAGCGTAATGCCGTAAAATTACGTATTTTTGACACTCACAAAAGTAACTAATTATTTATTAGCATGTTTACAGGAATCGTTGAAAGTATCGGAAAAATTGTAAAAATTGAAAAAGAAGGTGGTAATATACACTTTACCATACATTGTAATTTTACAAATGAATTAAAAATAGATCAAAGTGTAGCGCACAATGGTGTCTGTTTAACTGTTATAAAAATTGAAGACGACACCTATACGGTGACCGCTATTCACGAAACCCTTCAAAAAACAACCTTAAATAATTTTAAAAAAGATGATTTTATCAATTTAGAAAGAGGCATGCAATTGGGTGCACATTTAGACGGACACATTGTACAAGGGCATGTAGATCAAACTGCAACATGTACTGGAATTATCAGAGAAGACGGCAGTACTATTTTTACTTTTCAATACGATGCTACTTTAGGCAACGTAACGATTGAAAAAGGATCTATTACAATAAATGGAATTAGTTTAACGGTAGTAAACTCAAAAAAGAATGAGTTTAGTGTTGCTATAATACCCTATACTTTAGAGAATACAACTTTAAATAGTGTAACCGTTAGAAGCTTGGTTAATCTAGAATTTGATGTTATTGGAAAATACATAGCCAAACTATATAGCATCAGATAAGGTTACTACATAAAAAGAGGAAAACAAATATTTGTTTTCCTCTTTTTATTATAAAAGATACCATTTATTCGACATCTAATTTTTTTGTTTTATTTTTTTAATCCCATACGCTACACCTGCAGCTAACAGTATTGCAATCCCACCGTCAATTGGCACTAGTCCAGGTCCTGGGCCATTAGGCGCTAACGGTTGTGGTGGAGATGGCGCAACAATAGCATAACTAGTACATACTACTAAAAGAAGTATGATAGTAAGCAAAAACTGTAAGGATTTATTCTTTTTAACTTTCATAGTTGTGTAAATTTATAAAAAACAATGAGAATACCAAATAAAAATAAGATAATTTTTATTTTTTATTTTAACACTTTTATTTATTAACGAAGTGGTCCCACCAGGGCTCGAACCTGGGACCCTCTGATTATGAGTCAGATGCTCTAACCAACTGAGCTATGGGACCGGTTTTATGGGTGCAATAATACTACTTATTTATAGATACACCAAATTATTTTTTTATTTCTTGACATAACTCTACTAAAACTCCGTTAGTTCCTTTTGGGTGTAAGAAAACAACTAATTTGTTATCTGCTCCTTTTTTAGGTGCTTCGTTTAAAATAACAAAGCCTTCTTTTTGCAAACGAATTACCTCTGCTTGAATATCAGTAACATCAAAAGCGATATGATGGATACCCTCTCCTTTTTTAGCGACAAACTTAGCTATTGGACTACCCTCTTTTGTTGCTTCTAATAATTCTATTTTGTTTTCACCGACCTGAAAAAAAGAAGTTTTCACACCTTCACTTTTCACTTCTTCCATTTTATAATGAGGTTTACCAAACAATTTTGCAAACAATTGGTTGGATTCTTCTAAATTTTTAACGGCAATACCAATGTGTTCTATTTTATTCATTTTTCATTGTAATAATATTATTGACTATAAGGGCAATACCTTACTATATTTTTATGGTTCTTGAAAATTAGGGTTGTTAATAAATTCGGTGTCATTTAAACTCAATAAAAAAGCCAATAAATCACTTTTTTGTTGTGGTGTTAAATGATTTCCTCCTGCTGAAACATTTTTCATTAAAGGATCGTTAGTAGTGGAGCTTTGTAAACCATCACTATAATGGTTGATAACCTCTTGCAATGTATTGAACCGTCCATCATGCATGTATGGTGCTGTGAAAGATAAATTTCGCAAAGAAGGTGCTTTGAACCATCCGTTATTATTTGGATCTCCGGTTATTTCACCTAATCCTAAATCAGTAAAAGTAGCATCAAGGGCATTATTATGAAATTTATTATCTGTCCAAAGTGGGTTATTGGGGTTTCCATGACAATGAAAACAATCACCAGCTGCCTCATCCATAAACACATTTAATCCATTTTGTTCAGCAGTAGTAAGGGTATATGTTCCCAGCAAATGTCTATCAAATTTAGAATTGGCAGAAATAAGTGTGCGTTCAAATTGCGCGATTGCTTTAACCACATTCATTTTAGTGATTTGACTGCTCCCAAATGCTTGTTCAAATAAAAACGAATATTCACTTATGTTTTGTAATGCTTGTACTGCATTTTGCCACGTATTGTGCATTTCTATTGGATTTTCAACAGGGTTTGTTGCTTGCATTTCTAATCCAAATTCACGTCCATCCCAAAAGAATTTATTATCATAATTCCATGCGGCATTGAATATTGGCATCGAATTACGGGCTCCTAAAAGACCATCTATACCTTCACTAAACTGGGTATCATCTGTAAAAGCATTTGCTGGTGCATGACAACTAGCACAAGATTGAGTATTATCTGCAGATAAAAGGGTCTCATAAAATAATTTTCTACCCAAAGCCACTCCCTCTAGCGTTTGTGGATTTCCAGGAGGAATAATAGGTGGTAAAATATTATCACTAAATACTTGTGGTATTTGTAAAGGTGCTGGTGTTGGGACGTATACTGCAGCTACCCCTCTATCATCTTTTGAACAAGAAATAGTCAGTAATAAGGTTAGTATTATGTATATTATTTTTTTCATATTCATTACTCGTGAAAACGGATAATTTTTATTAGTACAAAGGTAATCGATATTGATTTTTAATATTATTGCATCGGTAAATTAAAGCTATTAATTTCCTAAACTAAATACGGTTGCTCCGTTTTCTTGCATGTGCTTTTGCGCTGTATAATTTGGCATTAGTGTATTGTTTAGTTGTGTTAAATCCCACATAAACGGATTTTTATACCATTCAGCAATATTCATTTTAATTTCTATATTTTGATTTTCAGCAATAGTTACTGCCCCTAAATTTACCGTAAAATGATTGACTTCAAAAACACCTGTACTTACACGTGCAGTACCCATGTGATAAGCATATATTTCTTGAGTAGTGCTACCTGAAGCGGTATATTTTCCTTCCATTTGCATAAAATGATAACCACCACCTAACATTGCTGGCCAATTCCAAGAAACAGTGTTTAGCGGAATATAATTTTGCTGATTATCAACTTCATCAAAACCAAAAACAAAACTAAGCGTGTAGTTGCCTGTAGGAATATTATCAGTAGTAGTAAAACTTAGGTTAGTAGCATTGGTAACATCTACTAAGTTATAATCTCTTAATAAAATTGTAGTACCATCTGCTTTATGCAATTGAATTTTAGATATTAAATAACGTAAACGTGTTAAACTTAGTGTTTCGCCATGTGCATTTGTATAACTTAAATTGTTAAATTCATTTACTGTAATAGCATCCCCATCAAAATTTTGAGTAAAAGTTACGGTTATTGGTGTACTAGTTGTTGTAAAATCAACCCCATCATCTTTTGTGCAAGAAAATAATATTGTTGTAATTGCGAATAATAAAATATATTTTTTCATAATTTAATTTTTGATAGATGTAAGCATGTGAGCTTTTAAACATCAATACTTTAATTTATTTTAATAATTAATGCGTCTTTAAATCCTTTATTATTTGGGAAATCAAAATCATCACTTGTAGTATCTCCTGCAACCACAATACTACCGTCTTGTAATTGAGCAATTCCGTATCCAAAATCTATTTGTGAGCCTCCTAATGATTTTTGCCATTTTAAGTTTCCGTTTTCAGCTATTTTAAGAATCCAAACGTCATTTTGACCCTTATTTGATGAAGCATCTATATTTAAACTACGTGAACTTCCTGTAATGAAAAATCCACCATTAGTGTCTGTAATTACACTTCTTGCACTATCAAAGCTAGTGCCTCCATAATTTTTTTGCCAAATAATATTTCCTGCATCGTTTATTTTAAGCACCCAAACATCAGCATTTCCTTTTGAGTTAGTTAAATCTCCATCGGTACTACGAGCATCACCTACAACTATATAATTATTATCATTAGTTTTGGTAATGTGATATCCTTTTTCAATTTCACTTCCGCCGTATGATTTTTCCCAAATAAGTGTTCCTGTATTGCTGATTTTTACTACCCAAAAATCGTAACCTCCATTATTGTTGTTGACATCAACATCTGTACTATCAGAATCTCCTATCAATAAAAATCCACCATCGGGAGTTTGAATCATATCATTTAGGGTGTCGGTTTGTCCGCCACCATAAAATTTTCGCCATTGTTTGATTCCAGATGCATCGAGTTTAATTACCCAATAATCGCCACCTGCATGGTTAATTTGCAGGTTTTTATCGGTTCCCAAACCTCCAGAAGCGGTAACGTCTATTATACCACCTAAAAGGTAGCCATCATCAGTTGTTTGTATTAAGGTAATACCTTTATCGTTACCACTAAATCCAAAGTCTTTTTGCCAAGAGATACTTCCTGAAGCGTCTATTTTTAACATCCAAAAGTCTTTTTGACCTTGATTTCCAATAACATCTAGGTCGTTACTTTTACTGTATCCAATAAGGGCATAACCTCCATCAGTAGTTTGTATAATTTGACTGGCTCTATCATCTTGACTGCCTCCATAAGTTTTTGACCATTGTAAGGTATCATCCGCAGCGTATTTTACTGCCCAGTAATCAAATTCTTCTACTGTTTTGTCGGTAATATCACCGTCTATACTTTGGGTATATCCTGTAACAATATATCCACCATCATTAGTTGCAACTACAGCTGTATATGCATCATTTCTTGATCCTCCGTAATTTGAAATGCTAGTGACTGTATTTGTAATTTGTGTGGTTGGTGGTGTTACACCTGCGTCATCATCACTTTTACATCCTAAAATGAAAAATAAAGAGCAACATAACACTGTATTTATTATTTTTACCATAATCAACTTTTTATTTTACAACGTATTTAGCTTCTATTTATTACTATTTTTTTAGCTATTGAATTGTTTATCTTTAAAACATAAACACCTTCATTTAAACCAGATACGTTTATTAAAACATTTTTAAAATGAGTGTTATTTTTTATCGATATAACCTCTTGTCCTAAAATATTATATAAAACTACTTGAGAGATATTTTTATTTTTTGACACTACTTTTATCTTTGCTGTTGCTGGGTTAGGAAAAATAGTGAATTCAGACGGGTTAAAAACCTCATCTCCAACTGCCAATGTGCCCGATTTACGAACTACGAACAAACCGCCTTCAATATCACTTATCAATATATTGCCACTTTCAAAATAAGGATAGATACTCCAAGCACCATTAAATTGAGCGGAATTACTTGTGGGATACGTATCAAAATAGCCTACTTCAGATAAATTACCATTGGCAATGTCTGAAACATCCAGCACACGCATTCCTGCTCTATAATTGGCTTCAAATGCAAGATTTCCTTTTACATAAATATTATGATCAATTGCCTCTGTTGTTGGATTTTCATAGATGTTTTTTACAAATGGATTATCTAAATCATTTACATCTAAAATAATTGTTTTAGTATTGTTTCCAAAGTTTTGTTCGTCTAATTCATCTCCTATTAGTACGTATTTTAGGTCTTCTGTAAACCACCCTTGATGTACATAAGCTGCATTGGTATAGCTTATTGTGGAAATAGTTATCATGTTTGTAGGATCTGTAACATCTAAAAACACTACCTCACTTTCATTACTAGAAACCATTATTTGTTTACCCGTATAATCCGCATCAGGACCATTATAGGTTACTACCTGTGCGTCATGAGAATATCCATTATTTGCATCTTGCCCTACTGCAACAGGGTTTAATCTATTTGACAAATCTAATGCCATAACAGCTCCATTATTAGCACTATTACAACCAACAACATATGCCATAGCAATACTTTCATTAATCACAATATGTGGCAACTTCCAATGGTTGAACCCCCAAAACCTGCTGTTAAAACAGTGTCTGGAGCAAAATTTTCAGGAGGATTCGCTACATTACGCAAGCGTTCTAAATCAAATACTTGCACACCATGTGCACCTACTTGATCTGCTACAATATAAGCGGTATTATTATATACTTTTACATCTCGCCAATAATGTACTCCTGCGTTTGTATTTACAAACCCTAAATAAATTGGATTCATAGCATCCGTAACATCTAAAAAGCAAATTTTATCTTCAAAGGTCATCAAGGCGTATTCTTTATTTGTAGTGCTATCGGTCCAACCCCAAATATCACTACCGTCATTTGTGCTTAATGTGTTTTTATTGTAATGACTCATCAAATCATAGTCATTACAAGGGTAACTTCCAGCCATATTGGAAACACAATTGGTTTGCGTAAAACCTATACTACTTATTAGGAGCAGTATATATGTTATTTTATTTATCATTGTTAAAATTAATTTGGGGATTAATTATATTATATTGGTTACTAAAATATACATTTATAAGTAGATGATTTATAACATTTACTACAAAACATCTATTTAAATAAATTTTCTAACAGATTTAGAGTAAGGTTTTAAATTGATTTTCTAACAATAAACAAACCACCTTCAATATCACTTATTAAAATATTACCACTTACAAAGTATGGGTATACATTCCATGCACCATGAAAACTAGTATTATCATTTGCTGGATAGGTGTCAAAAAAACCAACCTCAGTAAAAGTGCTATTATCAATACCCGAAATATCTACTACACGCACTCCTGATGTATAATTGGCTTGATACATTAAATTACCTACCGTATATAAATTATGGTCAATTGCACCATTATTAGTAGTGTATTCAAAATGTAAAACAGGGTTATCTAAATCTTCAAAATTAAAAACAATGGTTCTGGTATTGTTTCCAAAGTTTAACTCATCTAATTCATCACCTACAATAAAATATTTTCTATTTTCCGTAAACCATCCTTGATGTGTATAACCAATATTTGGATAGGTAATCGTTGATATCACCGTTGGATTTGCTTTATCGGTAATATCAACAATGGCTACAATATTTTCATTACTACCAATAAAAATTTCTCTGCCCGCATAATCAGCATCTGGACCATTATAGTTTAATACTTGTGCATCATGTGCATAATCTGGTATTTCACCCACTCCAACTGGATTTGTTGGGTTTTGAATGTTTACCATGTGTGTTTTTCCTAAAAAAGTATCCGTACCCACAACGTAAGCATATCCTGAATCTTTATTAATTACAATATTATGTGCTTTTCCAAAACCAGTATAATGTGCGTCTGCTGTAAATACTTCTGGCGGATTGGCTACATTGCGCAAGCGTGTTAAATCAAAAACTTGCATACCATGACCTGCTGCTTCACTAACAATAAAAGCGTGGTCTTGATAAATTTTAATGTCTCTCCAAATATTAGTTACCGTTGCTGTAGCTAAAGTACCGAGTACAATTGGATCGTTTGAATCAGAAATATCTACAAAGGCAGTCCCTTTTGTGGTACCCATTAAGGCATATTCTTTTCCTGTTGTGCTATCTGTCCAACCCCAAGAATCATTGCCTTCTGCACCAGGAAAACCTAATTCATCAAAAGTTAAATGGCTCATTAAGTCATAATCATTACAAGGATAACCGTTTGCGGTACCATTTTCACAAGGATATTGTGCACTA